>JAQGJH010000116.1 GCA_028290705.1 Hyphomicrobiales bacterium
ATTGGGCGGTATCCGTAGCGCTCGCGCATGACCGGACGCATCTGGGGGCGGTACATGTGCGCCATGGGCCGCGGCCGGTGCCGGACCACGGGCGGGCGCTGGGCCCGGTGGTGCTGGACGTAGCGGCCGTCACGCGCGCCGCGACGATGTTCCCATTGGGCGCTGGCCGGTGCGGTCATGATGAAGAGGGCGAAGGCGGATGCCGCGATGGCGGCAGCGCGAAAAATCCCGGCTGGCGTCAGCCTGAACAAGCTCGAAATAGACATAAGTAAAACTCCGTTCCCCGATGCACGGGCCGGCGCAAAATGCCGGAACGGAACGATCATAATGCAAACATGCCCGAACGCCAGATCGACGCGCGGGCATGGTTTTCATGAATGGTTTACGGCCTCATTCGGCCGGAGGCTCCATGCCGCCGGTCGCGAGAAACTTCTCGAGCCAGTGGATGTCGTAGAGCCCGTTCTGGATGTCGGCATTGCGCACCAGCGTCCGGAACAGCGGGATCGTGGTCTCGATGCCGTCGATGATGAACTCGTCCAGCGTGCGACGAAGACGCATCAGCGCTTCCGTGCGATTGCGGCCATGCACGATCAGCTTGCCGACCAGAGAATCGTAGTTCGGCGGGATCGTATAGCCCTGGTAGACGGCAGAATCCACACGCACGCCCAGGCCGCCCGGAGGATGATAATAGGCGATCTTGCCGGGCGAGGGCCGGAACGTCGACGGATGCTCGGCATTCACCCGGCACTCGATGGCGTGGCCTTCAAAACGCACGTCTTCCTGCGTGATGCTGAGCGGCGACCCGGCTGCAATGCGGATCTGCTCGTTCACCAGATCGATGCCTGTGACCATCTCGGTCACCGGATGCTCCACCTGGATGCGCGTGTTCATCTCGATGAAGTAGAAGTTTCCCTCCTCGTAGAGAAACTCGATCGTGCCCGCGCCCGAATAACGCAACTCGCGCATGGCCGCCGCGCAGATCTCGCCGATCTCGGCGCGCTGCGTGTCGTTGAGCGCAGGCGAGGGGCTTTCCTCCAGCACCTTCTGGTGACGCCGCTGCAGAGAGCAATCGCGTTCGCCCAGATGAATGGCGCGGCCCTGACCGTCTCCGAGGATCTGGATCTCGATGTGGCGGGGCTTCTCGAGATATTTCTCGAGATAGACCGCGTCGTCGCCGAAGGCTGCCTTGGCTTCGGTCCGCGCGGTCGACAAGGCGTTGGACAGATCCTCTTCCGTCTTGGCGACCTTCATGCCGCGCCCGCCGCCGCCGGAGGCGGCCTTCACCAGCACCGGATAGCCGATCTCGCGGGCGACGCGCATCGCCTCCTCGTCGTCCGTGATGCCGCCTTCGGATCCGGGCACGCAGGGGATGCCCAACCGTTTGGCGGTGCGCTTGGCTTCGATCTTGTCGCCCATGATCCGGATATGCTCGGCCTTGGGACCGATGAACCCGATGTTGTGGTCGGCGAGAATTTCGGCGAAGCGGGCGTTCTCGGACAGGAACCCGTAACCGGGATGAATCGCGTCCGCGCCGGTGATCTCGCAGGCTGCGAGAAGCGCCGGGATGTTCAGATAGCTCTCGCGCGCGGGCGGCGGTCCGATACAGACGCTCTCATCCGCCAGCTTGACGTGCATCGCATCGGCATCCGCCGTCGAATGGACGGCTACCGTCGCGATGCCGAGTTCCTTGGCGGCGCGCAGGATGCGAAGCGCGATCTCGCCCCGGTTGGCAATCAGAATCTTGTCGAACATGCGGACACCGACTTTCGAAACATCGCTCATTCGATCACGAGGAGCGGCTCGTTGTACTCGACCGGCTGGCCGTCTTCGACGTGAATGGCCGTGATGGTGCCGGAGCGCGGCGCGACGATTTCGTTGAACGTCTTCATCGCCTCGACCAGCAGGATCTTCTCGCCGGCCTTGACCTGCGAACCGACGTCGACGAACGGCTTGGCATCCGGGCTCGGCCGGCGATACACGGTTCCGACCATCGGCGATTTTACCGTGCCGGCATGTTCTCCAACGGCGGCCGGCGCATCCGAAATGGCCACCGGAGGCGGCGCCACGACGGCGTTCGGCGCGTAGGACGCCGTCGGGGAAGCCGAGGGCATGGTCACATAGGTCGGCTGGATCTGCCGGGCGACGCGAATGCGCAGGCCGTCATGTTCGACCTCTACTTCCGTCAGGTCGAGCCGTGACACGATCTCCGCCAGGGATTCAACGAGCTTGGGATCAATGCCGCCGCTCGCGGCTTTGACCGCCGATTGCGCGGCGGTCGCCGCCGAGGTGACTTTGGGTTCGGGTTTCTTCATGGAGGGTCAGCTCTTCTTGGACTTGGACAGGGAGATCAGGGCCTCGAGCGCCAGGTCGTAGGACAGCGCGCCGAAGCCCAGGATCACGCCTGCGGCGACGGAAGAAATGGTGGAATGATGCCGGAAGCTTTCGCGCGCGTGCACGTTGGACAGGTGCACCTCGACGACCTGCGCGCCGGAACCCCGAATTGCATCATGAAGCGCGATCGACGTGTGCGTATAGGCTCCGGCATTCAGGATGACGCCCGCGCCCGCAGCGCTGGCCTCCTGAATCCAATCGACGAGTTGTCCCTCGTGATTGGACTGCCTGAACACGAGCGACAGACCTTCGCGCGCGCAACGCGCCGCGAGCCCGGCTTCGATGTCCGCCAGCGTCACCGTCCCATAGGTCGCAGGCTCCCGGGTGCCCAGGAGATTGAGATTGGGTCCATTGACGACGTGAATGGATTTCATCGGCAATCGGACTTCATGCAGTCTGTGCTCATGGATGCAGACCGTTGGCAGCGCAGCGGGGTGCCGTCGCGCCCAGGGGGCGGACCAGCCGAAGCGTCTCATAGCCCGGTTGTCCCGATGAGGGAAGCCTTGCGGGTGCGTGATCCCCTGCGAACACGAGCCCGGCGCCCGGGCGCGCGCTCAGCCGCAACTCGCCTTGCCGCACTTGCGGACGTTGTCGAGCTTGGACTTCAGCGCGTCATAGCCGACCGCCCCGACCACGACTTCGTCACCGACCACGTAGGTCGGCGTACCTGACAGGCTGAGTGCGTCGGCGAGGCGCGCCACCTCCTGCAGGCTGGTCGAAATCGCCGGACCCTCCAGGTCCTTCTGCAGCTTCGCCATGTCGGCTCCCGCGTCCTTGGCTGCCGCAAGCGCCTCTGTCTTGCCCACGGGCTTGCCGCGCGTGCCGAGAAGTTTGGTGTGGAAATCCCAGTATTTCTGGCCCTTGATCTGGCTTCGCAGGGCGATCGCCACCTGCGCGGCCTCGACCGACCCGGGTCCCAGGACCGGAAAATCCTTCAACACGATCCGCAGATCCGGATGATCCTTGGCGAGCCGCGCGAGATCGGGCAGGGCGGTTTTGCAGTAACCGCAATTATAGTCGAAGAACTCGACCAGCGTGACCTTGCCGTTGGGGTTTCCCACGACGGCGCTGTAGGGAGAGTTGGTGAGCAACTCCTTGTTGTCCACCACGGCCTTGCTGCGTGCCTCGGTCTCGGCGCGTGCCGTGCGCGACTCGAGTTCGTTGATCGCGTCCCGCAGCACTTCGGGGTTCTTCATCAGGTAATCGCGGATGATCGTGCCGATCTCACTCTTCTGCGTTTCGGAAAACTGGGCCGCAGCCGGCGCGGGCGTCCAGATCTGCGCGGCGAGCAACGCACCGAAGCAGGCGGCGACGAGGCGGGGCGCCCGGAGCCTGAGCGGTTTGCGCGGGGTCTTATCGATCATCGATATCTCCTCGAGGCCCGTTCGAGTCGAGCGGGCCAATGAATTCTGCAGGCTTTTTAGACCATTCCACGCCGCGCGTCGAAGCAGGGCCGCTCACGAAAACGACAAGCTCCGGCTTAATTGAAGTTGGGCGGGCGGTAGTTGAGAATGTCGTCGGCCTTCAGCCAGCCGGGCGTGCCGCGTGCGAACTGCTTTTGCGCACGATCCGCCTGCGTCCGGGCCTCGACGAACTTGCCCTGTACGAACAGCGCCTGCGCGGCGGCGAGTTGAGCGGCCGGCACGTTGCCACGTCGCTCCTCGGCCATGGCGAGATATTGCCACGCCTCCAGATTCTCGGACTCCCGCTGCGTCGCCTGTGTCAGCACCCGCACGGCTTCGGCCGTATCCTGCGGCTGGCCGGTGCCGACGAGCGCATGCCCGAGCATGACGCGAATGGGCAATCCGGCGGGGGCCAGCGACGCGGCGCGGCGGAGCGGCGCCACGGCTTGCGACGCGCGGCCGGATTCCAGCAGCGCCTGCCCCTTCAACTCGTGAAAATAGGCGTTCTGGGGCTGCGCGGCGATCAGCGCGTCGACCTGCGACAAAGCCTCGGCGATTCTGCCCTGCTTGTAGGCCGCGATGGCGCGTGCGTAGCGGGCCGGCAACGAACCGTCACTGGCCGGATACCGGCGCGCCACCTCGCCTGAATTGCCCATGAAGCCGAACAGCTTGGCGCGCATCATGTCGTGTCGGGCCTGTAGCGCCGGCGAGTCTCCGCTGGCAAAGGCCGGCGAAGCCTTGGCGGCCGAGGACAGATTCGAGATCCGCTCGGCAGGCAGCGGATGCGACAGAAGATACGGGTCCATCGCCGAGCTTTTGAAGAGCGCATCCTTCTGGAAACGCTCCAGCGTCGCCAGCAGGCCGCGCGCCGATTGCCCGGTCTTGGCGAGATAGTTCACCGCCGCGCGATCCGCCGCCTGTTCCTCGCCGCGCTGGTAGGACAGGAGCGAGCGTCGGATCAGCTCCTGCGGACCCAGCATCGCACCCATGGCGCCGCGCGAATCCGAGCCCACGCGCCCGGAATTCATCGTCCCCACCATCGCGCCCGCGCCGACCAGCATGCCCGCGACCGCGAGGATCTGCGCCCGCGCGAGTTCCTGCCGGAGCCGCGAAAGGTGGCCACCCGCGATATGCCCGCTTTCATGCGCCAGAACGCCGATGATCTCGTTCGGCGTCTTCGAATCCATCAGGGCGCCGACGTTGATGAAGATCTTCTGGCCGTTGGCCACGAAGGCGTTGAACGACCTGTCTCCCACGAGAATGATCTTGGCCGCGCTGGCATTGATGCCCGCGGCCTTGAAGATGGGAGCCGTGTATTCGCGCATCAACTGCTCGATCTCGGCATCGCGGATGATCGTCGTCTTGGACGGCGCGTCATTCTGGGCCGCGACCGGCCCGGGCGTCAGAAGCGCCAGCGACACGACGCCCGCGAGAAGAGCGCGCAGCCTCCGGGCTGGCGCAAAATACGGCGCGCTGCTAGGGCTCCGGCGAAATGAAACACGTGTCGTCTGCGTCATGCGTTCTGACATCGATCCTCGGGACAAGTCCACTGGGGCACGATACGAATGCGTTCATTATGGCGTGACGACGGCGCCGACGAAACCATCGATTGAACAAGCCGGGATCACCGCACCATGTCCGACCTGAAGCCCGTCCCGCCTATGGGCGCAGCGCGCGTTTTGAAGCCGTCGCGTCGCAGTCGCGTGGCGCCCTTCATCGCCATGGACGTCATGTCCGCCGCCGCCCGCCGCGAACGCGAGGGCGCGCACGTCATCCATATGGAGGTCGGCGAGCCTGGTGCGCCCGTACCCATGGCCGCACGGGATGCCGCCATGGCGGCTCTGGCGGCGGGACGGATCGGCTACACGGAGGCGTTGGGACGCCCCGCGTTGCGCGCCCGCATCGCCCGGCACTATGGCGAGACCTATGGGGTCGATCTCGACCCGGCACGCGTCGTCGTCACGACCGGTTCGTCAGCGGGCTTCCTGCTGAGTTTCCTCGCGCTGTTCGACGCCGGGGCGCGCGTCGCCATCGCGGCGCCGGGATATCCAGCCTATCGGAACATTCTCGACGCGCTCGGCATCGACACCGTCTCGATCGAGACGCGTGCCGAGACGCGCCACGTGGTGACGGCGGAAATGATCGAGGCCGCACATGCGCGGCAAAAGCTCGACGGCGTTTTGCTGATGAGCCCGGCCAATCCGTCGGGAACGATGATTAGCCCGCAGGCGCTCGCGGCCATTTGCGAGACCTGCGACAGGCTCGGCATCGCCTTCATCTCCGATGAGATCTACCACGGACTCACCTACGTCGAGCCGGCCGAGACCGCGTTGAAGTTCTCGCGAACCGCCGTGGTGGTGAACTCGTTTTCAAAATATTTCTGCATGACCGGTTGGCGCATCGGCTGGCTCGTGCTGCCGGATGAACTCGTGCGTCCAGTCGAGCGATTGCAGCAGAGCCTCGCCATCTCGGTGCCGCTGCTCAGCCAGGTGGCGGCCGAGGCCGTTTTCGAATCCCGCCCGGAACTCGAGGCGATCAAGCAAAGCTATGCCCGCAACCGCGACGTGCTGCTGAACGCCCTGCCGGGCATGAATCTCGGCTCGTTCCATCCTGTGGACGGCGCGTTCTACGTTTATCTGGATATCGGCCACCTGACGAACGACTCGAGCGACTTCTGCCAGCGCATGCTGATGGAGGCCGGGGTCGCCGCGACCCCGGGGCTCGACTTCGATCGGGAGCGCGGCAGCCGGACCATGCGCCTCTCCTTCGCCGGCTCGGAAGTCGACGTCGTCGAGGCGGTGTCACGCCTGCGCAACTGGCTCGTCTGAGCACGCACGAAACGAAAACGGCGCCCGCGAGGGCGCCGTTTCGCAGAAAATCGCGCGTGGCTCAGTGGCCGCTGAGCGTCTGTTTGGCGCGCTGCCACCAGCCGGACCGCTTCGGTCCTGCCGGGGCCGGCGGAAGTTCTTCGCGCACCACCGGTTGTGGGGCAGGCACGTCGGCCTTCGCCTCGGCCTGCGGAGCGGAAACGGGCTCAGGCGTCGTTGCGGCTTCGGCTTTGGGCGCTTCCATCCGGGGAGCTTCCATCCGCGGAGCCTCTGCCTGGGCGGAGGTGTCGACCGTCGGGGCGAGGGTGGCTTCCGCAGCCGCAGGCGCGGGCAACGGCGCCGCGGAAGCGGCCATCGGAGCCCAATCCCATGCGGGTGCGACCGGCGCGTCGGCAGGGCGTTCGGAGCTACCCTCATCCGCAGGCGACTTGTCGACGGCCTGAGCCGCTTCGCCTTCGAACTTCTCGATTCCATTGTCGCGCGCTTCGGCGGGCGCACCTTCGTGCCCATCGCGACGGCGATTGCGGCCACCCCGACGCGACCGGCGACGACGACGGAGGCCGTCGGCCTCGCCCTGCGACGCGCCCTCGACTTCGAAGTTCTCGACCTCCTGAGTATCGACTTCGCCGTCCGACACGACGCCTTCCGCACGGCGGGTCAGATCGCCGCCGATTTCCGCCACGATGGCGAGCATGTCGTCTGAGGGCTGCGGCGCATGCGCTTCGATCGAGGAGGGCTCACGGTCGCCACGTCCACGCCGACGGCGGCGGCGGCGCTTGCGACGTCCATCTCCGTCCGTCTCATCGGCACTGTCGCGCGGCGGTCGATCGCCCCGCTCGCCGCGATTGCGATTGCGCTCGCCCTCGGCCCGAGCGGGGACCGGCGCGGCCACGACTTCTTCCTCGTCCTCCGCCTCGTCCTCGACCTCGTCCTCGAACTCTTCATCGTCCATCGGCACGGAATCGATCCGCACCATTTCCTTGGTCTCGAACCCGACCGGCGGCGACGCCAAGTCACCGCGCTCCAGCGCGTGATAGGTCATGCCCGTCAGCGTGTCGTCGGCTTCGACGGTAATCATCACGCCAAAACGGTTCTCCAGCGCACGCAGATGGCTGCGTTTCTGATTGAGAATGTAGAGAGCCACCTCGGTGCGGGTCTTTACCGTGATGTTGTGCATCGAGTTCTTGATCAGCGCATCTTCGAGCACGCGCATGACATGCAGGGCGATCGAGGCCGTGCCGCGAACCATGCCGGCGCCCGCGCAATGCGGGCAGATCACCGTCGAGCCTTCGAGCACGCCGGTCCGGATCCGCTGCCGCGACATTTCGAGCAGGCCGAAATGGGAAATGCGCCCGACCTGGATGCGCGCCCGATCGTTCTTCAGCGCGTCCTTGATGCGACGCTCGACCGCGCGGTTGTTGCGGTTCTCCTCCATGTCGATGAAATCGACCACGATGAGGCCCGCGAGATCGCGCAGGCGCAGCTGTCGAGCGACCTCGTCGGCCGCCTCCAGATTCGTGCGCAGCGCCGTGTCCTCGATGTTGTGCTCGCGGGTGGAGCGTCCCGAGTTCACGTCGATGGCGACGAGCGCTTCCGTCTGGTTGATGACGATGTAGCCACCGGACCGCAACGTGACGTGGTTCGAGAACATCGCGTCGAGCTGGGCTTCGGCGCCGGCCTTGGCGAAGATCGGCTGCGGGTCGCGATAGGGCTGGACGTTCTTGGCATGGCTCGGCATGAGCATGCGCATGAATTCCTTGGCCTCGCGGTAGCCGTCCTCGCCCGCCACCGTCACTTCGTCGATGTCTTTGTTGTAGAGGTCGCGAATTGCGCGCTTGATCAGCGAGCCTTCCTCGTAGACGAGGCTCGGCGCGGTGGACTTCAGCGTCAGTTCGCGAACCGTCTCCCACATGCGCAGCAGATATTCGAAGTCGCGCTTGATCTCGGGCTTGGTGCGGGACGCGCCCGCCGTGCGCAGGATCACGCCCATGCCTTCCGGCACTTCCAGCTCGCCCGCCACGGCCTTGAGGCGCTTGCGGTCGGCCGCGTCGGTGATCTTGCGGGAAATGCCGCCGCCCCGCGCCGTGTTCGGCATCAGGACCGAATAGCGGCCGGCGAGCGACAGATAGGTCGTCAGCGCCGCGCCCTTGTTGCCGCGCTCTTCCTTCACGACCTGCACCAGCAGAACCTGCCGGCGCTTGATCACTTCCTGGATCTTGTACTGCCGGCGCAGGCGCGCGCCGCGGTTCGGCAGCTCTTCCATCGCATCGCCGCCGATGTGCTCGACGTGCTCTTCCTCGTGCTCTTCTTCGTCGCCGTGCTCGTCGCCATGATCGTCATCGGACGCGAGGGCCCGGGCCTTGCGCTCGTGCGGGCCGGATTCGTCGGACGTCTCGTCCTCGTCCGTATCACCCTCGGGCGCGTCGTCGTCGGCCTCGACCGTGGCATAGCCGGCCGGATCGACGGCCAGCACTTCATGATGATGAGCCGCTGGCTCCTCATCCGTCGGCTGCATGGCGCTTTCCGACGCCGGAACCGTATCGGTCTGCTCGTGCGGCGCGTCGCTGGACGCGGAGACCTCGTTCGGCCGGCCGTCGCTTTCCGTGCCCGCCGTTGTCACGCCATCGCTGTCGCCGGCTTCGGCCAAGGCTTCGCCAGACGGCTGCTCGCCGTCCATAGAGGGTTCGAGCGTGGCGGCTTCGGAAACGCTGGCCTCGGGCCGCGCGCGCTTCTCGGAACGCTGCCGGCGGCGGCTGCGCTTCTTCTGACCTTCGTCGTCGTCCTCGTCACGATGCTGGCGCGCTTCCTCTTCGAGGAGGGCCATGCGGTCGGCGACGGGGATCTGGTAATAATCGGGATGGATTTCGGAGAAAGCCAGGAAGCCGTGGCGGTTGCCGCCATATTCGATGAACGCCGCCTGGAGCGAGGGTTCGACGCGCGTGACCTTCGCGAGATAGATGTTTCCGCGCAACTGCTTGCGGTTCGCGGCCTCGAAATCGAATTCCTCGACCCGGTTACCGCGTAGAACCACGACCCGGGTTTCTTCCGGATGCGTGGCGTCGATGAGCATCTTGTTGGCCATGTGAGACTCTTGTGGTCACGTCCGGCCGAACCAGGCAGCGTCGGGAGCGAGCGCGCGAAAGCGCGGCGGCGGACGACGTGCCCGGCACGTGCGGGGACATGAAGCTGAAGGGAAAAACCGACACGGACGCATGCGTGCCGTTGGCCGTGGCCAAACGGACGGACGTGCCGCGAATGGAGTGGGAGCGGGCCGTCTGGCCCCAGAAAGACGCGAAATACGCGAGATACGAAAATGCCATGTCCGAAAACGCCGAGCCGACGGGACGCCTGCGCCGAGCGTGCCCGAGATTGCTCACGGACCCTGGAACCCGACGCCTTGCGGCCGTCTTTTCATCCTCGGCGGGACGGACCATCGTTCATTACCTAATCGAAGCGGCCTCCAGCGGAAGCCGGCCATCCAGGTCCGGAGGCGTCAGCGGGTTCCTGCCTGCCGATCCGATCGCACGCGAAAACCTCGGGCTTGTCGGGCCACGGAGGAAGGCGTCGAGGGCGGGGGCCGAACGACCGTTCCGGTGCGCTGGAATCGGGCGCAGCGGGTCCCGGACAGGGACCCGTTCTTCATAGCGGCACGGGGACGCACTTGGCAAGGTTCTCGACCGATTGTGGCCGGGCGGACACGCCATCCGGTTCAGGCGGCGGTCCATTAACCTCCGGTTAACTGCGTGCGTCCTACCGCTTATGATGGACATCCGAACGCGCTTGGCGCCCCGCACCGGACATCGATGCCCCAGATCAGCCCAGAAAGTTGCGACACGGCCCGTCGGCGCGCCCCGGTTTCGTCCTTGGCGAGGCTCGCGCTCGGGCTGGTTCTCGCCGCTCTCTGTGGGTCTCCCGCGTCGGCGCGCGAGGAGGCGGGCGCCCCCCCGGTCTCGACTTCGGCTCATATCGATCTGGTTCTCGACCAGACGCGCCTGGTTTTCGACTTGTCTTCGCCGGTTGAGGCCGATGCCTTCGTGATGGTGGACCCCGACCGCGTGATCATCGATCTGCCGGAAGTGAACTTCCAGCTCGACCCGCGCGCCGGCCAGACACAGCCCCGCACGCGAGGGCGAAGGGGAGCCCCGGCGCCCAAGGCGACGACCGGCGTGATTTCGTCCTACCGGTTCGGCCTGTTTGCACCAGGCAAATCGCGAATCGTCATCGACCTCGCCAAGCCGGCGCGCGTGGTTCGGGCGATCACGGAAGCGGGACCGGATGGACGGCATCGCCTCCAAATTGATTTGGCGCCGATCGACGCCGCGACTTTTCGGCGCACCGCACGAGCGACGGTCCGCGATCTCCCCGTGGATCGGCCGGCTGCGGCAAAGCCTGAAGCGACGGCGGCGGCCGACGCGCGCCCCCTCGTGGTGATCGATCCCGGCCACGGCGGTATCGACAGCGGGGCGCAGGGAATCGGCTCCGTCATCGAGAAGACCCTGGTCTTCGACTTCAGCAAAATACTCGAAGGTCAGTTGAAGGAGAGCGGCAAATATCGGGTGCAGCTGACCCGCAACGCCGACGTGTTCGTCTCGCTCGCCGACCGGGTGAAATTCGCGCGCGACGCCAATGCGGCGCTGTTCATCTCGATCCACGCCGACACGATTTCGGAAGCCGCGGGCGTCTCGGGCGCGACCGTCTATACCGTGTCCGACAAAGCGTCGGACGCCCAGGCGGCAAAGCTCGCCGAAAAGGAGAATGACGCCGATTCGGCTGCGGGGCTGGGCGGAACGGAAGATGGTGCGGACGTTTCGGACATCCTGTTCGATCTCACGCGACGCGAGACCCGCGCCTATTCACACGTTTTCGCACGCAGTCTCGTGAACTACTGGAGCCAGGCGGGCCGGCTCAACAAGAACCCGATGCGGTCCGCGGGCTTCCTGGTCCTCAAGGCGCCGGATGTTCCCTCCGTGCTGCTGGAACTGGGCTACCTGTCCAGCGAGAAAGACATTGCGGCTTTGATGAAGCCGCAATGGCGCGAGAAGGCCGCCGGCGCCATCGCTGAGGCGATCGACAAGTTCTTCGCACCCCGAATCGGGGCAGGGGACGCGGCCCCGGAGCGGCTGCCTGACGGCGTGGCGGCTGCAAAGTCCGAGCAACAGCGCTGACTTTCCAGCGATATCGGCCGCATGGCTCGAAGGCTGGTCGCCAAATTTGCTTCCGGCATCGCGCCCCATTAACACCATAAAACTGCATCAGGAGATTTGATGCGGTCGCGTCCTGAGACGTCAGCGGGCCGCCGACATCACCCCCAGCCTCGAGCTGAGGCATGCGGGGTGTACGTGGGTTCCAGTTCACGCCAGGGCAGAGAGTGCTGCCGGACGAGGTTAGTCCCGGGCCAACCGCCGAAGGAGCCAGTGCTCCAGGCGGCGAGGCGCCGGAGCCGTTGAAGAGGCCAGGACATTTATGCGGCTGATCGCCCGTTTCTTCGGATTCGTCTTCGCCACCGGCGCGATTCTCTTCGTGCTGGGGGCTGCTGCCGTCGCCGGTCTGGTGTGGCACTACCAGCAGGACCTGCCGGACTACACCCAGCTCAAGAACTACGAGCCGCCGGTGATGACCCGCGTCCATGCCAATGACGGCTCGCTGGTGGCGGAATATGCGCGCGAGCGTCGGCTCTATCTGCCGTCGTCGGCCATTCCGCCTCTGATCAAGCAGGCCTTCATCTCGGCCGAAGACAAGAATTTTTACACGCACAACGGCGTCGACCCCGAGGGCATCGCCCGCGCCGTCGTAGTGCTGGTGCAGGGCTCGAAGCGCGTGCAGGGCGCCTCGACGATCACCCAGCAGGTCGCCAAGAACTTCCTTCTGGGCAACGAGCGCTCGTTCGACCGAAAAATTCGCGAGGCGCTGCTCGCCTTCCGGATTGAGTCGGCCTATTCGAAGGATCGCATTCTCGAGCTCTACCTGAACGAGATCTTCCTCGGGCTGGGCAATTACGGCATCGCGGCCGCGGCGCTGAATTACTATGGCAAGTCGGTTCACGAACTCACCCTGTCGGAAGCCGCCTATCTCGCCGCTCTGCCCAAGGGCCCGAACAATTATCATCCGTTCCGCTATCGCGAAGCCGCCATCGGCCGTCGCAACTACGTGCTCGACCGTATGGTGGACAACGGCTACGTGACCCGCGAGGCGGCCGATCGCGCCAAGACCGAGCAGCTCAACGTCAACCCGCGCGTGCTGTCGCCCAATTCCTATGCAGCTGGCTATTTCGCCGAAGAGGTTCGCCGCGAGTTGCTCGATCGGTACGGCGAGAAAAAGCTTTACGAGGGCGGTCTCTCGGTCCGTACGACGCTCGACCCCAAGATGCAGCTCTGGGCCCGAAAGTCCCTGGTGGACGGGCTCGTGCGCTACGACGAGGCGCGCGGCTTCCGCGGCGCGATGCGCTCGATCGACATCAGCCAGGACTGGGGCCCGGCGCTCGCCGACGTGCCGGCGCTCGGCGACGTTCAACCCTGGCGGCTCGCGGTCGTGCTGGAAGTCGGCGACAGCTCGGCCCGCATCGGGATCCAGCCGCCTCGCGAACGCTCCGGCGAAGTCAGCCGCGAGCGCGTGACCGGCACGCTCCCGGCCGAAGGCGTCCGCTGGACCCGCAAGTCTCTCAAGGCGGCCCTGCAGCCGGGCGACGTGATCTACGTCGAGCCGACCGACCAGCGCGCCACCCAGTACCGACTGCGCCAGATCCCGGACATTTCCGGAGCCATCGTGGCGATGGACCCCTATACCGGACGCGTCTTCGCCATGGTGGGCGGCTTCTCGTACGATCAGTCCGAGTTCAATCGCGCCACCCAAGCGCTGCGCCAGCCGGGGTCGTCTTTCAAGCCCTTCGTCTATGCAACCGCGCTCGACAACGGCTACACGCCCTCGTCGGTCGTGATGGACGCACCCATCGAGGTCGATCAGGGCGGCGGTCTCGGTGTCTGGCGGCCGGAAAACTACGACGGCAAATCGTCCGGCGCGCACACGCTGCGCTACGGCATCGAGCATTCCAAGAACCTGATGACCGTGCGTCTGGCGCGCGACGTCGGCATGCCGCTCATCGCCGAATACGCCAAGCGGTTCGGCGTCTACGAAGACATGCTGCCGGTGCTCTCCATGTCGCTCGGAGCCGGTGAGACGACCGTGCTGAAGATGACCAGCGCCTATTCGATGTTCGCGAACGGCGGCAAACGCATCAAGCCGACGCTCGTCGATCGCATTCAGGACCGTTGGGGCCAGACGATCTTCCGGCACGACGAACGGGTCTGCCAGGGCTGCAACGCGCCGCAATGGGCAAATCAGAACGAGCCGCGCCTGATCGACAAGCGCGAGCAGGTGCTCGATCCGCTCACCGCCTATCAGATCACCTCGATGATGGAGGGCGTCGTCCAGCGCGGCACCGCGCAGGTCGTCAAGGAAGTCGGCCGCCACATCGCGGGCAAGACGGGCACGACGAACGAGGCGAAGGACGTCTGGTTCGTGGGCTTCTCGCCCGATCTCGCCGTCGGCGTCTTCATGGGCTACGACCGGCCGCGCTCGCTGGGCAATTCGGCGACCGCCGGCCAATATGCCGCGCCGATCTTCCGCGACTTCATGAAGGTCGCGCTGAAGGACAAGGCCGACGTTCCGTTCCGCGTGCCCCCGGGCATCAAGCTGATTTCTATCGACGCCCGCTCCGGCCTGCGCAGCGCCGGCGGCGGAACGATCCTCGAGGCGTTCAAGCCCGGCACGTCGCCGCCCGACAGCTATTCGGTGATCGGCGACGCATCGCCCCGCGCGCTGGGCAGCAGCCCGGATGCGGACCGCTCGATCGGATCGGGCACCGGCGGCCTTTACTGAACGGCCAGCCGCAGACATCGAGCGTGGATGGTTGCCATCCGCGCCGCCGGTGCTTAGGTTCCCGCCAAATCCTTCGCGCCCACCTGCGCGATCCCAACCACCGGAAGTGAAAAGCCATGCGCGCCGAAGCCGAAGCGCTCGTCGAACAGATCAAGCAGTCCGTGGGACTGCTGAGGAGGCATCTTTGACGTCGATGCCGCAACACGCCGCCTCGCGGAACTGAACGCCCGGGTCGAGGACCCCGACCTCTGGAACGATGCGGACGCCGCCCAGAAGATCATGCGCGAACGCACCGATCTCGAGGAGCGCCTCGGCTCGTTGTCGAAATTCGAGCGCGATCTCGAAGACGCCGTGACGCTGGTCGAACTCGGCGAGATGGAGAGCGACGCGGAGGTCGAGCAGGAGGGTATCTCGCTCCTCAAGACGCTGAAGTCCGAAGCTGAACGCCGCCACATCGAGGCGCTGCTTTCGGGCGAGGTCGACGCCAATGACACCTATGTCGAAGTCCATTCAGGGGCGGGCGGCACGGAGAGTTGCGACTGGGCCCGCATGCTCATGCGCATGTATGCGCGCTGGGGCGAGCGCAAGAAGTTCAAGGTCGAGGTGATCGAGGAGACCGGGGGCGACGAGGCGGGCATCAAGTCCGCCACGCTGCTGATCAAGGGCCACAATGCCCATGGCTGGCTCAAGACCGAGTCGGGCGTCCATCGCCTGGTGCGCATCTCGCCTTTCGACTCCAACGCCCGTCGTCACACGAGCTTCGCGTCGGTCTGGGTCTATCCCGTCATCGACGACAAGATCGAGATCGACGTCAACGAATCCGACTGCCGCATCGACACCTATCGGTCGTCGGGCGCCGGCGGACAGCACGTCAACACGACCGACTCGGCGGTTCGCATCACCCATATTCCGACCGGCATCGTGGTCGCGTGTCAGGGCGAGCGCTCGCAGCACAAGAACCGCGCGACCGCCTGGAACATGCTCCGCGCGCGTCTCTACGAGCGAGAAATCGAACGTCGCGAGGCGGAAGCCAACGCCAGCGCCGCATCCAAGACGGAAATCGGCTGGGGACACCAGATCCGCTCTTACGTCCTGCAGCCCTACCAGATGGTCAAGGACCTGCGCACCGGCGTCGTCTCGGGCACGCCCGACGACGTGCTCGACGGCGATATCGACGAATTCATGGAAGCGGCTCTGGCGCAACGCGTCGAAGGCGGCGGACCGACGCACGTCGAGGACGTCGACTAGCCAGACACCATCCGGAGCGGGCGCGTCACGACGTGCGCGTCTCCCTCCCCCTTGTGGGGAGGGGACAGGGGTTGGGGTCGCACCACTGCTCGGCGGCTCCCACCGTCATTGCGAGCGAAGCGAAGCAATCCATCGGCGCATGGCCGGGCGGTGCGCGCTGCACGATGGATCGCCGCGCCGCTTCGTTCACCGCAATCCACAGGACGGTGCGACCCCCACCCCGACCCTCCCCACAAGGGGGAGGGAGGAGATCGAGCGCGTGACTTCGGAGGCATTTCCTCCTCAAGATCTGCCCAGGAATTCCGGGCACATCACGACGTGCGCGTCTCCCTCCCCCTTGTGGGGAGGGGACAGGGGCGGGGGTATCTTTGGATCATCACCACTCCCTCACAGCGGTATATTCCCGTGCTTCTTCTTCGGCACGCTGACCGTCTTGTTCCGCAACGTCGAAAACGCCCGGATCACGCGGCGCCGCGTCTCGTGCGGCAGGATCACGTCGTCGATGAAGCCGCGTTCGGCGGCGACGAACGGGTTGGCGAAGCGCGCTTCATAATCAGCAGTACGCTGGGCGATCTTGGCTTTGTCTCCTAGCTCCGAGCGGTACAAAATCTCCGTCGCACCCTTGGCGCCCATCACGGCGATCTCGGCGGAGGGCCATGCGTAGTT
>JAQGJH010000132.1 GCA_028290705.1 Hyphomicrobiales bacterium
CCCCTATACGTCTCACGGCCACGACGGCCTGATGCGTGGCGAGGTGATCCTCAACGACGAGACGGTGGAGGCTCTGGTGGGCCAGGCGCTGAACCAGGCGCGGGCGGGTTGCGACATCATCGCGCCGTCCGACATGATGGACGGTCGCATCGGCGCGATCCGCGAGGCGCTGGACGGCGAGGGCTTCGAGGACGTGCAGATCATGGCCTACGCCGCGAAGTTCGCCTCGGCTTTCTATGGCCCGTTCCGCGACGCCGTAGGCTCGGGCGGGCTGCTGCGCGGCGACAAGCGCACCTATCAGATGGACCCCGCCAATTCCGAAGAGGCGATCCGCGAAGTCGCGCTCGATATCGAGGAAGGCGCCGATATGGTGATGGTCAAGCCGGGCATGCCCTATCTCGACATCGTGTCGCGCGTGAAGACGACCTTCGGCGTGCCGACCTTCGCCTATCAGGTGTCAGGCGAATACGCGATGATCATAGCCGCGGCGCAGAACGGCTGGATCGACGGCGAAAAGGCGATGATGGAGAGCCTGCTGGCCTTCAAGCGCGCCGGGGCCAACGGCGTGCTGACCTATTTCGCCGTTCAGGCAGCGGAGAAACTGAAGAAGGGGTGAGCGGCTAACGAACCAGCCTGCCCCCGGTCATCGCCTTCGGCGCCCCGGTCGTCCCGGGAAAGGTGATCGGCAGGCCAAGGTGGCTGCGCACCGCGAGATAGGCGAAGGCCTGCGCCTCCATGGCGTCCGCCGACCAGCCGAACTCTTCAGCCGTGACGACGCGCGCGCCGAGCGCCTCGCGCAGCATGCGCAGCAGCGTCAGGTTGCGCGCGCCCCCGCCGCACGCGATCCAGAGACCGGGTTTTTCCGGCAGATGCGGGAGCAGCCAGGCGACCGCGCCCGCCGTGAAGGCGGTCAGCGTCGCGGCTCCGTCGGCGTCGTTCAGCCCGGCGACGGGCGCGGCGGAAAAAGCGTTGCGGTCGAGGCTCTTGGGCGGGGGAAGATCGAAGAACGGATGCGAGAGCAGCGCCGTCAGCGCGACCTCGTCAACCTCGCCGGATGCCGCCAGCGCGCCGTCAGCGTCGAACGGCTGGCCGGTGCGCGACAGCATGAAGTCATCGAGCAGCGCATTTGCCGGGCCGGTGTCGCAGGCGACGGGCTCGGCGTCGCCTGAAAGGATCGTCGCATTGGCGACGCCGCCGAGATTGAGAAACGCCACGACGCCCGGCAGATCCCCTCCCTCGCGCCGCGCCTGCTGGACGAGCGCGCGGTGATAGACCGGAACCAGAGGCGCGCCCTGCCCGCCCGCGCGTACATCGGCGCTGCGCAGATCGAATACGATGGGCCGCCCGAGCATCTGGGCCAGTTCCGCGCCGTCGCCGATCTGCACGGTCAGCCGCGACTCCGGCTTGTGCAGCACCGTCTGGCCGTGGAAGCCGATGACATCGACGCTGGCGAGATCGATGCCGTTCGCCTTGGCGAAAGTCTCGACCGCCTCGGCATGGGCGCGCGTGAGAAAGGCCTCGGCCTGCGGCAGGATGCCGGGCCGCGCGGCCGCGTCAGTGAGCGTGCGCGCATCGGCTAGAGCGGCGCGCAGCAGGCGGCGCTCGGGATCCGAATAGGGCCGAAAACCGGACGGCCCTTGGACCACATGGGACTCGCCGTCGGTCTCGATGAGCGCGACATCGACGCCGTCCATGGACGTGCCGGACATGAGACCGATGGCGCGGTGGAGGTGCATTTGATTGCCTCAGGTCAGGCCGAGAACGAGCCGCAAGGCGCGATCGACACGCAGCATGGTCACGTCGTCCGCATAGCCGATCAACGCGCCAATCCGGCGACGATCCAGCGGCGCGATCTTGTCGATGGCCTCGCTCGGCGAGACATCGACGCGAAACAATTCGACATCGTCGCGAAGCTCGGACGTCAGCGGAGCCAGAACAATGGAGGGCGCTTCCGCCATGAGGTCCGTCTGGACGACCAGCGCTGGACGCGGCTTTCCGTAATCTCCCGAGAAAGCGGCTGCGACGAAGGCTCCGCGCCTTATTCCTTCCATTCGGGCCACTCATAGCCCGCCTCGATCTCGGCCATGATTTCATCGCCCGCCGGGTCATGGTCGGCCAGAGCCTTGGCCTCGCGACGCGCCTTTTCAGCAAACGCTGGATCCTTCGTGTCCGGGACCCAGACAAGAAGCGGCTTCAAGCCAGCCGCTCTCATGCGAGCGCGACGGCTTGGCGCTCGGTTCTTCGGGGTCTCGGTGCGGCGTACGGGATCTGTCATGGCTCACCAGTCCGCTTAATTTAGCGCTGACGGCCTTTATTGTCACGCGTTGCGCTCCCGCCCTCGGTCCATTAAACCTCGCGCACCTCACGAGGACGCCATGTCGACCGATTTTCAGCCGAAGTCAGAATTCCTCCGCACGCTCCAGGAGCGCGGCTACATTCATCAATGCTCCGATCTCGCGGGCGTCGACGAGAAGGCCGCTGCTGGCGAGCTCGTCGCCTATATCGGCTTCGATTGCACGGCGGCTTCGCTGCATATCGGTTCGCTTGTCCAGATCATGATGCTGCGCTGGCTGCAGAAGACCGGCGCCGGCAAGCCTATCTCGCTGATGGGCGGCGGCACGACGCGCGTGGGCGATCCGTCAGGCCGCGACGAGAGCCGCCAGTTGCTCACGGTCGAGCAGATCGAGGCCAACAAGGACGGCATCAAGCAGGTCTTCTCGAAGTTCCTGACGTTCGGCGACGGCAAGACCGACGCCTTCATGACCGACAATGCCGAATGGTTGACGGCGCTGAAGTACCTCGACTTCCTGCGCGACGTGGGCCGCCACTTCTCGGTCAACCGCATGCTGTCGATGGATTCGGTGAAAATGCGCCTCGAGCGCGACCAGGAATTGTCGTTCATCGAATTCAACTACATGTGCCTGCAGGC
>JAQGJH010000137.1 GCA_028290705.1 Hyphomicrobiales bacterium
CGCGCCGGCCCCTCGGTCACGTGCCGGCTCGGGAGATTCGATTTATCGACCGTCGCCCGCCCGCTCATGACCCTGCACCTCGCTCTGAACGCCCCGATCGTGCAGCACAATCGTTGACGATGAACGAAGGCGCCGGACGGGCGCGAGATCCTCAAAACCCCGCCAGGCTCGAATTAGCTCGGGGTTTATGGCTGAAACGGGGCGCGTTTCGCGCCCGAAACAGGCGTTCGGGCGTTCATTTGTGGCTGTTGCGGGCAAGACACTTAATGCAAGCTTCCGCAACCGCAGGTTCAGGACAGGCGTTCCAGCGCGGCCTTCATCTTCTCGATGCGCGAGACCGCGTCGGCGCGCCGCTCGCGGTTCTCCTCGACGACCTCCTCGGGCGCACGGCGCACGAAATCGGCGTTGCCGAGCTTGCCGTCGATCTTCTTCACCTCGCCCTCCTGCTTGCCGATCTCCTTGGCAAGACGCGTGCGTTCGGCGGCGATGTCGATGATGCCTTCCAGCGGCAATGCCACCAGCGCTCCACGCACGATCATCTGGGCAGAGCCCGACGGCGGCGTTTCGGCGAACGTCACCTCGGGGATTCGCGCCAGGCGCTTCAGCGTGTCCAGATTGCGTTCGATCCGGGTGCGCAGCCCGGCATCGGCCCCGACCACGACCAATGGCATCTGCGCGCCCGCCGGAACGTTCATCTCGGACCGCACGGAGCGAATTTCGGAAATCAGATCCACCACGAAGCCAATCTCGGCCTCGGCCTCGGGATGCGCCAGCCCCTCCAGCGTGGGCCATGAGGCCAGCGCCAGAACGGACGTCCGGGCCGGCCCCTCCTGCCCCTTGATCGCCCACAATTCCTCGGTGAGGAAGGGCATGAACGGATGCAGCAGCTTGACGATCTCGTCGAGCACGAAGGCCGTGGTGGCCCGGGCCTCTTCCTTGGCCGCGCCGTCGTCGCCCTGCAGGACGGGCTTGGAAAGCTCCACATACCAGTCGCAGAACGTATTCCAGACGAAACGATAGGCCGCATTGGCGGCCTCGTTGAACCGATAGGCCTCGATCGCCGCCGTGACCTCCGAGACCGCTCGCGCCGTCTCTCCCAGGATCCAGCGATTGGTCGAGCCCTCGACATTCGCGGGCACGAAATCGGCGCGCCGGACGCAGCCGTTCATCTCGGCGAAGCGCGCGGCATTCCAGAGCTTGGTCGCGAAATTCCGATAGCCCTCGACGCGCGAGGTCGCAAGCTTGATGTCGCGACCCTGCGCCGCCATGGCGGCCAGCGTGAAACGCAGCGCATCGGCGCCATAGCTGTCCACGAGGTCCAGCGGATCGATGACGTTGCCCTTGGACTTCGACATCTTTGCGCCCTTCTCGTCACGGACGAGCGCGTGGATGTAGACGTCGCGGAACGGGATCTCGCCCATGAAGTGGAGGCCCATCATCATCATGCGGGCGACCCAGAAGAAGATGATGTCGAACCCCGTCACCAGCACGCTGGTCGGATAGAAGCGTTTTACCTCGGGCGCGTCGTCGGGCCAGCCGAGCGTCGAGAAGGGCCACAGGGCCGACGAGAACCAGGTGTCGAGCACGTCCTCGTCGCGCCGGAACATGCCGGCGAGCTTTTGCGGGTCGCTCGCCGCGGCCTCGGCCTCCTCGGCGCTCAGCGCGCCGTTCTCGACGCCTTCCGCGAGCGCCATCGCAAAGGCCTCGTCTTCCGTCTCGGCCACGTGCACCGTGCCCCACGGCGTGTACCAGGCGGGGATCTGGTGGCCCCACCAGAGTTGGCGCGAGATGCACCAGGGCTGGATGTTGTCGAGCCATTCGAAATAGGTCTTCTCCCAATTTCCCGGGATGAAGCTGGTGCGGCCATCGCGCACGGCCGCCAGCGCCGGCTGCGCCAGCGTCTTGGCATCGACGTACCATTGATCGGTCAGCCAGGGCTCGATGACGACGTTGGACCGGTCGCCATGCGGCACCTGATGCACATACGTTTCGACGAGCGGCATCAGCCCTCGCTCGTCCATGAGAGCGATGACGGCCTTGCGCGCCTCCGCGCGATCCATGCCGTGCAGGGCCATGACGGCCGCGAGATCCCCTGCCAGCGGCAGGCCGGCGAGAAACGCCTCGTTGTCGGCGAGCGTCAGCCGCCCTTCGGCATCGAGGATGTTGATCAGCGGCAGGTCGTGCCGGCGACCGACTTCGAAGTCGTTGAAGTCATGCGCGGGGGTGATCTTCACCGCGCCCGTGCCCTTTTCAGGGTCCGCATAGGTGTCGCCGACGATCGGGATGACGCGGCCGACCAGCGGCAGAACGACGTTGCGGCCGACCAGATGGCCGAGTTTCTCGTTCTCGGGATGCACCGCCACGGCGGTATCGCCGAGCATCGTTTCCGGCCGCGTGGTCGCGACCGTGATGTAGGTCGAGGGATCCTCGGCATCGTAGGCGACGCCTTCCAGCGGATAGTTGAAGTGCCAGAGGTGGCCCTTGACCTCGACCTGCTGGACCTCGAGATCGGAGATCGCCGTCAATAGCTTGGGATCCCAATTGACGAGGCGCTTGTCCTTGTAGATCAGGCCCTGGCGATGCAGTTCGACGAACACCTTGAGGACCGCGCGCGAAAGCCCCTCGTCCATGGTGAAACGCTCGCGCGACCAGTCGCAGGACGCACCGAGCCGCTTGAGCTGGTTGACGATCGCCCCGCCCGACTCGGCTTTCCAGGCCCACACGCGCTCGAGAAACTTCTCGCGTCCCAGATCGCGCCGCCCGGGCTCCTGATTCTGCATCAATTGCCGCTCGACGACCATCTGGGTGGCGATGCCGGCATGATCGGTGCCGGGCTGCCAGAGCACGTCCTTGCCGCGCATCCGCTCGAAGCGGCAGAGAATGTCCTGCAGCGTGTTGTTGAGCGCATGCCCCATGTGCAGCGAGCCGGTGACGTTCGGCGGCGGAATCACGATGGTATAAGGCTCGGCTTCCGTCCGCTCGGGCCGGCCTGCGCGGAACGCCTGCGCGGCCTCCCAGGCTGCGGAAATCCGCACCTCGACTTGTGCGGGATCGAATGTCTTGTCCATCATGGCGTCACTGAACTCGTCGGTCGGCGCGGGCGCATCCGCGCGGCGCAGCAGGTGTCTGGGCGGTCAGGCGTTAGAAAGCCGAGCCCGCCCAGCGAGTCAATGTGACAGGGCCCGGAAGGCAGGCGAACAGGCCGAACGCAAGACGGGCCCGCATGGCGAGCCCGTCTCATGGAGTGCGAAAAGCGAGCTTCAGCGGCCGCCGCGCGCCACGCGTTCGATCTCGGCCCGGACCATTTTCTCAACCATGACCGGCAGATTGTCGTCGAGCCATTGCTTGAGCATCGGCCGCAGGAGATCGCGCGTCAGCGATTCCATCACGTCGGCGTCGGGCAGCGCGACCGACGTGCTCAACTGCTGGAACGCGGAAGAAATGCTGGCATTCGCCTCTTCGGACAAAAGCCGCTCGATGCCCGCTTCAACCGGCGGCTGCTGAGGAACGGGTTTGGCGCGCCGCTCGTCGCGCATGAGGTCCACCGACTGCGACTCGGCCTTCGCCGAAGCCTCGGGAGCCGCGGTACGGGAATTGTCTCTCGCCTCGTCGTCGCGCAGGTTGCGAGCACTCGGCGCAGCCGCCTCGCGCTCGTGCTCGACCGCGGGTGCAACCGCCGGCCGTTCGGCGCCCGGCCGCGCACGCTCCACGTCCAGAGGATAGACCACCGCGGCCTTCGGCTGGCTGGTGGCCTGCCAGCGAGCCGGCACCGTCGAAGCGACGAGTTGCGGACCGGTCGAGGACGGCTCGGCCCGGAGAGTCGGTTCGACGCGCGCCGCCCCCTCGTGGCGCGGAGCTGTTTCACCACGCGGCGCAAGCGCCGGAACAGGATCGCGCGTGACACGCGGCGGATCGTTGGAGAAAATCGAGGCAAGGCCGGAATGGAAGTCAGGCGCAGGGCGTTCCGCACGTGGCTCGGCACGGCCCGGGCGCGTGTCATGGCCATGCGCGGCGGGGTTCGCCGGAGACGTCACCGGACGCCGCGTCGCGACCTCGTCGACCGCGCGGCGAAGTTCGGGAGCCTGGAAGTCGGCGCGCGGTTCGGGGGGCCGGCTGAATTCCCGGCGATCCGTTTCGGCGCGCAGCGGTTCGGCCCGCAGCGGCGCACGCTCACGCAATTCCGGCTCATGGTCCGGCTCGTCCTCCGAATCGTATTCGCCTGTCGATGAATATATAGGCTCGGGCTCCGCCGCCGCATGCGAGCGGGCGCTGAGTGGCAGCACCTGATCGTCCGCGATGATGCGCCGGATGGACGCGAGAATCTCTTCCATCGACGGTTCGTGGGCACGCTGCTCGGCGGCCTTGGAATTGGGAACGGGAGCACTGGCTGCGTTCATGGCCTCTGACGCTTTCGTTCTGCGGGCGCGGCCGAATTGAAAAACCGCGCATCCGTGAAAGCAGCGACGACATCATGAAACACGTGATTCGCCGCTACGAGATCACTCTGGACGCGTCGTGAGTCGAGAGCAAGGCGATGCGCCGAGACCGTTGTGGAAGACGGAAATTGAAAGAAATCAGCGTCCGTCGGGAGTCCGCGTGCCGATCCACTTGCCCTTGACCTGGTCGTAATGGACCGTCGGATCATAGGCGACGACGCCAAGGCCGAGACGCGAGGCAGAAAGGCGACCGATCGCGGCCAGAACCGCGTAGGAGCCGACCACGCGGTCGCGCTGCGCCGTGACGAGCTGGACGCGCGCATTGAGCAGCAATTGCTGCGCGTTGAGGACGTCGAGAGTCGTGCGCTGGCCGACCTTGGCCTCCTCGCGCACGCCGTTCAAAGCGATTTCCGCAGCGCGGACCTGCGCTTGGGCAGCGTCGATGACGGAACGGGAATTCAGCCAGATACCCCAGGATGAGACCACCTGGGCGCGGATCTGCTCACGCTGCAGATCGGCTTGGAGGCGGGCCTGGCCAAGCAGTTCCTTGGCCTGGCGAATGCCGGCGTATACCGCGCCGCCTTCGTAGATCGGGACGCTGAGCGAACCCACGACCGAAGCCGAAAGCGTGCGTGAATCCGGATTGTTGATGGCATCGTAACGGCGCGACACCGAACCCGTGACACCAACCGTCGGATAAAGCTGACCCTCGATGACCTTCACGTTCAACGCCGCCGTATCGACGTTGTGCAAAGCCGCCTGAATGGCCGGATGCTCGGTCAGTGACGATGAAAGGGCGGCGTCGAGCGAACGCGGGAGCAGCTTTTCGAGCGGCCGCGCGGGCTGGAGGTTGCGCGGCTCGACGCCGACGATCTGACGATAATTCGCGATGCTGGTCTGCAGGTTGGACTGCGCCGTGAAGGCGTCGGCCTGGCCCTGGGCGAGACTCGCCTCGGCCTGCGCGACGTCGGTCCGCGTCACTTCGCCGACCTGAAAACGGTCGCGGGTCTGGCGCAACTGCTGTTCCAGCACTTCCGTATTGTTGCGCCGGAGATTCAGGATCGCTGTATCGCGCAGCACGTTCATGTAAGATGTCGCGGCCGACGAGAGAATGTTCTGCTCGACCAGACGGATCGTTTCGCGCGATTGCATGATCTGGGAATCGGCGCGGCGCACGCTGTTCTGCGTGCGGTTGCCGTTCCAGAGATTCTGCGAGACCGAGACACCGAACCCGCGCGGCGTGGACGCAACGCTGCCGCCGAGTCCCCCGCCGCCACCGCCGCCCGAGGTTTCCTGGAAGTTACGTCCGATGTCCGCCGTCGCGGTCACGGTCGGACGATAGCCGGAAAGAGCCGTGGGAAGGTTTTCGTCCGTCGCGCGACCCGCTGCGCGCTGTGCGTTCAGGTCGGGATTGAAGCCATAGGCGCGCGCCAGAGCCCCGGAGATGGATTCGGCGGAAGCCGGCGTGGCGGCGAGAAGCGAGCAGGTCAACAAAGCGAGGAGGGACACAGCGCGACGGCTGCGAATCCGGCAAGCCCCGGCCTGGGAACCGGCTGCCTGTCTGAACGCGTCATGTCGAACCATTTGCAACCTCGAATTGGACCTGATCTCGAACCGAATCGCACAGCGGCTGGATGAGCCGGAATCAAACTGCCCCGGAAGTTTCTTCGATTATGTTAACCCGTCTTCCTGCTAGGTTCCCGGCAAGATCATGGTTTTCGACAAGAAAGGAAGCAGGTGGCGCAAAAATGCGACACCCGGGGCGCAGCCTGCTCAGAACACGAAGGACGGCGGCCGGCGGAACTCGGTCAGGACCGTCCCGGCGGTGTCGAACAGCGCCCGCCGGCTGGCCTCAGCCCCGACCTTGTCGAACCTGGCGGCCTTTGCGGCCCGCTCGCCGCCACCCCGCCCGTCCATGTGGATCGCGATGAGACGGCCGCGTGGAGACAGACGCGCGATCAAGGACT
>JAQGJH010000009.1 GCA_028290705.1 Hyphomicrobiales bacterium
CGCGCACCGAGGGCGGGGACCGGAGGAGCAGGAAAATGGTCGTCGAGGTGTCGCGGCGCGCCCGAGGCGATGGGAGCGGACGTGCGGACCAGGAGCGCGGGCGCGCCTGGAGGAGCCCCTGCATGACCCGCATGTGTGCATCCCGCGAGGCATATGCAGCCGTGACGACCCGCAGGGCTTTCGTCGTGCCGTGATCCGGCAGCGTCGCCGAGGCTGTTGCAGATCACGGAAGATGCCGGACCGAACCCGGCGGACGAGGGCGCGGCCGCGCCCAGGAACGCCTGCAGCAGCATGGCGTACAGCGCGAGCGCCGGTAGCCCGCGCCGCATCGTCAACCAGGCCGTTCTCGTCCAACCAGACCGTGCAGTCAGCATGGCGATTGAGCAACACGATTGGCGGTTCTGGTCAAGTCGCGGGTGCTCCGCTTGCGTCACCCTCTCGGCCTCGTGCAATCATGCGTCCACCCTTTTGGCGGATGGAGGATGCTGTTTCCGACATGTCGAGCTCTCTGAAATCCGCCTTCGAGGAAGGCCGCTCCCGCGTCTTTGGCGAAGGGCTCGATCGCGGCTTCTACGTGCTGCTGCTGGTCGCGCTTCTGGGCGGCGCCTTGGCGCTGGCTTGGCGGCAAGGGAACATGGATCCGGTGGCGATTCTGATCGGCATCGCCTCCATGGCGATCTTCGTGGCCATGCCGTTTCTCGCCGTGACGATCTTCTGCACCGCCATCTCTCTCCTCTCCCAGTGGACCGGAACCAGGGACGACGCCGATCCGCCGATGGCGGCCGTGCTCGGCGCGTGCGCGATCACGCTTGCGATCATCGTGTCGATCGTGGGTGGCATTTCGCAGATCCCGCTGGTCGGCGTGCAACTCCGCAGCATCTTCCTGTAGATGCAAAAAAGCCGGGTTGCCCCGGCTTTTTCGTCTCGTCGTTCCAGGAGGTCCCTTACCAGCCCGGCGGCAGCATGTTGCCGAACTTCTGGCGCACGTGCTTCTCGAGTCCGTCCGTGTTGCGCACGGTATCGGGCCATTCGTGCTTGCGGTTCCACGGCACGCAGGCGTCGATGATCATGCGCGAGTTCATGTTGCGGCGTTCCGGCGGATAAGCCATCGGGTCGAGCGTCGTGCTCCAGCAATGCTTGAGGATGTCGACGTCGTCCTTCGGATCGCAGCGCGTGCAGATCGCCCAGACCACCTGATCCATGTCCGCCGGATTGATGTCTTCGTCGACCACCACGACGACGCGATTGGCATATGCACCGGCGTGACATTGCGAAGCGATGTAACCGGCCTGCTTCGAGTGACCGGCATATTGCTGCTTGATCGAGACCGTCAGCCACATGCGGCTGCCGCCCGCTTCGTGCGACCACACGCCGCGCACTTCCGGAACGCCAGCCGCCTCCAGTTCGTGCCAGACGACGCCGGCGCGCGCCGTGCCGCGATAGAATGTGTCGTCGTTCGGCGGCACGCCCGGAATGGCGCCGGTCAGGATGGGGTTGTCGCGATGCCAGAGCGTCTCGATCCGGATCGCCGGCTCCATCTTCTTGCCGCCGGCGTAGTAGCCGGTCCATTCGCCCAGCGGGCCTTCCTCGATCAGGTCGTCGGGATAGACCCAGCCCTCGAAGGCGATTTCCGCTTCGGCCGGGATCGGCAGGCCGGTCACCGGGCCGTTGATCGTGCGGATCTCCTGACCGAGCAGGCCGCCAGCGGCTTCGAACTCGTTCTTGCCATAGGGAATCTCGAGGCCCGCGACCGCGAATAAGCCCGGATGCACGCCCGCCACGACCGCGATGGGGCAGGGCTCGCCCTTCTCATGATAGCGGCGCATGAGAATGTCACCATGCTTGCCCTTGGAGATCATCACCGAGGCGGTCTTCTTGTCGTGCGCCTGGATGCGATAGGCGCCGTAGTTCACCCAGCCGGAATCGCGATCGCGCATGATGACCATGCCGCCGGTGCCGATGAAATAGCCGCCGTCCTGCTCGTGCCAGCGCGGCGCAGGAATCGACAGAAGGTCGATGTCGTCGCCCGTGAAGGTGTTTTCCAGAAGCGCACCGCTGTTGACCTGCTTGGTCGGCATGGTCGGCGCATGACGCATGTAGTCGCGCCAGAAGCGCACCAGATCGACTTCGCTCGTGTCGGCCGGGAGTCCGCAGGTGAGCGCGATGCGCTTCACCGAGGTGAACAGATTGGCGACCACGCGATGGCCGGGCTTGTAGCCGGGGATGTCTTCGAACAGGACGGCAGGACGGCCCATCTTGCGCATCGAAATGTCGACGATGCCGCCGATCTCGCTTTCACGGTCCGCGCCCTTGACGGTCACCAGCTCGCCGGCTTCTTCCATCAATTCGAGCCAGGAGCGCAGATCCTGTCCACGCACGACCCTGTTTTCCGATGTCATCCAAACCCTCCCGATGGGACTGCCGCTCTTCGGCGGAGCGACCCGCGTGAACAAGGACCGCCACCCCCGCAGCCACGGCGCGAGGATCGCATGTCCATTCCATTCGTCCCAAAATTGGACCATGCCCGTCGCGCCGCGTCAACGGGTCCGGGAAAGTTTTCGAGGGGCGTCGTGCAGATGTCGAGAAAACAGGCACTTCTGCCAAAATGCCGCAGTGTTGGGCAAGCTGTTTCAAGCGTGGCGTGGAGGAAGGCGGAAGTTGCGATCGTCCCAAATCTGGGGTAAGTCCAAAAAAACGATGAACTTGCCGAGTGACGGCGACAGACCTCGAGGGTGAGCACCGGATGAAGCCGCCGCCGTTCAGCTACCACGATCCAGAGACTTTGGAGCAGGCGGTCGAACTTCTGGCCACACTGGATAATGCAAAAGCCTTGGCGGGCGGGCAATCCCTCATGCCGATGCTCAACATGCGTTTCGTGCTTCCCGACCATGTCGTGGATCTCAATCGCGTGTCCGAGCTTTCGGGCATTCGGCGGAACGGTCAGACGATCGAGATCGGCGCCATGACGCGCCAGAGGGATCTGGAATTCAGCTCGGAGATCGCGACGGCGTGCCCGCTGATGAGCGAAGCCTTGACGCATGTCGGTCATCGCCAGACGCGAAACCGCGGGACCATCGGGGGCTCGCTCTGCCATCTCGATCCGGCGGCCGAACTCGTCTGCGTCGCGGCGGCGCTCGATGCTGTCGTCGAAGTCGTCGGTCCGAATGGCCGGCGCGAGATTCCATTTGCCGAGTTCCCGGCCGGCTACATGAGTCCGGCGATCGACTTCACCGAACTGGTCAGCCGGGTCACGTTTCCGGTCTGGCCGCGCGAGACCGGCCACGCCTTCGTGGAATTCTCGCGACGCCATGGTGATTTCGCCATCGTGTCCGCCGCCGCCATGCTGCTGCTCGACGGCGCGGGCCGCGTCTCTCGCGCCGTGCTGGCCCTGGGAGGCGTGGGGGCCGTGCCGTTGCGCATGCACGATGTCGAAGCGGCGCTGATCGGCCAGGCTCCCACGGCTGAGTTGATCCGCAGGGTTTCGGAAACCTGCCGCACGGTCGAGGCGGTGGGCGACGTCTACGTGCCTGCCTCCTATCGCCAGCATCTTGCCTGCGTGATGAGCCGTCGGGCGCTTGAAACAGCTTTGTCGCGCGCGGATCGCTCCGCTGCAGCGGCTTGAGGGAGACGGAATGGACAGCGTGGCCGACACCCGCACGATCGAACTCAGGGTCAACGGCAAGGCCTATTCCCGGCCTGCGCCGGTTCGCATGACCCTTTCGGATTTCCTTCGTCATGAATTGAAGCTGACCGGCACGCATGTCGGCTGCGAGCACGGGGTATGCGGCGCCTGCACGATCCTGTTCGACGGCCGCAGCGCGCGTTCGTGCCTGATGCTCGCCGTGCAGGCGAACGGTCATGAGATCACGACCGTAGAGGGCTTGGCGAACGGCAAGGACATGCATCCGCTGCAGGCTGCGTTGAGCGACCATCACGGTCTGCAATGCGGGTTCTGCACGCCCGGAATGCTGACGACGCTGGTCGAACTGCTGAACGACAATCCTTCCCCCAGCGCCGAAGACGTGCGGGTCGCCATCTCGGGCAATCTGTGCCGCTGCACGGGGTATGAGGGGATCGTGGCGGCGACGCTGGACGCGGCTCAAAAGATGCGCGCCGGCGCGGGAGGCCGCTCGTGAGCGGGCGCATCGTCGGCCAGAGCGTCGAGCGCCTGGAAGACCGCGCCCTGCTGCGTGGCGAAGCGCGTTTCGTCGACGACATTTCCTTTCCCGGCATGTGGCACGTCGCCTTCGTGCGCAGCGCCCATGCGCATGCGATGATTCTGGGCGTCGACGTCAGCGCAGCGCTCGACGTCCCGGGCGTGCATGCCGTTCTGACGATGGCGGATCTCGAGCCGCATCTGTCCGACCGACTCTTGCGCGTGGCGTTGCCGAGCCCGGCCTACCGGCAGGAACTGCATCGGCCCGTTCTCGCCGATCGCGAAGTCGTGCATGTCGGCGAAGCCATCGCGGCCGTGATTGCCGACAGTCGCTATATTGCCGAAGACGCAGCCGCGCTGGTGATGGTGGATTACGATCCGCTGCCCGTCGTGTCCGACTGCCGCGACGCGATGGCGGAAAATGCGCCGCGGGCGCATCGCGACGCGCCGCACAATCTCGCGGCCGAGTTCGACATGGGATATGGCGATTGCGACGAGGCTTTTGCGAAGGCCGCGCATGTGTTTCGCGAAAACTACTGGCAACATCGCGGCGTCGCGCAGTCGATGGAATGTCGCGGCGTCGTCGCCGCGCTCGAGCCGATGAGCGACGTGCTGACCATGTGGAGCTCGACGCAGACGCCGCATGCGGGAAAGCGTGTGCTCTGCGGCCTTTTGGGGCGCGATGAGGACAAGCTGCGCGTCGTCACGCCGGACGTCGGCGGCGGGTTCGGTCCGAAGCTCGTCTTCTATCCGGAAGAGGCCGTGGTGGCGCTGGCGGCGCAGATCTACGGGCATCCCATCAAGTGGATCGAGGACAGGCGCGAGCATTTCGTCTCGACGACGCAGGAGCGCGACCAGCACTGGGACATGGAAATCGCGGTCGACGCGCAAGGGCAGATTTTGGGGCTGCGCGGTACGCTGCTGCATGACCACGGCGCTTACACGGCGCGTGGCGTGAACGTCGCCTATGGGTCGGCGGCCGCCATCACGTTGCCCTACGTCATCCCGGCCTATCAACTCGACATCAAGCTGGTGGTCACCAACAAGGTGTCGGTGACGCCGATCCGCGGCGCGGGTCAGCCGCAGGCCGTGTTCGTGATGGAGCGTCTGCTCGACCGGGTCGCCCGCGAACTGAAGATCGACCGTGCCGAACTGCGCCGCCGCAACCTGGTGGCCGGTGCGCAGATTCCCTACAAGACACCCCTGAAAACGCGCGGCGGCATGCAGGTCGTGCTCGACAGCGGCGATTATCCGGCCTGCATGGCGGCGGCGCTGGAGCGCGCCGGCTGGGAGGATTTTCCGAGACGCCAGGCTGCGGCTTTGGCGAAGGGGCGCCACATCGGGCTGGGCGTCGCCAATTACGTCGAAGGAACGGGGCGCGGGCCATTCGAGCCGGTGAGCGTGCGCGTCGCCGAGAACGGCCGCATTCACGTCGCCTCGGGCGCGGCGGCCATGGGACAGAGCACCAAGACCATGCTGGCGCAGGTCGTGGCCGAGCAACTCGGCTGCGACATGTCGAACATCACCGTAGTGGCGGGCGACACCGGTGCGATCGAACTCGGCATGGGCGGCTTCAATTCGCGCCAGGCCGTGATGGCGGGATCGTCCGCGCATGCCGCCGCGCTGAAAGTCCGCCAGAAGGCGTTGCACGTCGCCAGCCACATGCTGCAGGTCGGCGAGCAGGCGCTGGAGATCGAAGGCACGGCTGTGCGGCTGAAGGGCGGCGGTGCGCAGGTCGAACTCGCCGAAGTGGCCAAGGCCGTCGCGGGCCTGCCGGGATACTACATCCCCGGCAACGTCGAGCCCGGCTTGCAGGCGACCGAGCACGTCATCATCAACGACATGACCTATGCCAACGGAACCTGCGTGGTGGAAGTCGAAGTCGACGCCGAGACCGGGCTCGTGAGGGTGTCGCGCGTCGTTTTCGCGCATGATTGCGGACGCGTGCTGCATCCCAAGATCGTCGAAGGGCAGATCATCGGCGGCATCGCGCATGGTCTTGGCAATGCGCTGTTCGAGTGGATGGGCTTTGACGAAAACGCCCAGCCGGTGTCGACGACGCTGGCCGAATATCTGCTGATGAGTTCCACCGAAATGCCGCCGCCGATCGAGATCCTGCATCTCGAATCGCCCTCGCCGCTGAATGAACTCGGCATCAAGGGCGTGGGAGAATCGGGCGTCATTCCGATGACGGCGGCGGTGGCGTCGGCGGTCGAGGATGCGCTGGCGCCGTTCGGCGTTTCGATCGCGAAAGTCCCGATCAATCCGCCGGATCTCATCTCGCTCATCCATGGCGCATCGCAGGAGATGCGCGCATGACATTGCCGCTCCCGTCACACAGATCGGATCGCCCATGACCGACCGCATCACCATCCGCAAGCCGGACGACTGGCATCTTCACGTGCGCGACAACGAGATGATGCGCGCCTGCCTGCCTTACACGGCCCGAAATTTCGGGCGCGCGATCTTCATGCCGAACCTGCTGCCGCCGGTGCGCACGATGGCGGACGGCATCGCCTATCGCGAGCGTGCGATGGCGGCTCTTCCGCAGGGCTCGACCTTCAAGCCGCTCATCACCTGCTATCTCACCGACGACACCGATCCCGACGACGTCGAGCGCGGCTTCAAGGAAGGCTTGTTCGCGGGCGTCAAGCTTTACCCGGCGAACGCCACCACCAATTCCGCGGCGGGCGTCACCGATTTCAAGCGCATCGAGCCGGTGCTGGCGCGCATGGAAAAGATCGGGATGCGCTTTCTCATCCATGGCGAGGAGGTCGATCCGGCCATCGACGTGTTCGACCGCGAGGCCGTGTTCATCGAGCGCCGTCTCATTCCGATGACGAAGCAGTTTCCAGGCCTGAAGATCATCCTCGAACATCTGTCGTCGAAGATCGGCGTCGAATATATCCGCTCGGCCGCTCCGCAGGTCGGCGCGACGATCACGCCCTATCATCTGCAGTTGAACCGCACGGACTGGCTCGGATGGGGCAACAAGCCGTATATGTATTGCATGCCGGTCATCAAGACCGAGGCTGATCGCCTGGCGTTGCGCGACGCGGCGACGTCGGGCGACGCGTGCTTCTTCCTCGGCACGGATTCCGCGCCGCATTCGGTCGCCAAAAAGCTTGCGGTGACGGGAGCGGCCGGCCTGTTCAATGCTCCGGTCGCCATCGAGACCTATGCGCAGGTGTTCGACGAGGAGAACGCTCTCGACAGGCTGGAAGCTTTTGCCTCGCTCAACGGGCCGCGTCATTACGGGCTCGCTCCCAACGAGGAGACCATCACGCTGGAGCGCCAAAGCTGGGTGGCGCCCGAGGAAATGAGGGTCGAGGGACCGGAAGAGCGTGCGCTGATCTATCGCGGCGGGGAAACCATTCCCTGGCGCGTCGTGCAGGCCTGACAGATGGCTGTCGACACACCACTCCACGAACTCGGGCTTGCAGATTCCGCGCGGCTGATCGCGGCTGGCAAGTTCACGTCCGAGGATCTGGTGCGCGCCTGTCTCGCGCGAATCGAGGCGCGTGAGCCCGTCGTGAAGGCGTGGTCGTTCATCGATCCGGAGCTTGCGTTGCGGCAGGCGCGTGACTGCGATGCGGGACCGTCGCGCGGTCTTCTGCATGGTGTTCCGATCGGCGTGAAGGACGTGCTCGACACGCATGACATGCCGACCGAGATGGGATCGCCCATTTATCAAGGCCTGCGGCCGTCGTGGGACGCCGCCTGTGTCGCGCTGGCGCGCAGCGCCGGCGCCGTCGTGCTCGGCAAGACAGTGACCTGCGAATTCGCCGGCATGGCGCCGGGCGCGACGACCAATCCGCACGATCCGGCGCGCACGCCGGGCGGATCGTCGAGCGGTTCCGGTGCGGCCGTGGCCGACCATATGGTTGCGCTCGCCTATGGTACGCAGACCGGCGGTTCCGTGCTGCGTCCTGCGGCTTTCTGCGGCGTGATCGGCTACAAGCCGACCTACGGAATGTTCAATCGCGCGGGCCTGAAGTTCGCGGCCGAGAGTCTCGACACGATCGGACTGATCGCGCGCGAGATCGAAGATCTGGCGCTGGTGACGGCGGCGCTGACCGATGGCGCATTCGTTCCGCCGAGCGCACCTTCGGCGCCTTTGCGGGTCGGCATCTGCCAGACCTATCTTTGGCCGAAGGCCGAACCCGAGAGCCGTGCCGCACTTGAGCGCGCTGCGCAGTCAGCGCGCGACGCAGGCGCGGATGTCGTGGAGTTCACGCTTCCAAAATCGTTCTCCGCGCTCACGGAAACGCGCGAGATCCTCAACAATGTCGAGCGCGCCCGTTCGCTTGGCTACGAGTGGGCGCATCATCGCGAGCAGATCAGCCCGGCGCTGACGCGGTCGGTGGAACTCGGGTTGGCGACCAGCGACGAGCAGTACCGCGCGGCCATGCGCTACGCAGAGCAGCGTCGACTCGAACTCGATGATATTTTCGGAAAATTCGACGTGCTGCTTGCGCCCAGCGCCAACGGCGAGGCTCCGGTGGGGCTGCATTACGCGGGCGATCCGAGTTTTCAGGGGCTATGGACGCTCCTGCACGTTCCCACGATTTCGTTGCCTGCCGGCAAGGGTCCCAACCTGATGCCGGTCGGCGTGCAAATGATCGCCCCTCGCTACGCCGATCGGAAGCTGCTCGACGCCGCCCAGTGGCTCGTCGCACGTGCGGGTGTGACCGACGACATGGCGTGAATTGGAGAAGAACGCGTGCTGATATCGAACAGTTTCGACATTCCGCTGCCGCCCCACGAAGCCTGGCCGCTCCTGATGGACGTGCCGCGGATTGCGCCGTGCCTTCCGGGCGCTGAGTTGCTGGAAGCGCTGCCCGACAATGCCTATCGCGGCAAGGTGTCGGTGCGCCTCGGTCCGGTCGCGCTCGCGTTCAACGGCACGGCAAAATTCGAAGAGATCGACAATGAGGCGCACAAGGCGCGCCTGAAAGCGTCTGGCGCAGATGCCAAAGGTCGCGGCAACGCCAGCGCCATGGTGACTTTTTCGCTCGAGCCCATTCCTGCCGGCACGCGCGTGAAGGTCGATACCGACCTGACCCTGACGGGCGCGGTGGCGCAATATGGACGCGGCGCAGGCATGTTGCAGGACGTGGCGCAGCAACTCATCGGGCAGTTCGCGAAGTCCCTGAAGGCGATGCTGGACGCGCAGGAACAGGTGCAGCCGGCGCCTGCGCCAGCGACACCTGCGTCAACCAGCATCGAGGCGCCTGCGGCCGAACCGCCGGCTCCGGTCATGCCGTCTCCGGCGGCGGCATCGTCCACGCCGCCGTCCTATGCAGCCAAGCCGATCGGCGGTTTCTCGCTGATGGCGCGGGTTCTTTGGAATTCCATCCTCCGAATGTTCAAGCGCAATTGACGGCGCGCCTCCGCCAGGAGGCGAGTGCCGTTCTTCGGGAAGAAAGTCGAGCCGGTTCATGTTCAACACGATGCTGACGACCCTGAGCGCGTCGCAGATGCGGGCTTTCTACGAAGCCGGTTTCTGGCGCGAGGACACGATCTATGCGTTGGCGCGAGCAGCTGCCGAGCGGGCGCCCGAGTCGTTCGCACTGCGCGATCAGCATCATCGCATGACCTATGCCGAACTCGTGGAGGCGGCCGATCGGCTCGCCGCGCATCTGCACGCGAGCGGCGTGAAGGCGGGACAGCGCGTCGCGGTCTGGTTGCCGAGCCGGTTTGAGATCGCCGTGGCGCTGCTGGCCTGCTCCCGCAACGGCTATGTCTGCTGCCCGTCGCTGCATCGCGACCATACCGTCGGGGACATTGCCGAACTGCTGGTTCGCATGCGCGCCTCGGCGTTGATCGCCGAAACCGGCTATGGCGCCGACGCTCACAAGAACGATATTTTCGAACGCACGGGTGAAATTGAGGCGTTGAATCTCGTTCTTCGCCTCGCGCCCGTCTCGGCGGACCTCAGGTCGCGTCCTTTGTTTCCAGAACTTCCGGCTGCGCAGGGCGATGCCGGAATGGCGTCCGCTCCCGACACGATCGTCTATCTGGCGTTTACTTCGGGCACGACGGGCGTTCCAAAAGGCGTGATGCACAGCGACAACACGCTGCTGGCCAATGCGCGGGCGATTTCGGAGGACTGGAAGCTCGACGAGCACGCCGTCATTTATTCGATGAGTCCCCTCAGCCACAATCTCGGGCTCGGCGCCCTTGTGATGACCTTCGCGCGCGGTGGCGAGTTCGTCGTGCATGATCTTCCGCGCAAGCAATCGCTGGTCGACCGCATCGTCGAGACCGGTGCGACCTTCGTCATCGGCGTGCCGACGCATGCCATCGATCTTCTGGGCGAGTTGCGCGACCGCGGGATGAAGGCGCTCGGGGCCGTCAAGGGCTTTCGCATTTCGGGTGCGGCGGTTCCGCCCAGCGTGGCGGCGGATCTGCTCGACCGGGGCGTCGTTCCGCAAAGCGGATTCGGCATGACGGAAGCGGGATCGCATCACTACACGCTGCCTGACGATCCGGCGCAGCTCATCATCGAAACCTCGGGCCGCGCCTGCGCAGGCTACGAGGTGAAAATCTTTTCGCGCGATAATCCTGAAGAAGAGGCGGCTTCCGGCGAGGTCGGCCAGATCGGCGGACGCGGCGCGAGCTTGATGCTGGGCTATTTCGACGATCAGGCGGCCACCGAGAGCTCATTCAATTCCCAGGGCTGGTTCATGACCGGGGATCTCGGCTGGATGGACGAGCGGGGTTATCTGCGGATCACCGGGCGCAAGAAGGACGTGATCATTCGTGGCGGTCACAACATCTATCCGGCGCGCATTGAATCGCTGGTGATGCGCCATCCCGGTGTCGAGCGGGCCGCGGTGTTTCCGGTCGCGGATGAGAGGCTCGGCGAGAAGGTGAGCCTCGCCATCGTGCCGCGCAACGGGCAGTCGATCACTGCCGAGGAGATGCTGCAGCACCTCGACGATGTCGGCCTCTCGAAGTTCGACATGCCCGAATATTTCCTGTCGCTCGACCAGATTCCCCTCACTCCGAGTGGCAAGATTCTCAAGCGCGATCTCGTCACCGCCGTGGCCGAAGGGCGCCTTTCTCCCGCGCCGGTGCGCTACAAGGCGAAGGGGTGACGCCCATGATGATGCGTTCGGGGAGGCAAAACTGATGCGCGCCGTACAGGTTCGTGAATTCGGCTCCTACGAGCAGGCCGCTGTCGAGACCGTTCCGGATCCCCTCGCCGGGCCCGGCCAGGTGCTCATCGAGACGCATGCGGCGCCGTTGAACTTCGTCGACCTGCTGGTGATCGGCGGCAAGTATCAATTCCTGCCGAAGCTGCCGTTCACGCCGGGCAAAGGCCCGGCTGGCCTCGTCAAGGCTTGCGGCGATGGCGTCACGTCGCTCAAGCCGGGCGACCGCGTTCTCGCCATGGCCGAATATGGCGGCTATGCGGAAATGATCGCGGTTGATGCCGGACAATGCTACCGCCTGCCGGATGCGATGACCTTCGCGGACGCGGGCGCGGCGTCGCTCGTTTACGACACGTCGTGGTTCGCGCTGCGTGAGCGCGCGCGCATCCAGAGGGGTGAGACCGTGCTCGTGCTGGGGGCGACCGGTGGCGTCGGGCTCGCGTCGGTCCAGCTCGCGAAGGCGATGGGCGCACGCGTGCTGGCCGGCATTTCGTCACGCGCGAAGGAGCGACTGGCGCTCGACGCGGGCGCGGATGCCGTCATCGACCTGTCGGCGCCGGATCTGCGCGAGAGTCTGCGGGCGCAGGTCCATGAAGCCAATGGTGGCGAGGGTGCGGACATCATCCTCGACATGCTGGGCGGAGATGTTTTCGACGCCGCGGTCCGTGCGCTCGCCTGGCGCGGGCGGCTGGTGGTGATCGGTTTCGCGGCCGGGCGTATCCCGTCCATCAAGACCAATTACATTCTCGTCAAGAACATCGAGATCACCGGGCTGCAGGTCAGCGACTATCGCAAGCGCCGGCCCGAACAGGTGGCGGAATGTTACCGCGAGGTCTTCGGCTTTTTCGAAAGCGGCAGCCTGAAACCGCTCCCGCACCGGACCCTTCCATTGGATGAGTTCAAGGTGGGATTGAAGATGATAGAGGAGCGCCAGACGTCGGGCCGTCTCGTGCTCTTGCCGAAAGGCTGAGCGACCCGCGCTGAGACAAAGGAGCGGAACGTGGCGTTTCGATACGACGAGATCGGTCAGAGGTTGAAAGCATTTCGTCTCGGCTCAGGCCTGAGCGCGGACGAGGTGGCGCGTTCCATCGGCATTTCACGCACGGCGCTCTATCGCTTCGAGAAGGGCGAGCTGGCCAAGATCGAGACCATCGAACGGCTGGCGGAACTGCTCGACGTCTCGATCCCGACCCTGCTGGGCGTGGGCATCGAGTATATTTCGTCGGCCGTCAGTTACTTTGAGCGCATGCGTCAGATCGAGCAGACGGCGGAGCACATCATCGTGCTGGCCGGGCCGATCTCGTTCCTGCTCGCGTCCGAGCGCTTTGAAAGCGTGCTCGAGGAAATGCTGAAGGAGAGCATTCCGGAAGATCTGCCGAACCGTGAACGCGCGCTCGACGACGTGCAAAAAATCCTGGAGATCCTGCGCGAGCGCAAGGAGACTTATCGCAAGCGCCGGCCCGCCATCGTCAACCTGATGTCGGCGCTGGAGATCGAGCGGCTGCTGCGCAACGGGTTCACCGGCAAGGCGCTGGTCCCGGAGGACGAATACCAGCGCCGCCGCGCGCTCGCCCGCGCGGAAGTGGAATATTTCGCCAAGCTGGTGGCGGAGGATCCGATCGGCGTTCAGGTCGGGCTGGTCACCGACACGCTGCCGCACATGGGCTTCCAGATCTTCCGTCAGCCGGATCGGAAGATCCTGTCGATCAGTCCGTTCCGTCTCGGCGAACATCCGAACGTGCGTGTCGGCGTGGCGATGATCACATCTGCCCCCGAGGCGCTCGCGCTGCACGAAAAATCCGTCAACGAAATGTGGAGCACGGCGCTCAAGGGCAGCGCCGCGAGCGCTTATCTGCGCAATCTGCTCGCCGCGGTCGATCCGCCGGCGAAAAACGTGCGCAGGCTCGGCGCCGGCTGATCAAAACGAACGAAAAAGGGAGAAGAACAAATGGCCGCCAAACTTCAGCTCACCCTCGCGGTGGGCGATTACGAGATCGTCCGTGCGCTGAAGGACGGGACCGTCAAGCCGGACGGGATCGAGCTCAACGTGCTCACCAAGATGGATTCGACGACGCGGCACTGGCGGTTCCTGCGCAACCAGGATTTCGACGTCGCCGAAGTGTCCTGCTCGTCCTACATCGCCTCGAAGGACAAGGGCTTCGCCTTCGAGTCCATCCCGGTGTTCCTGCATCGCCGTTTTCGGCACGGTTTCGTCTTCATCAACACCACCAAGGGCATCAAGTCGCCCAAGGATCTGATCGGCAAGAAGGTCGGTCTGAAGCAGTATCAATCGAGCGCGATCCTGTGGCTGCGCGGGCTGCTCGAGCACGAGTATGGCGTGCCGTTCAAGTCGATCGAGTGGTACACGGAGCTGGCCGAGAGCATCGAGTTCACGCCGCCCGAGGGGCTGAAGCTCTCGCGCGTGCGCGACGATCAGTCGGTCGAGACCATGCTGGCGGAAGGCGAACTGGATGCGCTGATTCATCCCGACCTCATCCAGCCGCTGATCGACAAGGACCCGCGCGTCGGACGCCTCTTTCCGAATTACAAGGAAGAGGAAATCGCCTTCTACAAGCGCACACAGATTTTCCCGATCATGCACACGATGGGAATCAAGAAGGAGATCGTCGACAAGCATCCCTGGGTGCCGATCAATCTCTATCACGCCTTCAACGAGGCCAAGGCTCTCGGCATGAAGCGGATGGAGAACCCGCGCGTCGCGCCGCTGGCCTGGTATCGCGAAGCCTGGGAAGAGCAGGAAGAGCTGATGGGACCGGATCCCTGGGAGAACGGCCTGACCGAGAAGAACACGAAGCAGCTCGAAATGCTGGTTCGCTTCTCGCATGAGCAGGGGCTGATCAGCCGACAGATCCCGCTCGATGAATTGTTCCTCGACGTGTCGCAGGGCCACAAGCGCGGACACGTGTTCCGCGTGTGACCTCCGGGCGGCGCGCGTGGCGCGCCGCCGCATCCATCCATCGAGGCATGTACAACATGAAACTACCCTCATTCGACTATCAGGCGCCCGCGAGCCTCGCCGAGGCCGTGGCGCTGCTCGCTGCGGGCGATGGCTCCGCACGTCCCATCGCGGGTGGGCAGAGCTTTCTTCCCGTCATGGCGTTTCGGCTCGCGGAGCCCAGCCTTCTGGTCGATCTGCGCAACATTCCCGATCTGTCGGGCATTAAGATTTCGGACGCGGGCGTGCGCATCGGCGCCATGGCGCGCTGGCGTGACCTGCTGGACGATGTGCGCCTGGCCGAAGCCATGCCGCTCCTGCCGGCCGCCATCGATCACGTGGCGCATTATCAGATCCGCAATCGCGGAACCGTCGGCGGCAGTCTTGCGCATGCCGATCCGGCTGCCGAAATGCCAACCCTGGCGCTGACCTGCGAGGCGCAAATCGACGTCGTCGGGGCCAAGGGCGAGCGCGTGCTGGCCGCCGCCGATCTTTTCACCGGCGCGCTGCAGACCTCGCTCGAGCCGGACGAAATCATCGTGGCGGTGCGCTTCCCCGCCTGGGCCAAGACGAAGCGTTGGGGTTTCGAGGAGTTTTCGCGTCGGCGTGGCGACTTCGCCCTCGCGGGCGTGGCGCTCTGCTACGACGAGACGGAGGGGCGCGCGGCGAACGTGCGCATCGGCGCGATCTCGGTGGCCGATACGCCGATCCGCCTGAAGAACGCGGAAGCCGCGCTGGAAGGCCGTGCGGTCGATGCCGCGAGCATCGAGGCCGCGATGGCTGCTGCGTCCGGCGAGGTCGATCCCGCGGGCGACATTCATGCCAGCGCGCGCTATCGCAAGGCGCTGGTCGGGACATTGTTGGGCCGCGCGTTGGAAAGCGCCGCAGGCCGGAAGGCGAGGTAACATGGCGATCGGTTTTGAAGTCAACGGACGCGCGGTCTCGGTCGATTGCGCGCCCCGCACCACGCTGGCGGATTGTCTGCGTCACGATCTCAAGCTCACGGGCACGCATGTCGGCTGCGAGCACGGCGTCTGCGGAGCCTGCACGGTCATCGTCAATGGAGACGCCGTGCGTTCCTGCCTGATGCTCGCCGTCCAGGCGAAGGACGCCAAGATCACCACGGTCGAAGGCCTGTCGATGGAGGAGGGTCTGACGCCGCTTCAAACGGCGTTCAAGAAGCACCATGCGCTGCAATGCGGCTTCTGCACGCCCGGCATGCTCACGACCCTGCATGCGCTGCTCAGCGAGGAGCCGCATGCCGACGAAGACCGAATCCGCGACGTGATTTCGGGCAACATCTGCCGGTGCACCGGCTACATCACGATCATCGAGGCGGCGATGGACGCCCGCTCGTCCTATCAGTCCGGCGAGGGTGACAAGGCATGAAGACGCACGCTCATACCAGCAATACCTATATCGGCGCGCATATCGAACGCGTCGAGGACTATCGCTTCCTGCGCGGCGAGGGCCAGTATCTCGACGACGTGTCGCGCGACGGGCAATGGCATGCTGCTTTCGTGCGCAGCTCGGTCGCGCACGGGCGCATTCGCTCCGTCGATGCGTCGGCTGCGCTCGCCATGCCGGGTGTGCATGCGGTCATCACCGCCGCCGACATCGAGGGCGACATCCCGACGATTCCATTCCGCAGGCCCAATCCGACCATCGGCCCCTATGCCCAGCCGGTGATCGCGCGCGACAAGGTGCGTTATTTCGGCGAGCCGCTCGCCATGGTGCTGGCCGATACGCCGGAGCTGGCGGAAGATGCGCTCGCGGGCGTGATGGTCGACATCGAGGCGTTGCCGGCGATCATCGATCGCGAGAGCGCGATGGCGGACAAGATCCTGCTGTTCGAGCAGACGGGCACCAACGTCCCGACAATGTTCAACGCCGACAAGGGCGACGTCGACGCGGCGTTCGCCTCCGCCGACTACGTCATCCGCGACCAGTTCGCGACGCAGCGGCAGACGGCTCTGCCGATGGAGACGCGCGGGCTTCTGGCCGAGTGGGACGCCCAGACGGGCCGTCTCAGCGTGTCGGGCGCGGCCAAGCTGCCGTTCTTCAACCGGACCACCATGGCCAAGATGATGAACCTGCCGGACGAGGCGGTGGATTATATCGAACTCGACGTGGGCGGCGGTTTCGGCGCGCGCGGCGAATTCTATCCCGAAGATTTCCTCGTCGCCTTCGGGGCCCGCAAGTTCGGGCATCCGGTCAAGTGGATCGAGGATCGGCGCGAGCATCTGATGGCCATCGGCCATTCTCGCGAGGCATCCTGCGACGTCGAGCTCGCCTTCAAGAAGGACGGCACGCTCGTCGGCATGCGCGGCGCGCTCTACATCAACATCGGCGCCTATGTTCGTCCGAATGGCATGACGCCCGTGCGCAATGCCGCGCAGTTCATGTCCGGTCCCTATCGCATTCCCGCCATCCATCTCGACGCCTATGCCTGCGTGACCAACAAGACGCCGGCGGGCACCTATCGTGGTCCGGGCCGGTACGAGGGCTGTTTCTTCATCGAGCGGCTGATGGATCAGGCGGCCGGGGCGCTGGGCATCGACCGGCTCGACATCCGCCGCAAGAACCTGCTGACGCATGAGGAGATGCCCTATCCGCTCGCCACGGTTCTGCCGAGCGACGGACGGGCCGATACGCAATGCGACAGCGGCGATCATCGCGTCACGTTCGACACCTGCGTGAAGGAATCGAACTGGGCCGAGAAGGCGAAGCTGCAGGGCAAGCTCATCGATGGCCGCTACCAGGGCATCGCCATCGGGTGCTTCATCGAGGGCGGCGCCTCGGGCCCGCAGGAAAACGTGCGCATGCTGCTCGAGGCCGACGGCATGGTCTCGCTGTTCGCGGGTTCATCGGCCATCGGACAGGGTCTCGAGACCATTCTGGCGCAGATCGCGGCGGATTCTCTTGAACTGCCGATGGAGCGCATCCGCGTGTTCCACGGCTCGACGACCTACCTGAAGATGGGTTGGGGCTCCTACGGCTCGCGCGCGACCGTGATGGGCGGCTCCGCAGTTCTCGATGCGTCGAAAAAGCTGCTCGATCTGTTCCGTGCCTCAGCGGCGAAGCGCCTCGGCGTCGCGCCTGAAACGCTGACGATTGCGGAAGGCGTCGCCAAGGCGGCGGACGGCCGCTCGGTGCCGCTGGCCGAGGTGGCGGGCGATCGCCTGGAAGTCGACGGCAGCTTCAAGAACAACACACCGACCTACACCTACGGGGCCGCGATGGCGCATGTCGCGGTCGATCCCGGCACGGGCCACGTCGACGTCGTCGATTACGTCGTGGTGGACGACGTTGGACGCATCATCAATTCCATGACGCTGCACGGCCAGGTCATGGGCGCGGCCGTGCAGGGTTTCGGCAGCGTCTTTTCGGAAGAGCTCGTCTACAATGCCGAGGGACAGTTGCTGGTCGGTTCGCTGGCGGATTATCTCGTGCCTCTGGCGAGCGACTATCCCGTCGTGCGCTGCGTCTCGATGGAATCCTTCCCGTCGCCCACCAATCCGCTTGGCGCCAAGGGCGCGGGCGAGGGCGGCATCATTCCGGTCGGTGGCGTGGTCGCCAATGCGGTGGCGAATGCGCTGCAGGATTTCGGGGTTCAGCCCAAGATTCTGCCGCTGTCGCCCTCGCGTGTGTGGGAGTTGATCGACGACGCGCGCCTGCGCGCCTGATCGCAACTGCTTCCGTCAAAGAAAACCCCGCCGGTTCGCGCCGGCGGGGTTCTTTTTTTCGACCTCCGCGTGGCGTTTCACCAGCCGAGGATCTGGGCCGTCTTGTCGAGAATGGGTTTGGGAATGGCGGCGGCCTTCGACACCATGTCGGCAAGTTCCTCGCCGGATTTCGGGCGAATCTCGAGCTTCTGCTTCTGTGCTTCGGCGATGAGCTCCGGATCCTTCAGGGCCGACTCATAGGCCTTGCGCAGCAGCACCACGCGATCGGCCGGGACTTCGGGCGCGACCCAATGGTTGTAGCCGATGGCGGTCGGCAGGGTGACGAGCGTCGCGATCTGCTTCGCCTCCTCGCCTTGCACGACGTCGACCAGCAGCGGAACGTCCGGAAGCTCCGGTTCCTTCTCGAAGCCGATCTGGCAGATGATCGCGATCTTCTTGTTCTGCAGCCAATCGGGCTTGGTGCTGACGAGGCTCGAATAGGCGCCGCCGCCGCGTCCTTCCACCTCGCCACGCTCGAGCGCCAGGTTGCTTTCGTTCGTGCCCTGGTAGCCGTTGATGATCTTGAATTTCGTGCCGACCAGCGCGTTCAGGATCGCCGGGTAGATGTTGGCGTCCGAAACGACGCCGCTTCCGGCGAGCGTCACTTCGCGCTTCGTCGCGGCTTCCAGCGAGGTCACGCCCGAGGCGCTCCAGATGTAGACGGTGTTGTTCGAGTGAGCCATGCTGCCCAGCCACTGGAACTTGGCGGGGTCGTATTGCGCGCCCTTGCCGCCGAGCAACTGGAACATCGGCGTGCCCTGGTTGACCGCCGCGATGTACGTGCCGTCCTTGGCGGCTGCCGCATAGACGTGGTTGGCGGCGCGCACGCCGCCGGCCCCGACCATGTTCTGCACGACGACGTCGGGATTGCCGGGGATGTACTTGCCCATGTAGCGGGCGAGCAGGCGGGCGTAGAGATCGTAGCCGCCGCCGGGGCCGAAGCCGACCATGATGTTGATCGTCTTGCCCTTGTAGAAGGTCTCGGCCTTTTCCTGCGCGCCGGCCACGGGCGCGGCCAGGAGCGCGAGCGCGGTGGCGAGAGTTCTGATCAATCTGCGAGCCATGACGATCCTCTGTTTAGGGTGTCCCAATTTTGGCGCAATGCGTCGCGGCGCGCAACAAGCGCTTGGAATTCAGCCCTTCGAGACCTCATCTTTTTGGGACGGCTGATGCCTGGATGCGCAATCTGTTCGGCCTCGATGCAGAGTTGCGCGCAAATCGTGCGGGTTTGACTCCCCTCGCGGGAGAAGCCTTGTCACGCGGGGGCGGGCGGCTCATGCTCGCCACCGCAATCCCGGATACGAGCATGATTGTTTCAACCGGCACGATGGTTGGTTTCGCTAGCGGGGAGCCGCATCCGGAGCGCGCCGCCGTCATGGGCGAAGTTCATGCACGGCCGTTTCACGCGCTCGAGACGCCGGCGCGGCTCCTGCACTTCGCCTTATCGACCACGGATGCAGAAGCCCTGGCGGGTCGCGACGCGGTGGCGGAGTTCTGCCGCGCGCACGCCCTGCCGGAACTTGCGGACGGCGCCAAGCATCATCTCGTGCGGCTGAACGACGGAACGCTGCGGTGGGAGCAGCACGGCGAATTCACCACCTACACGTTCGGTCGAAAGGTCGGGGGCGGACGCCCGTTCGATCCGGAGGCCCAAAACCTGGTTTCGGCCTTTGCGCGGCTTCCCCGGCCGGGGCGGCTCCTGGTGGCGACGGACCTGCATGTGATGGGGGCGGGCCTCGAGGTCCCGCTCGAGGGCGTGTTCGACGTCTCCAGCCTCGCAGCGGCCAGCGTGCATGGCGGGCGCGCCATGGTGGCGACGGATTTTCGGCTGCGCGGGGACTACGTGCGCTATCTGGTGCTCGATCGGGGGCTCGACGCGGCGCTGGCGGGCGCGCTGGCCGTGCGGCTTCTGGAGATCGAGACCTACCGGGTTCTCGCGCTGCTCGGCTTGCCGGTCGCGCAGCGGCTGTCGCCGGCCGTGGCGGAGGCCGAGGCAGAACTGGCCGAAATCAGCCTTGCAATGGCGCAGGCCGTCGGGCTGGAGTACGACCATCTCCTGGTGGACCGCCTCACCGCTCTGGCGGCGCGCGCCGAAGCGCAGGCGGCCGGCGCGGCCTTCCGGTTCGGGGCGAGCCGCGCCTATGACAGCATCGTACAGCAGCGCCTCGTCGCCATCGGCGAGGAGGCGGTGGACGCGAGGCCGTCCCTGTCGGCCTTTCTGTCGCGCCGCCTGAGCCCGGCGATGCGCACCTGTTCCACGCTGCAGGAGCGGCAGCGTGAATTGTCACGCAAGATGTCGCGCACGGCCAACCTGCTTCGGACGCGGGTCGATGTCGAGATCGAGCGTCAGAACCGCGATCTGCTCCGCTCGATGAACAACCGGACCCGGCTGCAATTGCGGCTGCAGCACACGGTCGAGGGCCTGTCGATCGCGGCGATCAGCTATTACGTGGTCGGGTTGGGGGCCTATGTGTTCAAGGCCGCGCATGAGACGCGGCTGCTGCCGGTCGATCCGGTCATCGCGACGGCGGCCTTCGTGCCGGTCGCGATCCTGGCGATCGCGCTGGTGCTGCGGCGCATTCGCCGCGAACACCGTGACTGAGGCTGAGGTTTGTTGCCGCGAGGCGACAAGCACGGCGCTTCGACGAAAAGGGCGGCCCCAAGCTGAATGAAATTGGTCGGAGTGAGAGGATTCGAACCTCCGACCCCCTCGTCCCGAACGAGGTGCGCTACCAGGCTGCGCTACACTCCGACAACGGACCGGGGCGCAGCGCGCCTGTCCTTCTGGTGAGCCGGGTTATAGCGATGCCGGGCAGGGCGGGCAAGGGGTTCCGCAGCCCAGATTGGCGGAAATCGCCGCCTGTCGACCCTGCAAACTTGCCGGGGACCAACGGAAGAGAGGTGTTGCGGCGCGCAACGCAGCCCACTATGGTCCGCGCGCCGGGGCCGGAACATCCTCGTTCGGCTCGGCGCTGTTGGGGCGTCGCCAAGCGGTAAGGCAGTGGATTTTGATTCCACCATGCGGAGGTTCGAATCCTCCCGCCCCAGCCAGCCGTCAGTCCCATCTTCGTCTCAGCTCCCTTTCGGCTCGTCACGTCCCGCCGGGGTTCGCCCGCCCGGGTGCTTCGGGCGGGCGTTTTCGCGGCTTGCTTGGCGTTTCAGACGGAGGGAATCATCTTCAGCCAGGGGAAGGTCTCTCCGAGGATCGAGGGCGGCCAGGGGATCGTCAGCGCCTGGTCGAAGACGTAGTAGATGAAGACCACCATGCCGAGCGCCATGGGGAGGACGATCTTCCAGGGCTCACGATTTTCCACCCGCATGAAGGCGATGACGAAGATCGGGACCGTCGGGATGAGGCCGATCAGCGCCATCGAACCCATGAACATCAGCAGCCAGCCGAAGAAGATCGCGGCACGCTTGAGGATCACGCGCGGAGGAAGCTTCTCGAAATCCGTCTGGAGATCCATGTGGAGTTTCTGCGCCGTTTCCTCGTCGGCGTTTGGCAAAGCCGGTGGCAAGCTGCGGCGCATTACAGAATTCAGCAGGCTGAGCGTGGCGAAGAGGATCGCCATGCAGCCGACGATCATCGGAACGATCTTGGCCGAGAAGTTCCAGACGCTCGCCTGCACGAGCATCGCTCCGAGCGCCACGACGATGAAGATGGTGAACAGGTCCGACAGATGGAACTTGGGCTGGCCGAAGCCTGAAATCAGGCTTTTCCAGCCGCCGCTCTGTTTCACGTCGCGCAGAACGGGCCGCATGAGCGTCAGCAGCGAAATCGAGAACAGCACGATGACGACCGGCCGGGCGAACCAGTCGACGCCATAGCGCTGGATCGAGATGAACAGATATCGCTCGATGATCGCGCCGAGCACGAAGCCGAGGATCAGCGGCGGGCGCGGCCATTTGAGCTGCTTCATCGTCCAGCCGAAAATGCCGAAGGCCAGCAGCGCGTAGAGATCGCCCCAATTGCGAGACGCCTGGAACGCACCGACGTACATGACGGACATGATGACCGGCAGGACCAGCGTGTATCGCAACGTCGCGAGACGCGCGAACTGTCCGCTGAAGGCGAAGCAGAGGCCGGCGCCCAGGATGTTGGCGAGCGCGATGCTCCAGACCATCGCGTAGGTCATCTGGAGGTTTTTGGTGAGCATGTCCGGCCCAGGCACGAGACCGTGGATCAGAAAGGCCCCGAGCAGAATGGCCATGCCGGCGCTGCCCGGAACACCGAAGGCGATGGTCGGGACGAGAGCGCCGCCCTCCTTGGCGTTGTTGGCGGATTCGGGTGCGATGACGCCACGGATATCGCCCTTGCCGAACGAGGATTCCGCGCCCTTCTCGCTGCGGATCGCATGGCCGTAGGCAAGCCAGTCGATCACCGAGCTTCCAACTCCCGGAATCGCGCCGAAGCCTGCGCCAAGCCAACTGCAGCGGAACACCAGCCACCAGTTGCGCAGGGCGTCGCGCAGGCCCTGGAGCATGCCGGTCTTGACGTCCATCGTCAGCGCGCCCGTGACCGCGGTCCGCTTGATGGCGAGATCGGCAAGTTCCGGCAGGGCGAAAAGTCCGAGCACGGCCGGCACGACCGGCAGGCCTTCCCAGAGATAAAGAGAGTCGAACGTCCAGCGCAGCGTGCCTGTCTGCGGGTCGGAGCCGATCATCGCCAGCATGATGCCGATGCCTGCGGCGGTGAGGCCACGCAGCGGTGCGCTGCCTGAAAGAACCGCAACAGACGAAATGCCGAAGATCGCGAGCGCAAGAAGCTCCGGCGAACCGATGAACAGAATGACGGGCCGGATGATGGGCAGCGAAATCGCCATCAGCAGCGCGCCGAAGAGGCCGCCCATCAGCGATGCCGCATAAGCAGCGCTCAGCGCGCGTCCGGCCTCACCGCGTTTGGCGAGGGGGAAGCCGTCGAGAACCGTGGCTTGCGAGCCCGACGTTCCGGGTACGCCGAAAAGCACTGCCGGGATCGTGTCGCTCGTGGATGTCACGGCCGCCATGCCGAGCAGCATCGCGAAGGCCGTGTAGGCGTCCATCGCGAATGTGAAAGGCAGCAGCAGCGCGAGTCCGACAAGTCCGCCAATGCCAGGCAGAATTCCGAGTACGAGACCCATCACAACGCCGCTCGCGAGATACATGATGCGCGTCGGATCGAGCATGATGAGCAGCGCGTTTCCTGCTGCACCCAGCACAGACGTTTCCATTCCATTCTCCGTATTGTTCAGGAAACGATAACGGAGTTTTTGCGTTACCTCAACGCAAACGTGTGATTTTATCACATTTATAGTGATTTCATCACATTGAGATATCTGCGGTTTATCGTGAGATCTCGTCGATTTCACCCCGCAAGCTGAGCCTTTGCTCGCCGTCCGCGAGCCGCAACGATCGCCTCACGTGCACAGGAAGGGAGAGCTTCATGAGCAAAGCCGCCGCACCAACCTTCGGGCAGAAGCTGCGGGAAGCCCGCCGCTCGCAGGGACTTTCTCTCGTCGTGGTGGCGACCCGCCTCGGCGTGTCGCATGGAGCCGTCGCGAAATGGGAGAAGGACCGCGCCCGCCCGAGGCTCAAGCGTATCCTTGCGATTGCGCGTGTTCTGCGCATCAGTCCCGCGCTTCTTCTGAATACATCGAAGGAAGGCAGCCGCGATCCCGTTGCGGTGCTGCGTCGCGCGCAAGAGCGTCTTGCCAAAGCGTGGAACGTCCCGCGCGAGGCCGTGATGCTCACCGCCAGGCGCGCGGGCGGCAACCGGCGCGGCGACTGCGAGTTGAGCGTGCATCGGTAATCACTGGCTTTCGCAAAACACAACTTTCACGTCGGAAGGATCTCCATGTCGATTTCAAAAAAGCAGGAAGCTCGGGCGCTCAGTGCGGACGAGAAAGATCTCGTAGCGAAGTCGCACTTTCCGCGATTGGCCGAGCTTCCCGACGAGGAGCTGCCTTCCGTGCTCAAACTCGTTCGCGAGCGGCGCGACCGCGCGAGAACGCAGGCTCGGCAGCGGCGTCGCGAGATGCGTGGCAAGAGTGCGCCGAAAGGCGCGACTCCGTCGGCTGCTGACGAAGGCTCGCGCGTGAAGGCTGCGGTGCTCTCCGCGGCGGTCAAGCGTCTCAACGGTGAAGCCGAACGCCGGCGACGGATGACGGCCCGCACGTCCCTCGTGGACAGCGCCAGAACGGCTCTTCGGCTGAAGCAGCAGAACGAGGACGGCGGCGGCGCCCCGTTCAATTCGCGGCACGCCCATGCGGGCATGCGGAAGGTGTCGAACCGTCGTCCGGACGATCTCGTCCGCCCCATGGAGAAAGGCCGCCTGAGAAAGGCGGGCAGCGTCGCGCAGGCGAAACGCGACGCGCGCTGATCGCATCCAGCGTCCGGACTTCACGCGCAGGCGCAGCCGCGCAGGCGGAAGACGCGGACGGCCGTTTCTCCCAGGATCGAGGCGCGCTCCTGGGCGCTCAGGCGCTGGCTGTCGATCAAGCCGACAGGGTCACGTTCGGCGATCGACATGGGTGCGTCCGTGCCCAGCATGACGCGGTCGGCGCCGAACGTGTCGATCACGAAGCCAAGGGCGCGGGCGTCGTAGACGCAGCTGTCGACGAAAAGGCGCGAAAGCCCGTCGTCGGGATCCGCATAGCGGTTGCCGGCGGCTTCGTTGCAGCGGCGCAGACGGCCGATTGCGAGGGGCAGGGCCGCGCCGCCGTGGGAGAGGACGAGGCGCACGCCCGGGTGGCGCTGCAGGACGCCGCTGGCGATCAGGCGTCCGAGCGCGATGGTGCCATCGGCCAGTCGCCCCACGGCGTTGGTCATGTCGTAGTCGGCGAGCCGCGGTTCGTTGCAGACGAACATTGGATGCACGTAGATCGCGGCTCGCAGCCGCGACGCGGCCGACCAGAAGGGCTCGAGATCGGGATCGTCGAGATTGCCGCCGCCGAAGCCGCGCGGCTGCGTGCCGATCATGGCTCCCGCAAAGCCCTGCTGCAACGACTCCTCCAGGACCTCCGCGGCCATCGCGCCGTGTTGCAGCGGCAGGCTGGCCAGCGGCGTGAAGCGGGTTTCGTCCTTCAGTTGCTCGAGCAGGCAGGCATTGACGAAACGGCTCCAGGCAAGACCCTCGGGCGGCGCGAGTTCGTAGCCTTCGAGATCGGTCCAAAGGCTCAGGAGCGCATGGTCAACGCCCTGGCGGTCCATTGTCGTCTTGCGGTCTGTCAGATCGGGCAGCGCCGGGATGACCGGCCTGGTGGCGGGCGCGCCCGGAAATCGGAAGCGATATGCGCCCGCGACCGTGGCGGTGGGATCGGCCATCATCTCGACGCCAGGAAAAGCATCGCGCCGGCTCGCGAACCGATCGAAGACGGGCGCCGGCACGATGTGGGAATGGATGTCGACGATCACCTGAAACGCTCCGCGCTGCGCGGTCCGCGTCATGCGAACCGCGTGGCAGTGAAGGGCAGGCGTGCTTTGCTGGCAAGCTTTGCGGTCGATCCGCGGTTAGCCCTGAGGCTGCATGGCGGAGGCCGCCGCCGCGACGTCCATCCACATCACTTCCCAGATGTGGCCGTCCGGATCCTCGAAGCTGCGGCCATACATGAAGCCGTAGTCCTGCTTCGGCGTCGGATCGAGCGCGCCGCCGGCGGTCGAAGCCTTGTCGACCATGGCGTCTACGGCCTCGCGGTCGTCGGCCGAGACGGCGATCATCACCTCGCAGGTCGTGCGCGCGTCGCTGATCTTCTTCGCGGTGAACTGGGAGAACTTCGCATGTGTGAGCAGCATGACGTGAATGGTGTCGGACATCACCATGCAGGCGGCCGTGTCGTCGCTGAATTGCGGGTTCCGCGTTGCCCCGACGGCTTCGTAGAAGGCAATGGAACGCGGCAGGTCGGCGACGGGCAGATTGACGAAGATCAGTCGAGGCATGCGGAACTCCTTTGCGAGATGCCCGAAGGACGTATCCGGCCCTCACATGCCGACACGATCTCACTGAAAAAACCGCAAGGCTATCGGGCGACGGCGGAAAACCGCGATACGGCGAAAAGCCTGACTCATTTTCGACATCGATTTAACAAACAAGTTAGTCGCTTAGTCGAAGCTTGGCGGCCTCCTCGGTCGTCCCGGAGCATTTCATGACCCGATTCCTCGCTCTGCTGGTTTGTCTCTGTTGCGCCGCGTCGCCGCTCGCCGCGCAACCGGTGTCCGAGGCGGCGCGGGTCTGCCGAAGCGAATGCGAAGGCGCCTGCCGACAGGAAGGTCTGAAGGACGGCTGCAATCCCGCCATGGGTCTCACGTCATGC
>JAQGJH010000034.1 GCA_028290705.1 Hyphomicrobiales bacterium
GAAGCCGCGACCACGCCCGTGGTGGCGGCGAGCAAAGCACCGACGAAGATGACCGCATAGGCGAGGCCGCCGCGGATCGGGCCGAACAATTGGCCGATCGTGTCGAGGAGATCCTCGGCCATGCCGGAACGTTCGAGGATCAGGCCCATGAATGTGAAGAATGGAATGGCCAGAAGCGTCTCGTTCGCCATGACGCCGAAGATACGTTCGGGCAGGGCGGAGAGCAGGGACCAGCTGAGGCTGATCGATCCGCCGGAGAGCGGCGCGAGTTCAACCCCGATGACGAAGAACATCAGTCCGACGGCGGCCAGCGAGAAGGCCACCGGATAGCCGAGCAGCAGGAAGACGACGAGCGACGTGAACATGATCGGAGCCATGTTCTGCGCGATGAATGCGGCCATGAGTGAAGATCCCCGAGATGCTGCTTATTCGACGGAGCCGTGGGCCGAGGCCTGTTCGGCGCGCGGATCTTCCATGTCGCCCCGCAGGATGGCGATCCGTTTGACGAGTTCCGAAAAACCCTGCGCGAGAAGCAGCAAGAAGCCGAGTGGGACGAGAAGTTTCGCCGGCCAGACAATCAGGCCGCCGGCGCTGGACGACATTTCGCCCTGCTCGAAGGAGCGGAGGAAGAACGGGATGCTGAGATAGATGACGATGAGGCAGAGTGGCGCGAGGAAGAACACGTGCCCGATGACGTCGATCCAGTCCCGGGTGCGCTTCGACAGGCGCGACGACACGATGTCGATGCGGATGTGCTCGTTCTGCTTGAACGTATAGGCGGCGCCGAGCAGGAAGACCGCGCCGAACAGGTACCATTGCAATTCGAGCCACGAATTCGAGCTGCGATTGATGGAGAAGCGGACCAGCGCATTGATCGAGGACACCAGCACGGCGGCCAGCACCAGCCAGCCCATCGCCTTCCCGATCTTCTCATTGACGAAGTCGATGGAGCGGCTGACCGCGAGAAGACCCTGCATGCGTGTTCCTCCGGCTTTTCGCAGGCCGCTTTCGTCCGGGCCGTCACAGCAGCCCGCGACTTCGAAGTCCTAGCATCGGCCATTTGGCCCCGCCAGACTGAGGATGTAATACTTTAGCGCGACCTTGCCCGCACGGCTTCCCGATGCATGGCGTAAAGGCCCGCCGCAACCACGATGAAGATGCCGAGACTTGCCAAAGAATTGGGCACGTCTCCCCAGACGAGGAAGCCGACCAGCAGCGCGAAGGGCACCGCCGCATAGCGAAAGGGCGACACCGCCGACACTTCGGTGCCGCGAAATGCAATGGTGATGAACGTGTTTCCGGCAAGCACGGCCACTGCCGCACTGATCATCAGGAAAATTTCAAGCTGGTTGGGCATCGACCATGTTTCGGTCAGCGCCAGCAGCGCCCCGCCTGCGGTGCTCCCCAGTGACGCCGCCAGCACGATGACGAGCGAGGGCACGCGCGGGTGGACGAGCCGTGTCGAGAGATCCCGGAACGTCACCAGAAACGCCGCCAGCACTGCGAGCATCATCGCGGGTTCGAGACCCGACGGGGAGGGCTGGACGATCAGCACGATGCCCACGAACCCCATTCCCACGGCGGCCCACCGCCTCCAGCCGACGGTCTCGCGGCCCCAAAGCGCCGCAATCGCTGTCATGATCAGCGGAGTCGCCTGCAAAATGGAGGTGACGAGTCCGAGCGGCAGGCCGCGCAGGGCCGACACATACACGAGCGTGACGGCCGCTTCGAAGAACGCACGCAGCAGGACGGGGCCGCGCCGCGCCTCGGCGAACATGGCGAGATCGCCCGTGCGCCACATGACGAAGGTCACGAGCGCGGCCGCCACCAGCCCGCGCAGCACCATGATTTCGGAGACCGGCAACGTCGCCGCCAGATATTTCATCATGGCGTCGTTGACCGCGAAGGCCGCCATGGCGGCCGTCATCGCGACGATTCCACGCTGGTTGGTGGTCGAGCGGAGCCAGGCGGCACGGATCATGGCGGGCGCGGGGGCGGGCGAGCCCTAGCCGCCCGTCACGCTCATGTGGCGTCCGACGGCCGGCGTGCGGGTCACCCTGTCGATGACGAAGTCATGTCCCTTGGGCTTGCGGGCGATCGCCTCTTCCATGGCCCTGAACAGCACTTCGTTGGACTCGGACGCACGCAGCGGCCCACGCAGGTCCGCCGCGTCTTCCTGCCCGAGGCACATGTACAGCGTGCCCGTGCAGGTGACGCGCACGCGGTTGCAGCCTTCGCAGAAATTGTGGGTCAGCGGCGTGATGAACCCGAGACGGCCGCCGGTCTCCTTCACGCGCACGTAACGCGCCGGTCCGCCTGTCTGGTAGTCGCTGTCCTCCAGCGTGAAGCGGTCGAGCAATTGCGCGCGCAACTGGCTGAGCGGCAGATACTGGTCGATGCGCGCCCCGTCGATCTCGCCCAGCGGCATGACTTCGATGAAGGTGATGTCCATGCCCCGGCCATGCGCCCATTCGATCATCTTCGGCGCCTCGGCTTCGTTGAAGCCCTTCAGCGCCACCGCGTTGATCTTGATCGACAGCCCGGCGGCCTGCGCCGCATCCAGCCCCTGCATCACGCGGGAGAGATCGCCCCATCGCGTGATCGCCCGGAACTTGTCGGGGTCCAGCGTGTCCATCGACACGTTGATCCGCCGCACGCCGCAATCGGCGAGCTCTTGCGCGAAGCGCGCCAGTTGCGATCCGTTGGTGGTGACCGTCACCTCCTCGAGCGCGCCGGCCTGCAGGTGCCGCGACAGCGACCTGAACAGGGTCATGATGTCCCGCCGCACCAGGGGCTCGCCGCCGGTAATCCGTATTTTCCGGGTGCCGCGCTCGACGAAGGCCGAGCACAGCCGGTCCAGCTCCTCGAGGGTCAGCAGGTCGCGCTTGGGGAGGAAGTTCATGTCCTCCGACATGCAATAGACGCAGCGGAAGTCACAGCGATCCGTCACCGACACACGGATGTAGCTGATCGCCCGGCCGAACGGGTCGACCAGCGGAGCCTGAGCCTTGATGTCGGCGGTCTGGATGTCTGAGCGTAATATCATGCCGGATACATTGCTCTCCCGGGCCTCTCGTTTCAAGGGGAAGGCGAGGGGATTTACCGACGGAACGACACGCATCCGCCCAAGTTGAACGAGCGAGCCCGGAGTTGAGGCACGCAAGGCGTACCCGCCGCTCCGGCAGCCACATTGACAGCGGAGAGACGGATGACAGCCGAAATCGAATTCAGAGGCCATTTTCGCGCGACGGCGCTCGGCATGCTGCAGCCGGGAAACTGGTATCTCGGCTTTCGCTGCCAGGCGTGCCACGAGACCTTCGCGGTCCTCGACGACCTGACCGGCACGGGCGAGATCGAGCCCATGGGCGCCGGCGTGTTCGAAGTGGCGTGTCCGGTCTGCTCGGCCGCCAACCGATATCAGGCCGGAGACATGCTGGTGTTTCAGTCCGCGACCGCGCAGGCCGGGCAGGATGTAGAGCCGAACCGCTGAAACGAAAACGCCCGCCCCAGGGCAGGGGCGGGCGTCTCGATGCCGCGAGGGCTGGAATTCAGCGCATGACCATCACGCGCGAGCCGACCTTGGCGCGCTCGTAGAGGTCGGTCACGTCGTCGTTCGTCATGCGGATGCAGCCGGACGAAACCGCCTGGCCGATCGTGTCGGGCTCGTTCGAGCCGTGGATGCGGTAGAGCGAGGAGCCCAGATACATGGCGCGCGCGCCGAGCGGGTTTTCCGGGCCGCCGGCCATGTGGCGCGGCAGGTCGGGACGGCGGCGAAGCATCTGCGCCGGCGGCGTCCACGACGGCCACTCGCGCTTGTTGGAAATGGTCTTGGTGCCGGCCCATTCGAAGCCCGGGCGGCCGACGCCGACGCCGTACTTGATCGCCTTGCCTTCCGGCAGGACGAAATAAAGGCGACGCTCCTTGGTGGAGATCAGGATGGTGCCGGGCGCATAGCCCTTGTTGAAGTCGACGATCTCGCGCGGAATCGCGCTCTGCTGCGGACGTCCGTCCACCTGCAGGTTGAGATTGAGCAACTCCTGGTAGGTGCCACCGATTTCCTGTGCCTGGCCCGAACCCGTGAAGGCGATGAACAAGCCAGCCGCCGCGCCGAGCGCAGCCTTGAACGTTTGACGCATGGAGAGTTCCTGAAGTCCGGGGCCTAAGGGGAAATCGGCACGAAGCGGCGAGCGCCTCGGTTTTGCTGCATTGTTAGGATCTGGGCACGCAATGCAACGGCTTCAC
>JAQGJH010000043.1 GCA_028290705.1 Hyphomicrobiales bacterium
GCGGGCCGCCCTGTGCTGATCGTGCCGCGCATCCACAAGGGCGCCCCGAAATTCAACCGCGCGCTCATCGCCTGGGATGGAAGCCGGGCCGCCGCGCGCGCCCTGGCCGACGCCATGCCGCTGCTGAAGAAGGCCGAGGTCGTCGAAGTCGTGAGCGTGACCGACCACAGGGTCTCGTACAAGGAACTGCCGGGCTTCAACATCACGCGGCACCTGTCCCGTCACGGCCTGAACGCACAGCTCAAGCGCCTGACGATCCAGGGCGACATCGGCGACACGCTGCTGTCCTACGCGGCGGACGCGGGATCCGACTTCCTGGTGATGGGCGGCTATGGACATTCGCGGCTGCGCGAAATGATCTTGGGCGGCACGACGCGGACGATCCTGTCGTCCATGACCATCCCGATCCTGATTTCGCACTAAGCCGACGCGTTCGCGCCGGGGCGGCTTTCAGCCGAACCCCGGCAGCATGGCGCCCGCGGCCCATGCGCCCGCCAGGGCCGAGCCCAGCAGGCAGGCGTCGTGCAGGGCCAGGACCCAGCGCGGCGGCGTTCCGGCAGCTTGCATCCAGAGCGTCGAGGCCGCCGTGGCGAGCGACCATCCGACCGCCAGCACCACGAGCCCGATCGTGAAGCCCATTGCGTCTGCGCTCTGCCCCAGCACGAGACGCGCCGCGACCACCAGCCCCAAGCCCGTGACGGCGGTGAGGCGGATTCCGAGCCGGCCGCCGAGAGCCGCCATGCCGAAGCCCGGTGCGTACATGGCGACCACGTGCCAGGCCAGCGCGCCAACGATGCCGGTCGTGCCGATGCCGCAGGTCGCCATGGCGGAGGGAACCGCCAGCATCAAAGCCGTCATGCCGAACCATGCGGCCGACGCCAGCACCGTGGGGGCCAGAGCCTCGCGCAGGTCGTAGCCGGGACTGGGTTTCGCGGCCGCCTCGAAGGCCGGCTTTTCGTCGATGGGCGACCAGAGCATGGACAGGCCGAGCAGAACCACCTGCACGGCGGCCGCCGCGAGAGCCGCCGGCGCGAAGATCGAGGATGGTGAGAGCCAGGCGGCCAGCGAGAGGACCGTGGGGCCCGCGACACCTGCCAGCGCGCCCGATCCAAACACGATGGCGAGAAGCATGGCGCGGCTGAAGGCGCCGCCGCCCATGGCGGCCTCATGGCGATAAAACAGCCCAAAACCCTGTGCGATGCCAAGCCAGAATGCGCCAAGACAGAAGGGCCAGAAGGCATTCGAACTCACCGCCCAGGCCAGCACGAGGCCACCCGCGATTCCATGCGAGGCGCCGAGCGCGAACGAGGCGCGACGACCGAACGCGTCGAGCAGGAAGGACGCCGGGAAGGTCGCGGCCGCAGCGCCCAGCAGCATGGCCATGTAGGGGAAGGTCGCCCAGGCGGGTTGCGGCGCGAGCAGCAGTCCGGCGAGCGGCAGGATGCCCAGCGCCAACGTCTGCGAGAGGACGGACAGCGCAAACCCTGCAGCCAGCAGCGTCGGGCCGCGCCGCGCCGCATCGTCCACCGGCACGCCGGGCGGGCAGAAGCAGACGAGACGTCCGGCACGGGCCGCGGCTTCCGGGAGGAGGTGTGTCACCGCCTTCTCTCCCGCTTGCGTTCGATGTCTTCTTCGACATCGTCATCCGACAGGATCCGGTAGGCGGTTCCTTCGACGTCGTCATATTGGCCGTTCTTCAGAGACCACATGAAGGCCGTCAGCGCGAGAAGGCCAAGACCCAAAGCAGTCGGCACGAGATACACGAGGATGTTCATGTGCGCAGCTCCGAGGTCGTGAGGCGCAGGACCCGTTCGTCATGCGAGTCGTTCGGTTTCGCGACCGCCGGCGCGCGCATGCGAAGCGCGTTGAGCGTCACGATGATGGAAGATCCCGACATGGCCGCCGCGGCGATGAGCGGAGTGACGTGACCGGCGACGGCGAGCGGGACCGCGACGAGATTGTAGATGATGGCGATGCCGAGGTTCTGCCGCATCAGCGCGCGCGCCTGCCGGGCGACGTCGAGAGATTGTGCGACCGGCGCCAGCCGCTCGCCGAGAAAGATCGCATCGGCCTGCGCCTGCGCGAGATCGATGGCCGTGACGGGGGACAGCGACGCATGCGCGGCGGCGAGCGCGGGCGCATCGTTCAGGCCGTCGCCGACCATCAGCACCTTGCGGCCGTTCGCGCGCAGGGCCTCGATTTCGGCGATCTTCTGTGACGGGTCGAGCCCGCCGCGTGCGGACACGATGCCGAGGATGTCCGCCAGCGGCGCAACGGCCTCGGGCCTGTCCCCCGAGAGGATGCGCAGGTCGTATCCGTGCCGCCGAAGGCGATCCATCGTGTCGCGCGCATCGGAGCGGAGCGACTGCCGGATTTCGAAGCGGGCGCGCCTGTCGCCGTGACGCAGATAAATCACCGACACGTCGGGCGCGATCGATCCCCTCTCTTTCGGGAGATCGCAGAAGCGTGCGCTGCCGAGCCGCATCTCGACGCCGTCGACCATGGCGCGAACGCCCGCGCCCGAGACTTCCTCGGCATCGTCGTAGGGCGCTGCATCGGCCTGCAGGCGGGCGACGGCCATCGCCAGCGGATGACGGCTCGAGGCCGCGAGACGCGCGGCTGCACGCCGCAAATCGTCCGGGATCATGCCTGCGTTGACGACGTCCGGGTGCGGATGCGTGAGCGTGCCGGTCTTGTCGAACACGATGGTGTCGATTTCCGCCAGCCGCTCGAGCGCATCGGCGGCGTTGAGATAAATTCCAGCGCGGAACAAATGTCCGGACGCCACGACCTGCACGGCCGGGACCGCCAGCGCCAGCGCGCATGGACAGGTGATGATCAGCACGGAAATGGCGATGACGATGGCCTGGTGCGCGCCCGCGCCGGCCAGCAGCCAGAAGACCAGCGTCGCGGCGGCGGCGACATGCACCATCGGGGCGTAGATGCGCGCGGCGCGATCGGCGAGACGCATGTAGCGCGACTTAGCCGCGCCGGCCTTCTCGATCAGCCTGGCCACTTCGTCGAGCAAGGTCCCCTGCCCGGCCGCCGTCACTTCGACGGTCAGCGCTCCGTCGAAATTCATCGCGCCCGCATGAACCGGCATGCCGGGGCGCAGCGCGCGACGCATGGTCTCACCGGTGATGATGCTGGTGTCGACCTCCGACGTGCCGGACAGCACGAGACCGTCCGCCGGCACTCGGTCGCCGGGCCGCACGAGGATGCGGTCGCCCGCGAGCAGGGCGCCGACCGGCACGGCCACGACCTGCCCCTCGGGGCCGAAGCGGTGCGCAACGTCGCCCTTCAGGGCCGCGAGATTGCCCGCGGCCGCGCGTGTGCGGCGGCGCATGGACTGATCGAGATAGCGACCCGCCAGCAGGAACAGGAGCAGCATGACGGCCGAGTCGAAATAGGCATGTTCGCCGTGGAACAACGTCTCGAACACCGACATGGTCAGCGCCAGCAGGATGCCGAGCGAAATCGGGAAATCCATGTTGAGCTTGCCGGCGCGCACGCCCGCGATGGCCGAGATGAAGAATGGCTGGCCCGCATAGGCGGCTGCCGGCAGCGCGATCAACGCCGAGAGCCAGTGGAAGAAGTCCCGCGTTTCAGGCGTGATGTCGGCGACGTTGCCGGACCAGACCGACACCGAAAGCAGCATGATGTTCATCGAGGCGAAGCCCGCGACCGCGAGGCATTTCAGCAGCCATTGCGTGCGGCGCTGCTCGTCGCGTTCAACGCGGCTCTGCTCGAACGGGTAGGCCTTGTAGCCGGCGCGCGCCAGCGTTCGAATGAGCACGGATGCGTCGGCTTCGGCATCGCGGAACACGAGCGCAAGCCGGTGCGTGGTCAGGTTCAGGCGCGCGGAGACGACGCCAGCGGCCGACTTCATGGTTCCTTCGATGTCGTCCAGACAAGCCGCGCAATCCACGCCCTCGATGGCGAGATCGATGCTGCGTTCCCCAGGCCCTGCGGAGCGCGTGAAAAGCGACAGATCGACGGCTTCGGGCGTGGCGAGCATGTCAGTCGGCCCTTCGCACGTCGAGGCGGTTTTGCGAACGGAAGATCAGTTCGTCGCCCTTGCGGGCTTCGAGCACCAGTTCCCAGCGGCCGTCGTCCACCTGCGCGGCGCCGCGATACAGGCCCGGCTCGATTTTGGTAACGGGAACCGTCACGTCGCGCCGGCGATCGGCCGGGTGAGTGAAGCGGGCGTCGAACTCGATGCCGGCGGTGGCGGCGGCGCTGCCGTCCGTCTGGCGGATTTCGAGGATGCTGACACCGTCGGGGCCGGTGCGGACGCTGGCGTCGACCCGCCAGCCGCGCCGATCCTGGGCGCGCGCCCGGGCGATCTCCGAATCCCATTTCAAGCCCGATTGGTAGGGCTTCTCCGCCTCCAGACCGCTGAAGGTCGCGATCGCGACCTTGGCCATGTAGAAGTTCACGCTGAAAACCGTTCCGAAGAACGCAAGAAAGCAGGCCAGCACCATACGGCCGGTGAGAACGAATCCTGCCGGAGCGGCGGGGCGGACGGGTGCGGAGGTCGTGGTCATGTGCGAAGCCTCAAGGCATCAGGAAATGGTCGCGCGTCTCGACGGTTTCGCCCGTCAGCAGGTCGCGCAGTTCGAAGACGATGTCGCTTCTCGCGGCGCCGCCCGCGCTCGGCCGCTTGACCAGCACGCGCGTCTCGAGCGTGCGGTCGGGGCCTACCGTGAGAATGGGCCATCCGCTCGCGCCGGCGGCGCTTCCCACAGCCTCGACCTGGCCGGGCGAGTGGTCTTTCACGCGCAGTTCGAAGCGCCGATCCTCGGCCTGCTTGTTGGCGAGCCGCACCGTGTAGGCATTGCGGATGGACCCGTCGGCGAGGCGGACGAACAACGGGTTGCGGTCGTGCATGACCGACAGTCCGGAATCTGCGCGCGTCGCCAGCGCGAAAGACATGATGGCGCCGATACTGGCGATGATCGCCGCATAGAGGATGGTGCGAGGGCGCACGATTTTCGCCGGCAACGGCGGTTGGCCGGATTCGCGCAGCTTGACGTTGATGTCGGTGTCGTAGGCGATCAACCCTGTCGGCCGACCGACCTTGGTCATGACGGTGTCGCAGGCGTCGATGCACAGCCCGCACTGGATGCAGTCGATCTGCAGGCCTTCGCGAATGTCGACGCCGGTCGGGCAAACGACCACGCATTGATTGCAGTCGACGCAATCCCCGGCCTTGGCGCCGGCCTCGCGCAGCAGAGCGCTCTTCTTCAGCGAGCCGCGCGGTTCGCCGCGGTCATACCGATAGGTGATGTTGAGCGCATGTTCGTCGGTCAGCGCGGCCTGGATGCGCGGCCAGGGGCACATGTAGGTGCAGACCTGCTCACGCATGAAGCCGGCGAAGAAGTAGGTGGTGAAGGTCAGGATCGCGATCCAGATGTAGGCCGTGACCGGCCCCTGGAAGGTCGCGAGATTGTAGACCAGCGTCGGCGCGTCGGCGAAATACAGCACCCAGGCGCCGCCGGTCCACCAGGCGATCATCAGCCAGGCCCAGTGCTTCAGCGCCGCTTGCGCGACGCTCTCGAGCGTCCAGCCCTGTCCGGCCTTCTGCATGCGCTCGCGACGGTCGCCCTCGATCAACCGTTCGACGGCCAGAAAGAGATCGGTCCACACCGTCTGGGGGCAGAGGTAACCGCACCATATGCGACCCGCGACCGCGTTCATCAGGAACAAAGTCATGGCGGCGATGATCAGCAGCCCGGTCAGGTAATAGACTTCCTGGGGCCAGATCTCGATGAAGAAGAAATAGAAGCGGCCGTGCTCGATGTCGACGAGGACCGCCTGCGAGGGAGCGTTCGGTCCGCGATCCCAGCGGATGAAAGGCAGGAAATAATAGACGCCGAGCGTCGCGATGAGGATCGCCCACTTCAGCCTGCGGAACTTGCCCTTGACGCTCTGCGGATAAATCTTGGCGCGCGGCGCGTAGAGAGGCGCATCGACGCCCGCCGCTTCGAGCGCCATTTCCTTGGCTTGTTGCTGCTTGACACTCATGACCAACCTTCAACGCCGGCGCTTGCAAGCCCGGCACGCATGTCGCGTGAAGCAGGAGGGCGGCGCGATATCCGCCCTCCGAAACGGTCGTTCTCAGCGTCCGCCGCCGAGCGTATGGACATAGACCGCCAGAGCCTTGATGGTGCCGGCGTCGAGGCGTTCGCCCCAATGCGGCATGACGGCGCCGCGTCCCTTGTTCAGGCCTTCGACGATCGTCGGCTTGTCGGAGCCGTAGAGCCAGATCTGGTCCGTGAGGTTCGGCGCGCCGAGTTCCTGCATGCCCTTGCCTTCCGCCCCATGACAGGCGGCGCAATTCTCCTCGAAGATCCTGGCGCCGGCCTTCAGGTCGGGCTTTCCGTCGAGCGGCAGGCCCGACAGCGACCGCACGTAATCGGCCACCTGGCTGATTTCAGCCGGCTTGAGCAGTCCATCGGTTCCGAAGGCCGGCATGTTGCCGACGCGCGCTTTCGGATCGGTCGAGCGGATGCCGTAGGTCAGCGTCTGCGAGATGTCGTCCAGCGTGCCGCCCCAGATCCACTCGTCGTCGACGAGGTTGGGATAGCCTTTGGCGCCACCGCCGCCCGCGCCATGGCAGCCAGCGCAATTGTCGCCGAAAGCCGCCTTGCCCTGGGCCCGCGCGAACGCGAGCAGCGTCGGATTCTTTTCGATGTCCGGCAAGGTGGCGGAGGCCAAGGCCGTCACCATGGGAGCGCGCTGCGCGCCCAGCGCCGCGAGTTCCTGCGTGACGGCTGCGCGAGACGACCAGCCGAAGACGCCGGTGGTGTAGCTCGCCACCAGCGGCACCGCCGGATAGACGATCATGTAGCCGAAGGCCCAGACGATGGTGGCATAGAGCATCCACAGCCACCAGCGCGGCAGCGGCGTATTCAGTTCGCGAATGCCGTCCCATTCGTGCCCGGTGGTGGACACGCCGGTGTGAGCATCGACCATGTTCTTGTCATGCGGCGCAAGGCTCATCACTCAGTCCTCGTTGAGGGGCAGTCGGGAGGCCGCATCGAACTTCTTGTCGAACGACGGCCACAGGGCATAGACGACGATCAGCGAAAAGGTGACGCAGACCAGAACCAGGCTGAGAACCTGCGCATCGCGTACGAAAGCCAGAACGTTCATGTCACATCACCTCAGATTGGCCTTGCCGTCGTAGAGTTTGAAGTCGACCAGCGTGCCCAGCATCTGCATGTAGGCGATGAGCGCGTCGGCTTCGGTGATCGGCTTGCCCTTGTCGCCGTAGGCGCGGGCGATGGCCTTGGGGTAGCGCTCGGTCAGCGCGCCGGCGCCCGGATCGTCGTCCGTTCCCTGCGCCTTGATGTCGGCGGAGGCATTCGAGATCATGGCGGCGTCGTAGGGCACGCCTTCGATCGCCAGCACCTTCATGTCCTGCGCGATGGTCTGGGCCTGCAACTCCGTCTTCGCGAGCCAGGGATAGCCCGGCATGATCGAGCCCGGCACGACCGAGCGCGGGTTGTCGAGGTGACGGCGGTGCCATTCGTCGGAATATTTGTTGCCTACGCGCGCGAGATCGGGGCCGTTGCGCTTCGAGCCCCACTGGAAGGGATGGTCATACATGCTCTCCGAGGCGAGCGAGTAGTGACCGTAGCGTTCGACCTCGTCTCGCAGGGCGCGGATCATCTGCGAGTGGCAATTGTAGCAGCCCTCGCGGACGTAGATGTTGCGGCCCGCCAGTTCGAGCGGGGTGTAGGGCCGCATGCCCTCCACCTTCTCGATCGTGCTCTTCAGGTAGAAGAGCGGCAGAATTTCCACGAGACCACCGATCGAGATCACGACCAGTACGCCCAGAACCAGGATGATCGAGTTCTTCTCGAAGATCGCGTGCTTGTTCCAGAGTGACATGATGGGCGACCCTTATTCGGCGGGGACGAGAGCGGGAGTGATGCGCGGAGACGTTTCGGCTTCCGGCGATGCGATGGTCTTGTAGATATTCCAGGCCATGATGAGGGCGCCGGCGAGGAAGAGGCCGCCGCCGAAAGCGCGCACGACGTAGAAGACGTGCATGGCTTCCACGGTCTCGATGAACGAATGTTCGAGGAAGCCGAGGCTGGTGTAGGCACGCCACATGAGGCCCTGCAGAATGCCCGCCACCCACATGGACGAGATGTAGAAGACGATGCCGAGCGTCGAGATCCAGAAGTGCCAGTTGACGAGGCGCAGCGAATAAAGAGACGACTTGTTCCACAGCCAGGGGACGAGGCAGTAGATCGCGCCGAACGAGACGTAGCCGACCCAGCCGAGCGCTCCGGAATGCACGTGCCCGATGGTCCAGTCCGTGTAGTGCGAAAGCGAGTTGACCGCCTTCACGGACATCAGCGGCCCTTCGAAGGTGGACATGCCGTAGAATGCGACCGACACGACGAGCATGCGAAGCACGGGATCGGTGCGCAGCTTGTCCCATGCACCCGAGAGCGTCATCAGGCCGTTGATCATGCCGCCCCACGAGGGCATCCAGAGCATGATCGAGAACGCCATGCCGAGAGTCTGCGCCCAATCGGGCAGCGCGGTGTAGTGCAGGTGATGCGGGCCTGCCCAGATGTACATGAAGATCAGGGCCCAGAAGTGGATGATCGACAGGCGGTAGGAATAGACCGGCCGCCCGGCCCGCTTCGGGATGAAGTAGTACATGATGCCCAGGAAGCCGGCGGTCAGGAAGAAGCCGACGGCGTTGTGGCCGTACCACCATTGAATCATCGCATCCTGCACGCCCGACCAGACGATGTAGGACTTGGCCGAGTAGAGCGAGACTGGGATGGTGAGGTTGTTGCCGAGATGCAGGACCGCGATGGTGACGATGAAGCCGAGGTAGAACCAGTTGGCCACGTAGATGTGCGGCTCTTCGCGCTTCATGATCGTGCCGAGGAAGACCAGGAAGTAGGTCACCCAGACGATCGTCAGCAGAAGGTCGGCGTACCATTCCGGCTCGGCATATTCCTTCGACTGCGTGATGCCGAGCAGATAGCCCGTGCCCGCGATGACGATGAAGAGATTGTAGCCGAGCACCACGAACCAGGGCGACAGATCGCCCGCCAGCCGCGCACGGCAGGTGCGCTGCACGACATAGAATGAGGTGCCGATCAGGACGTTGCCGCCGAATGCGAAGATGACCGCCGACGTGTGCAGCGGACGCATGCGGCCGAAGGACGTCCAGGGAAGGTCGAAGTTCAGCGCCGGAAAGGCCAGCTGCAGCGCGATGACCAGACCGACGGTGAAACCGGCGATGCCCCAGAACACGGCCGCGATGGTGCAGAACTTCACCGGGTCCATGTTGTAGTTCGGCTTGCCGTCGATGACCTGGGGTACTGGTTCGGCCGGACGCGACATGTAGCGGTTCACGACGGCGAAGACCGAAGCGATGCTCGCAATCGCGAGAATGGCGGCGTGAAATCCATATTCGGGCGTGTAGGCCTTGGCCGTGATGAGGAGCCAAAGGCAGGCCATCAGTGCGGCGACGACGATCAGGCTCAATTCGCCGAGCCGCATCGATTTGACGGCCGGCGCCGGCCCTGAGCCTCTCGTTCCGCCGTCCGTCGCAAGTGTCGTCTGCATGTCTCACAACCCCGTCAGGGGAGGCTCACGACTCGCTCGAGCCGCTCCTCCGAATGCCGGCGGACGTTGGCTGCTTGGCGGGAGCGGGGCATTGATTTGGGTCAAGCGACCCACCGCACGACCCGGTCCGCGCCGGTCTGTCGCAGCGAACGCGTGCATGCGGGTCGCAGTCCACGGAATTCGTTCACGCGAGGCTTCTCGGCTCAACGAGTTGAGGCTAGCTTCGCGGGAGAAGCGATCGACGGGATCGCCGTGAGGGCAAAATGGCGCGCGGCTCTGGCTCTTCTCTCTTGAATTACGTGCTGTTCGGATTCATCGCAGGCTTCATCGCGGTTCCGGTCTTCCACCAACTGGCAGCCTATGGGCTGTGGGCGACGATCCCGGGCCGCAATTTTCCCTGGAACATGCGGCCCAACCCCTGGGGCGTGCCCAATCTCATCAACCTGGCGTTCTGGGGCGGCGTCTGGGGCATCGTCTTCGCCTTCGTGCAGACGCGCTTCCCGCGGGGCATCGCCTATCTGCTGCTGGCGTTCCTGTTCGGCGCGATCCTGCCGACGGCCTTCAGCTGGTACGTGCTCTCGCCCCTGCGGGGACGCGGCATCGGGGCTTTCTCGATCTACGGTCCGCTGCTCAACGGCGCCTGGGGTCTTGGCACCGGCATCATCTACGCCCTGCTGAACCGGCGGCGGTGACATAAAAAAACGCGCCGCTGAAAAGCGGCGCGTCGATCGGCGGACCGGGTTTCCCGTCGGCTCACCAGCAGCGGCGAACCAGACGGCCCCAGCGATTGCGAACCCAGGTGCAACGCGGACGGCGGTAGTAGCGGCGCGGGGCGTAGTAATAGCGGCGACGCGGGGCGTAGCGGCGGCGGTAATATTGCGCTTCCTCGGCGCCTTCAGCCGGCAGGTCCGCCTCGCTCGCAGCGGCGGCCTGCAACGGGTTCGACCCGGCGGCGTCCATGGCCTGCAACTCGTCGAGAAGCGGCAGGGCCTGCGCCTTGGAGGAAAAAGCCGAGACCGCAACCGCCGAACCGGCGACGCCGAGAAGCGAGCGAATGAAAAGTCGTCTATCCATGGAATCCATCTCCCTTTTACGGCCACGCCGTCTGTCGACCACAGCTCCCCGGCTCGTTTGCCGAAAACCGACAGAGGGCTGTACTGGTTCCCGAACGAGGGGCGGACACCGATTATCTTCGGCAGACGCCAAGCAAGCCTAGCATAGATCATTAAAATGGAAGCTAAACCATGGTTTTGAACGACGCTTACTCTGCCGCTGCCGACATGCTGCCGGTCATGGCCGACATTTCGCTGCTGCGTCGCATGGCTCTGTTCGAAGCAACGCTCGCCCAGGCCGAGGCCGAGGCCGGGGTGATTCCCGAAGAGGCCGCCGCGATCATCACGGAGGTAGCGGGAGCGCTCCAGATCGACGCCCCGGCCATGGCGAAAGACGCGATTCTGGGCGGGACGGTCGCGATCCCGCTGGTCAAAAGCCTCACGGCCGCCGTGCGCGCGCGAAATCCGGCGGCAGCGGCCTTCGTGCATTTCGGCGCCACGAGCCAGGATGCGATCGACAGCGCATTGGTGCTGCAATTGGGCGATGCGCTCGTGCTGCTCGATCGCGACCTCACCCGCGTGGCGGCGGCAGCCGCGGCCCTCGCGCGCCGGCACCGCGACGACCCCATGCTGGGGCGCACGGTCCTGCAGCCGGCAACCCCCATCACGTTCGGCTTGAAGGCGGCGCAATGGCTCACCGCCGCCCGCGAAGCGCGGTCTCGCCTGCGGCGGATCGCCGGCGAAGCCCTCGTGCTTCAGTTCGGCGGAGCGGCCGGCACTCTGGGCTCGCTCGGCGACAAGGGCGCCAGAACGGCCGAGATCCTGTTCGCCAGGCTGGCCGCGCTGAACGCCTATCCGCCTGCACGCAGCGTTGCGGCCGCGGGCACTCCCCTGCCCTGGCACACGCGCCGGGGCGCTCTCATGTCGCTGGCTGGCGAAATCGCCATCGTGACCGGGGTCGCGGGCAAGATCGCGCGCGATCTGTCTTCGATGATGCAGTTCGAAGTCGCGGAGGCGTTCGAGCCGGCCGACGCCGGGCGCGGCGCTTCGTCGGCCATGCCGCACAAGCGCAACCCGGTCCGCTGCATGCTGACGGTTTCGGCGGCTCTGCGGACGCCGGGCCTCGTTTCGACCTTGCTGACCGGCATGGTGCAGGAGCACGAGCGCGCGCTCGGCGGCTGGCAGGCGGAATGGGGCGCGCTGCCGGAACTCGTCAAGCTCTGCTCGGGAGCTTTGTCGAACATGGCGGAGACCCTGGAGGGCCTGCAGGTCGACGTGGCGCGGATGCGCCAGAATTTCGATGCGTTGCACGGACTGCCGATGACCGAGATGCTGGCGCTGGCCCTCGCACAGGGTCTCGGCCGTTCAGAGGCTTTCGCGCTCGTCGAGACGGCCGCGCGCGAGGTGGGAGCGACCGGGCGGTCGCTTGCCGAGGTGGTCAAGGCCAACCCCGAGGCGACGAGGCACGTCCCTGCCGACCGGATCGACTTCATCCTCGACCCGCTGAACAATCTGGGAGCCACGCAGGCGTTCATCGAGTCCGCCCTGACGGGATGGGACGCGGCGCGAAACTGACGAGTTCAGTCGTCCGGGCGGACGTTGGTGGCTGCGCCATAGTCGCGGAACCGCGGGATGAGCCGTGCGATCTCGTCGTCCGGCAGGATGACTGGTGGGCCGAGTGCACGCGCCAGATAATAGGTGCGCGCCAGGGTTTCGAGTTCGCCGGCTCGCCACACCGCCTCTTCGAGATCCGCCCCCGTGGCGATCATCCCATGGCTGCCGAGCAGCACGCCGTGGCGGCTTCCGAGACCCTCGACGGCCAGGCGGGAGAGTTCGGGCGTGCCATAGGGCGCATAATCCGTGCAGGCGATGACGGAACCATTGAAGGCCGCAATCATGTAATGCGCGGCCGGGATGTCGAGCCGGAGCATCGACAGGACGGTGGCGTAGGTGGCGTGGCAATGGACGATGGCGCCAACGTCCGGGCGGGCCCGCAGGATGTCGCGGTGAAAGCGCCATTCGCTCGAAGGCCGGTGCGGGCCGGTCCAGCCGCCGGACTCATCGGCCAGGTCCATGCGGGCGATCATTTCGGGCGAGAGCCGCTCGCAGGCGATGGCGGTCGGCGTCACCAGCATGGCGGCCTCGGTGCGGACGGAGATGTTCCCGGAGGTCCCCTGGTTGAGGCCCGTGCGGTTGATCTCCCGGCTGGCGGCCACGATGGCGGCCCGCAGCGCGTGTTCCAACGTCTCCACCCGGCCGTCTCCCTGGCTTGCAGCGCCCCGCCCTTCTTAGCGCAAGGCGCAAGGCCGACGCCATTGACCTTCCGCCGCCGGCTTGCGACAGAAGTCGCTCGCCTGACGGAGACATGGCCATGACCGAACTGACCCTCGAAGCCGCCCAGAAGATGCTCGAAGCCGGGCTTGCACATGCGCGCGGCAACAACATGAACCCGCTCGGCCTCGTCATTCTGGACGCGCGCGGCGCGCTCAAGGCGAGCGCCATGGAAGACGGCACCAGCCTGATGCGCTGGAAAGTGGCGTTCGGCAAAGCCTATGGCGCCGTGGCCTGGGGCGTCGGCTCGCGGAAACTCGCCGGCATGGCGGCGGAACGCCCGCAATTCATGGCCGCAGCGTCGCACTTGGCCGAAGCCGGTCTGATCCCCGTCGCGGGCGGCGTGCTGATCCGCGACCAGAATGGCAAGCTGCTCGGCGGCTTCGGGGTCTCGGGTGACACGTCGGACAATGACGAACTCGTCGCCAGCGCGGGCATCGCGGCTGCCGGCCTGATGGCGGACGGCGGCTGAGGTTGCGGCTGGAACTTCGGCGCACGAACGACGTTGTGGGGAGGAGCCGCGTGCGGCCCTCCCATCCGTTGCCGGTTTCGCCGGTCCCATTTGCGATCAGCCGAGGGGATTTTGCCTTGCTGCCTGTTCAAACAGAGCGCGAGGTCTGACATGCACAGAACAGACGCGCTGACCGTCGCCCCCGGACCTGGCCCGCGACCGGAACTTCAATCCACCGCACTCTTCTTCGACGTCGACGGGACCCTGCTCGAGTTGCAGCGTCGACCGGAGGACGTCGTCGCCGACACGGCGCTGCGCGACATGATCGTGCGGCTGCAGGCGATCAACAGCGGCGCGGTGGCGCTGGTGAGCGGCCGGGCCATCCGCGACCTCGATCGCATCTTCTATCCCATGATTCTCCCCACCGCCGGCCTGCACGGCGCCGAGATCCGCTTCCCGGACGGCTCGCGCATCGGCGCGGCTGCCGCTCTGATGGATCACGCCCGACCGGACGTCGGCCGTTTCGTCGCGGAGCATGCCGGGCTGATGCTCGAAGACAAGGGCGCGACTCTCGCGGTGCATTTTCGCGAACGGCCGGATCTCGCCGCCGACGTGCTGCGCTTCATGACCCGCTTCGGGCCCGGTGACGAAATCGCCGTGCAGGAAGGCAAGTTCGTCGTCGAATTGAAACCCGTGCTGTTCGACAAGGGGACGGCGATCGCGACATTGCTTGAACATGCGCCCTTCAAAGGTCGCACGCCGGTGTTTTATGGCGATGATCTCACCGACGAGGCCGGGTTCGGCTACGTGAACAAGGTCGGGGGCTTGTCGGTTCGCATCGGCGAAGGTGATATTCCCACCGAAGCGCGCATGCATCTCCCCAATCCCGCCGCATTGCGCGAACATCTGATGGAACTCACCCGCGCAGCTTCAGGCGAACACGGACCTTCATGACGCAACTCAAGCCGTCCCTCGATCTCGCAGTCCTCGGCAATTGCTCCATTGCTGCCTTGGTCGATACGAAGGCCAGCATTGTCTGGTGCTGCATTCCCAGGCTCGATGGCGATCCCGCATTCTGCAGCCTGCTTCGCAATCCGGCACTCGAAGACGACGGCATGTGGGAGATCGAGCTGCTCGGTTTCACCGCCAGCAGCCAACGTTACATCCCGAATTCTGCGATCCTCGAGACGATCCTGGAAGACGCGCAGGGCGGCGCGATCAAGATCATCGACTTCATCCCCCGCTTCAATCGGCATCGGCGCATGTTCCGCCCGGTGTCGATTGTGCGGATGATCGAACCTTTGCGCGGTGTGCCGCGCATCCGGGTGAGGCTGCGTCCACGCCACGAGTACGGCAAGCATGGCGCGAGCACGACCCGCGGCAGCAACCACGTGCGCTATCTGCTCGGCACGGAAGTCTTGCGCCTGACCACCGATGCGCCCGTGAGCCTCATCCAGAGCGAAACACCGTTTGTCATCGACCGGCCGCTGGTGATGGTGCTCGGCGCGGACGAGCCGGTGACGGATCTCGGACTGATCGGCGTCGACTGGTACGAGCAGACGCTCGAATATTGGCGCGACTGGACACGCCAACTCGCCCTGCCCTTCGAATGGCAGGAAGAAGTCATACGCGCGGCCATTACGCTGAAGCTTTGCAGCTACGAAGAGACCGGCGGGATCGTGGCGGCCCTGACGACGTCGATGCCCGAATTCGCCCATAGCGGGCGTAACTGGGACTACCGCTACTGCTGGCTGCGCGACACGTTCTTCGTCGTGCAGACGCTCAACCGACTGAGCGTCACGCGGACGATGGAGCATTACATTACCTATGTGACGAATATCGTCACGGGATGGGACGAAGGCCCGTTGCAGCCGATCTTCGGCCTCGGCTTTGAAACCGCGCTCGACGAGAGCGAGGTGGACACGCTGGCGGGCTATCGCGGCATGGGGCCGGTGCGCATCGGCAACGGCGCCTATGACCAGATTCAGAATGACGGCTACGGCAGCGTGATCCTGGCGGTGGCACAGAGCTTCTTCGACAAGCGCGTTGCGCGGCCAGGCGGCGTCGGCCTGTTCAAGCAGCTCGAACGTCTGGGTGAGGAAGCTGCCCGACGCTGGATCGAACCGGACGCCGGCCTTTGGGAGTTTCGGACGCGCGCCGAGATTCACACGCATTCGAGCGTGATGTGCTGGGCCGCCTGCGACAGGCTGCATCGCATTGCCGTCAAGCTCGAGCTGCACGATCGCGCCGAGGTGTGGCGGGATCGCGCAGAGCGGATGCATGCCGGCATCTGGGAACGGGCCTGGAACGAAAAGCGGCAATCGTTCGTTGCCACGTTCGAAGGTGAAGACCTCGACGGCAGCCTGCTTCTCCTGCAAGAGCTTGGGTTCGTCCGCGCGGACGATCCGAGGTTCCTGTCGACGCTCGCGGCCATCGAGGCTGAATTGCGGGAAGGAGACCACCTCTTCCGATATCGCCGGCCGGATGATTTCGGACCTCCCGAGATTTCTTTCGTGATCTGCAGCTTCTGGCTGGTCGAGGCGCTGGCGGCCGTGGGACGACGCGACGAGGCTCGGGCAATCTTTGAACGCCTGCTGGCGCATCGATCGCCGCTCGGGTTACTTTCGGAGGGGATCGACCCGAACAGCGGCGAATTGTGGGGCAATTTTCCGCAATCCTACTCGCTGGTCGGCTTGATCAGAGCGGCCTTGCGCCTCTCCCGGCCGTGGGAAGAAGCTTTCTAGAAACGCGCAACGCACAGGGAGGAGCATCGAGTTGGGACGCCTCATCGCAGTATCGAACCGGATTCCGAAGCCGAACGAACGCTATTCCGCCGGCGGTTTGTCCGTCGCGGTCAAAAACGCGCTCGAACGGCAGGGCGGACTCTGGCTCGGCTGGAGCGGCGAAGTCAGCGAACTCGAGGAGGGTCTCCCGAAGGTCTCGGAAGTGCGCTGGAACAACGTCGATTACGTCACGATCGACCTGACGCAGCGGGACCATGACGAATATTACAACGGCTTCGCCAACCGCGCGCTCTGGCCGCTCTTTCACCATCGCCCAGGCCTGACCGAATTCGCGCGGCGCGACATGGCCGGATATTACAGGGTGAACCAGACCTTCGCCCGCACGCTCGCGCCGATGCTGAAGCCCGACGACGTGATCTGGGTTCACGATTACCATCTGATCCCTCTGGCCTCCGAATTGCGCGCGTTGGGTGTGAAGAACCGCATCGGGTTCTTCCTGCACATCCCGTGGCCCGCACCCGAATTGCTGGTGATCCTGCCCAATCACGCGCGCCTTGCGGCCAATCTCGCGTGTTACGATCTGATCGGATTCCAGACCAAGCAGTTCCTCGACAACTTTCTCGCGTATCTGCGTGAGGAAATGGGTGTCGAGACCGACGGCGGCGGAAAGATCGAAGCCTTCGGGCGCGTGTCGCAGGCGGGTGTGTTTCCCATCTCGATCGACACGGAGGAATTCATCCGGTTTGCCCGCGAGCCGCTTTCGGCCACCAATCGCCGGTTGGAGAAATCGCTCGAAGGCAAGATGCTGGCGCTCAGCGTGGACCGCCTGGATTATTCGAAGGGCATTCCGCAGCGCATCGAGGCCTTCGGCCGCTTTCTAGAACTGTATCCGGATTATCGGCACCAGTTCTACGCGCTGCAGATCGCGCCGACGACGCGCGAGCAGATCCCGGAATATGCCGAGATCAATCGCGAGGTCGCGGAAGTGGCGGGCCGCGTCAACGGAAAATTCGGCGACATCGACTGGGCGCCCATCCGCTACGTCAATCGCTCGATCGCGCGGGCTGCCCTGGCCGGCCTTTATCGCTCATCACGCATCGGTGTGGTCACGCCGCTGCGCGATGGCATGAATCTCGTTGCGAAGGAATTCGTCGCGGCACAGGATGAAGAAAATCCGGGCGTGCTCGTGTTGTCGCGTTTTGCGGGCGCCGCGCGTGAGTTGAGGGGCGCCATCATGGTCAACCCCTACGACACCGATGGAATGGCGCATGCCTTCAAGGCTGCGTTCGACATGCCTCTGGAAGAGCGGGTCAGCCGGATCAAACCGATGATCCGCTATCTGAAGGAACACAACGTTCACCGCTGGTGCGCCGAATATCTGGATGCGCTGGCGGGCGAAACCGCGCAGGCGCCCTTGCCTTCGGTCGCCTGACGCTCAGGGTCTGCCGGAACTCAGTTTCCTCGATGTTTCATTCGCCGTGCGTCCGCGTCTGTGCGTTTTCGCAAAGCCTGTTTTTTTCTGCCGTGGCTTATGAGCCAGACCCATCGAATCTCAGGTTCGACGTTTCACTGCGGCCCGACGCGTCATGATGTTGTCAGCATCGTCCGGTAGGAACCCGCATCCGAGTCATTGCAGCCACCGCCGTGGGGAGGCGCCTATGCTTCTTGCAGAGCTGGTCACGACCTGTTCGAACCCATGGATCGCCGGCGCCGCTGTCGCGTCGATCGGCGTCCCATTCCGCGCCCGCGTTGCGCGCATTGCGCGCCGGCACGATCTGACCGTGGGAGAGTTCGCGGCGCTCGCGGTTCGTGAGTTCAGGGCCGAGGCGACGGAAGCCGCCTGGCATGAACTCGCGGAGGTGTGTGCCAACAAGGACATGCCGATCCTGTGCGGCCTTCACCACATTCTTGAAACGAAGCTCGAGGCGATCGAGGCCGCGCCGGAGAGGCGTACCGCCGGCGGCCGATCTTGTGGATTGGAAGCGAGCGCCTGCTGCGCATGAAGCGCAAGCCGGCGCGCGCGCTCACTCCTCGTCGACCTCGCTCTCGATCTGCTCGATGATGGCGGCCACGAAGGCGTCCAGGTCTTTCGGCGAGCGACTGGTGATGAGCCCGTCGTCGACCACGACCTCGCGATCGACCCAGTCACCGCCTGCATTCTCGACATCCGTGCGGATCGAGGGCCACGACGTCACTTTCTTGCCGTCCACCGCATCGGCTTCAA
>JAQGJH010000054.1 GCA_028290705.1 Hyphomicrobiales bacterium
CGGGCATCATCAAGCTGATCGACTACGTCATCGCGCACGATTGCGGAACCATCGTCAACCCGATGATCGTCGACGGCCAGATGATGGGCGGTCTTGCGCAGGGCATCGGCACGGCGATCTTCGAGGAAGCGCCCTATAATGCGGACGGACAGCCGCTCGCCACCACCTTCATGGATTACCTCGTGCCCGGCGCGACCGAGATCCCGCCGACGCACATCGAGCATCTTTCGATTCCTTCGCCGATCACGCGTTACGGCATCAAAGGCATGGGCGAGGGCGGCGCCATCGCGCCGCCGGCCTCGATCTGCAATGCAGTAAACGATGCCTTGCGCCACCTCGGCGTCGCCATCAACGAAACGCCTCTCACCCCCGAGCGCGTCATTCAAGCGCTGCTTCAAGCCGGTTCCTCCACGCGCCCGGCGGTGACGGCATGAAGCCCAACCCCTTCAACTACGTGCGCGCGCGAAGCATCTCCGAGGCCATCGACCTCCTTGCAAGCCATGCGGGCGAAGCCAAGATCATGGCGGGCGGCCAATCGCTCGTGCCCATGCTCAATCTTCGCATCGCCGCGCCCGACAGCATCATCGACGTCACGGCAATCCCCGAGTTGCAGCAGTCCGGCGAGACGTCCGACGGCGCTTACTTCGGCGCCTGCGTCACGCACGAGCGCATCCAGCGCGGCGAAACACCCGACCCCTCGAACGGCCTGATGCCGCGGATCGCCGCGCGCATCGCCTATCAGGCGGTGCGCAATCGCGGAACGATCGGCGGCAGCCTGGCGCTTGCCGACCCTGCCGCCGACTGGCTGACCACGACGGTGGCGCTGGATGCGACGATCGAATGGACGGGCCCCGAGGGTCCTGGCTCCTGCCGCGCGGAAGATTTCGTGCTGGCCGCCTACACCACCAGGCTCGGCCCCGCCGACGTTCTCACGGGTCTGCGCATCCCAAATCTGACGCAGCAGGCGCGATGGGGAACCTACAAGCTGACGCGCAAGACCGGCGAATATGCGCACGCCATGGCGACCGTGGTGCGAAGCTCCGGCCGAAGCCGGGCCGTCCTGGGCGCCACAGGCGGTGCGCCGATCCGCCTGCCGCAGACCGAGGATCATCTGACGGGCTTGAAGCTCTGGGACGACGGGGCGGCTTCACGTTTGGCGGCCACCATGGCGAGCGACTTGCAGGGCGTGACGTTGCAGATCTCCGATGTTCACGCGTGGCAACTGCGCACCTGCCTCATCCGCGCGGCGCAGATGTCCTTCGGCATCGAAGCCCCCGACATGGAGACGATCTGATGCCGAACGTCACCCTGAGGGTCAATGGCGACGTCGTCAGTCGCGACATCGAAGCCAGAATGAGCCTCGCCGATTTTCTGCGCGAGCACGCAAACTGCCGATCGGTCCATCTCGGCTGCGAGCACGGCGTTTGCGGAGCCTGCACGATCCTCATCGACGGCCGCCTCGCCCGCTCCTGCATCGCGCTGGCGATCGCGCTCGAGGGCGCAGATGTCACGACGCTCGAGGGTCTCCACGCCGACGCCACCATCGCGCAGTTGCGGGAGAGCTTTCACGAATGCCACGGATTGCAGTGCGGCTACTGCACGCCCGGCATGCTCGTCACCGCGCGCGACATCATCCAGCGGGAGGGCGAAACGACCGAGAAGCGCCTGCGAGAGGCGCTGGCCGGAAACATCTGCCGCTGCACGGGCTATGCGGGCATCGTGGCGTCCATACGGCACGCCGCCGAAGCCTTGAAGCAGGATTGAGTCAACCGACGACGGCCAGGGAGCCGGGCAACCAGGGGAGCACGGCATGCGCAAGTTCAACACGGGTCTACTCGCAATCAGCCTTCTCGCAAGCATGGCGGCCAGCGCAGAGGCGCAGGAAACGTTGCGCTTCGGCGCGCCCGTCGCCCGCACGGGGCCGCTGGCCGACGCCGGCATCAAGTCCAAACAGGGCTACGACATGTGCGTGACCGCCGTGAACCAGAAGGGCGGCGTCGACGTCGGCGGTAAGAAGATGAAGCTCGAACTGGTGGAATATGACTACCAGAGCGAAACCAATCGCGCGGTGCAGATCGTCCAGCGCCTGATCAACGTCGACAAGGTGCCGTTCCTTCTCGCGCCTTACGGATCGGGCGACACCAAGGCGACCGCCGGCGTGGCCGAACGCTACGGCGTTCCGATGGTCGCGGCCGCGGCCGCCACGCCGAGCGTCTTCGACCAGAAGTTCAAGAACCTTTTCGGCATCCTGTTTCCCAACGCCATGATCACCGATGCCGAGGTGGCCTATTACAAGAAGACCATGCCGGACGTGAAGCGCGTCTCGGTGCTGGCCCTCAACAGCCTTTTTCCCAAGGCGATTGCGGCAGAACTCGTCACCTCGGCCAAGCGTGAGGGCTTCGAGATCCTGAGCGACTCGCTCTACTCGCCCGACACAACCGACTTCTCGAACATCCTGACGCAGATCAAATCCCAGAAGCCGGACTGGATCTATGCCACCGGCTACACGCAGGACCTCATCCTGATCCGCCGCCAGATGGCCGACCTCGGCGTCGAGGCGAAACTCGTCACCATGACGGCCGGCCCCTCCTATCCCGAATTCGCCGAGAACGTGAAGGGCCTGGCCGAAAGCGTCACCACCAATTCCTGGTGGCACCAGAACGCGGACTACCAGGACGCTTTCATCTTCGGATCATCGCAAAAATACAACGAGGCGTTCAACGCCACGTTCAAGCGGAACGCGACATATCTCGAAGCAGCCGCGACCGCTGCCTGCCAGACGTTGGTCATGGCCATCGAAGAAGCCAAGACCACGAAGGCCGACGCCGTTCGCGACGTTCTTCGCACCAAGACGTTCAACACCTTCTACGGCCCGATCAGGTTCAGCGATGTCGGCCAGAACGATTTCAATGCCGCGCTGGTCATGCAGATCCAGGATGGCAAGCTACTCGTGCTGGCTCCAGATGCTCTGAAGCAAGCCGACCTGCGTCCCGGCGTCCCGCCGAAGAAGTGAACTCACACAGGCGGGCATAGGCTGATGGTTGGCCAGTACATCGTCAACGGCATCATGATGGGCGGGCTTTACGCCTGCCTCGCGGTGGGGTTCTCCCTCGTCTGGGGTGTGCTCAACGTCATCAACATGCTTCACGGCTCCATGGTCATCCTGGGAGCCTACGCCTGCCTGTTCGGGGTTCAGCGACTGGGACTTCCGATCTACGTCGTCGCACCCCTCGCATGCGGCGCCCTGTTCGTCTTCGGCTATGCGGTCCAGCGCGGCCTGATCAACCGCGTCGTGTCGCAGCCGATCCTGATCACCCTGACGCTGACGTTCGGCCTCGAGCTGATCGTCAACAATCTCATCCTGCATTATTTCACCGCGACGCCACGTTCGCTCGGCATCAATCTCGGCACGGTGGAACTGCTGGGCATGCGCATCCCGGTGGCGCGGATCGTCGGCATGCTGATCGCCGCGATGCTCACCCTCCTGCTCTACTGGCTGCTCCGCCACTCGAAAGTGGGCCGCGCCATCGTGGCGGTACGCATGGACCGCCATGCCGCAGCCCTGATGGGCATCCGCATTCCGCAGATCTATGCGCTGACCTTCGGGATCGGCGCCTTCATGGCGGGCGCCGCAGGCGTCGCCATGGCGCTCATCTATCCCGTGACGCCGATGATGAGCGGTGTGTTCCTCGGCAAGGCCTTCGTCATCTGTGTTCTGGGAGGCCTCGGCTCCGTGCCGGGCGCGATCATCGGAGGTCTCGTCCTCGGCATCGTCGAAGGCATGGGCACGCTGGCCCTCGGGCCGCAATGGGCAACCTCTGTCGGCTTCCTTCTGATGATGGCCGTGATCATTCTGCTGCCGAGCGGCCTGGCCGGCAAGAAGGGATACGAATGAGCCTCGAACCCTCGTCCCGTGCCTGCCTCATCGGTCTCGCGCTCTTTGCCGCCGCCGCCATGCTGGCCTTCCGCCTCGACAATTACGAATTGCAGGTCGGCACCTCTGTGGCGATGCTCTGCGCGCTCTGCCTCGCCTGGAACATCGTCGGCGGCTACATGGGCTATCCCTCGCTGGCGACCGCGGCCTTCTTCGGCATCGGCTGCTATGCCGACGCCATCGCGCAATCGCAAGGCCTGCCGATCGGCGTCGCGTGGGTTTGCGCTGCCGTCGCGGGAGCCGTTGCCGCCCTGGCGCTCGGCCTGCCTCTTCTGCGGCTCAAAGGGCACTACTTCGCAATCGGCACCATTGCGGCGCTCGAAGTGCTGCGCGAAGTCTCCAACAACTGGGAATGGCTGACGGGCGGCGCCGTCGGCCTCAACCTCCCCATGCAGGCGGGCGACCCGGATTCCGTGGGGCGGTTCTTCTATCTTGCCATGCTCGGTCTCGCGTTGCTGGCCTTTCTGACGACGTACGCGATCGATCGCACCAGGTTCGGCTTCGGCCTGCGCTGTATCCGCCAGAACGAACAGGCCGCCGCGATGGTCGGCATCGACGTCTTCAAATACAAGACCGCTGCCTTCGTGTGTTCGGGCGCCCTGTGTTCTTTCGCGGGCGGAATCTACGCATCCATGGTGGCGTTCATCGAGCCGAAGGATGCGTTCAGCCTGATCACCACCATCGAGATTCCCGTGATGGTCATGTTGGGTGGCCTCGGCACGCTGCTCGGGCCGCTCATCGGCGGCGTGTTCTACGTCATCCTGAAGGAATTCGTCTGGGCCAACTTCATCAACTTGCACAGCGGCATTCTGGGATTGCTGATCGTCGCCGTCATCTACTTCCTGCCAGCGGGCGTGATGGGCATCCGCCCGAAGAAGCTCGGATCGCTGTGGCGACGGCTGACGTCGCAGCGGTTGAGAACAAGTCCATGAGGGCCGCGTCATGAGTGCGAAGGTCATTCTCGACATCCAGAACGTGTCGCGACAGTTCGGCGGCATTCGAGCCGTCGACAATGTCTCGCTCACGTTCCGCGAGGGCGAGATCGTGGGCCTCATCGGGCCCAACGGCGCAGGCAAGACGACGCTCGTCAATCTCATCTCCGGCTTCTTGCCCGTCAGCGGCGGCCGGATCACCTATGACGGACGCGACATCACCGGCCTGAAGCCGCATCTCATCGCCCGCTCGGGCGTCGCGCGAACGTTTCAGATCGTCCAGCCCTTCGCCCGAATGACGGTTCTGGAGAACGTCATGTCTGGATCGATCTTTGCCGGCGGCCATGGTCTGGCCGAGGCCAGGCGGATCGCCCACGAATGCCTCGCCTTCACGCAACTGACGAGTTTCGCCGAGTCTCCGGCATCCGAGCTTGCGCTCGCCAACCGCAAAAGACTCGAGCTCGCCAAAAGCCTGGCCATGCAACCGAAGATTCTCATGCTGGACGAAGTCAACGCAGGGCTCAATTCGTCCGAGATCCAGGATGCGATGCGGATGATCAAGGCGATCGCCGCACGGGGCATCACGATCATCGTGATCGAACATCTCATGCGCGTCGTCGCCACTCTGGCCGAACGTGTCGTCGTGCTTCATCACGGGTCCGTCCTGCGCGACGGGGAGACCAACGAGGTATTCCAGGACCCGAAGGTGGTGGAAGCCTATCTCGGCGCCAAATTCGCCAGCCGCTTCGCGGCATCCGCAGCACAAGCCTAGGAGCCGACGGCATCCGGCAAGGGAGAGCGCGCATGGAGACGGCCAAGAGAACCATCATCCGGGGTGCACAGGTCTACGACCACGATGGCGACGCGCACAAGCCGCCGCACCGAACGATCGTGGTCGAAGGCGACACCATCGTGTCTCTCGAAGACATGCAGCCGCGTCCCGGCGACGAAGTGATCGACGCCGCCGGAAAGCTGATCATCCCGGGCCTGATCAACGCCCATTACCATTCGCACGACACCTTGTGCCGCGGGCTCTTCGAAGAACTGACCCTCGAAATGTGGCTGCTCTACACGCTTCCGATGGGCGCCAACCGCAGCAAGGAAGAAGTGCGGGCTCGCACCCTCGTGGGAGCGCTGGAATCGCTACGTTGCGGCATCACGACCGTCCAGGACATGCTGGGCCTCGTGCCGCTGGACGAGAGTTACACCGACACCGTCATCGCGGCCTACCGGGAAGCCGGGATCCGCGCCGTCTTCTCGCCCATGGTCTGGGACGTTCCGCCCATCGCAATGGTGCGCCATCAGGATTCCCTGCCGGCCGACGTTCAGGAAATGCTCGGCACGACCGCCATGCCGGGCGACGCACAGCTCGAGTTTCTGGAAGCGCAATTCAACCGCCATCCGGCAGCAGGGCGGATGCACTGGGCCGTCGCGCCCTTTGCTCCGCAGCGCTGCACACCGGCTCTGCTGCAGGGCTGCGCGGAACTGGCCGAGACTTACGACCTGCCGGTCTACACGCATGTCTATGAAACCAGAGGCCAGGTGCTGATCGCCCGCGAACTCTTCGCGCAGCACGACGGCTCGCTGATCTCGTATCTCGAGGCGAATGGATTGCTCAATCCGCGCCTCAACATCGTCCATAGTGTCTGGATCAGCCGTCCCGAGATGGCGCGCATGGCGGAAGCCGGCGCCGGCATCGTGCTCAATCATCTGAGCAATCTGAAGCTGAAGAGCGGGATCGCGCCGGTCCTCGACTTGCGTCAGTCGGGCGTTCGCCTGGGTCTCGGCTGCGACAATTGCAGTGGAAGCGACGTGCAGAGCGTGTTTCAGGCCATGAAGATGTTCTGCCTGATTGCAGCCGTCAGCGACCCCGAGCCGGGCGAGCCGCTGGCCCAGGAAGTCTTGCGACATGCCACGGTGGGCAATGCCCGCTCGGCAGGCCTTCAAGGTCAGCTCGGCGAAATCAAGCCCGGCTTCAAGGCCGACCTTGTGTTCATCGACCTGAACGACGTCGCCTACCTTCCCTTCAACAGCGCGGCCAGGCAGCTCGTCTACACGGAGTCGGGACGAGGCGTCGACAGCGTCATGGTCGGCGGGCAGATGGTCATGGCCGAGAAGAAGATCACGACGATCGACGAAGACGCCTTGCGTCGGGAAGTCGCCGACCTCATGCGCTTCTTCATTGCGGATTATGACGACGTGGTGAAGTCGCGCGCACGCGCCCTGCCCTACATGCGCGAAGCCCAACGCAGGGTCTGGGCGAGCGACGTCGGGATGAACCGGTTCATCAGCCGGACACTGTGATCCGGCGCGCTGCTCCCGAATTCGGTCGGCATGGGAGCTTGGCCATTTGCGCGATGGCCCTCTACGAGCGGCGATCGATGGCGGCGACAAGGTTGCGTTGATGGCCCGCCCGAGGCATGGCAGGATCATCCGCAACGCGCGGCGGTCAAGGGCGCGAAGGGCGGCGTCCGCATTCTTGCCGCACCTTCAGCATTCCGAGAGAAAGAGTTTGGTGATGGCCAGGATCATTGGCGGCATCGGCACCTCGCATGTCCCGACCATCGGGGTGGCGTACGACAAGGGTAAGCAGGAGGACCCGGCGTGGGCGCCCTTGTTCCGCGGCTACAAGCCCGTCGCCGAATGGCTCGCGAAGAAGAAGCCCGACGCGCTGGTCTTCTTCTACAACGACCATGCCACGACCTTCTTTTTCGACGTCTATCCGACATTCGCACTGGGCATCGGCGAACGCTTCGAAGTTGCCGACGAGGGCGCGGGCAAGCGTCCCCTGCCACCCATCAAGGGCAACGTAGACCTGTCGATTCACATCGCCGAATCGCTCGTCAACGACGAGTTCGACATGACGATGTTTCAGGACCGTCCGCTGGATCATGGCTGCGCTTCACCGCTGCCGTTGCTGTGGCCGCACGAGCCCGATTGGCCGGGCGCGGTCGTTCCGATCGCCATCAACGTGCTTCAGTTTCCGCTGCCCACAGCGCGACGCTGCTACCGCCTGGGACAGGCTGTGAAACGCGCGGTCGAAAGCTACCCTGAAGATCTGAAGATCGTCGTCGTCGGAACGGGCGGCCTGTCGCATCAGGTGCATGGCGAGCGCTCCGGCTTCAACAACGAGGAATGGGACATGGAATTCCTCGATCTCCTCGTGAAGGATCCGGCCAAGCTGACCGAACTGCGTCACGTGGATTACATCCGCCGCGGTGGCGCCGAGAGCGCCGAGCAGATCATGTGGCTCGCCATGCGCGGAGCGCTGGAAGGCGAGATCCGCGAGTTGCACCGCAATTATTACCTCGCAACCACGACGGCCATGACCGTCACGCTCTACGAACCTGCGTGAAGGAGCCCGTCATGAATCCGCAACTCGAAGGCGTCGAAGATCTCGAGGGCACATATGTGTTCGACCTGCGCACCAGTCATCGCACGATGAAGCTCAATCGCTTCCTCTGGAACATGATCTCGGCCGGCATGCGCGAGAGCTACCGAGCTGACCCGGAAGCAGCCATGAGCGATGCGGGCCTGAACGAGACAGAAAAAGCGTTGATCCGGGCCGAGGACTGGATTGGCTTGATCCGCCATGGCGCGAGTTTCTTCGTTCTGGAGAAGTTCGCCCGGGTCGCGGGCCGGACGAACCTCGAGGTCTACGCCATGATGCGCGGTGAAAGTTTCGAGGACTTCATGAAGACGCGCCGTGTGCCCGAGTGCCGCTGAAGGAACGCACGTGACAGAGCAACCCAGGCTTTATCTCCTCTGCGGCCTGCTGTGCGACGCCTACACGTTCCACCATCAGGTCACCGCATTGTCCGGCGCCTGCGACGTGCAGGTCGTCGACTTCTTCGGCCTCGACTCGCTGGAGGCCATGGCACGCAAGGTGCTCGACGACGCGCCGGCGCGCTTCTCCATCTGCGGCTTTTCCATGGGCGGCCGCGTTGCATTGAAACTCATGGAAATGGCGCCTGCACGCGTCGATCGCCTTTGCCTGATGGACACCGGCGTCGGCCCGGTGGTGGAGGGCGAGGCCGAAAAGCGCCAGATCCTCGTCGATCTGGCGCGTCAGAAAGGCAACGTAGCCCTGATCGACAGCTGGCTTCCACCCATGCTGCATCCGGTCCGCAGGAACGACCCCGCCTTCATCGGCCCGCTCGGTGACATGATCCAGCGCGCGACTCCCGAGATCTTTGCGCGCCAGCAGAAGGCCCTTCTCACGCGCACGGACGCGCGTCCAGTTCTGCCCGGCATCCGCATTCCGACATACGTCGTGGTCGGGCGGCAGGACGAATGGAGCACGGTCGCACAGCACGAAGATTTTGCGGCCATGATCCCCGGCGCGAAACTCGTGGTCATCGAGGAGAGCGGGCATTTCGTCCCCGTCGAACAGCCTCAAGCCGTGAGCACGGTTCTGCTCGACATGATGAAGGCCTGATCGCCGCCGGCCTCCTCACGGGGCCACGCGGACGATGTCGCGCGTTCTCTTGAGCAATGCCGGATCGGCGCGGTAGGCGCGGCTGATGATCTCCTGCGCCTCCTCGCCCCAGATCGGATCGATCGCGAGTCGTTGCTGAGCGGCCTCGGCACGGAGTTCCGGATCTTCGATCGCCTGCCGGAAAGCCTTCCGCAGTTCCGCCACACGGTCCGGCGGCACGCCGGGCGGGGCCATAAAGGGCCGACCGAGAGACAGGCGCGAGAGCAGAAGATCGACGATCTCGCGATCCTCGGGCCGGGTCACCATCTCGACGATCGTGGGAGTGTCCTTGTGCTGAGGGTCACCGGTCGCGGAAATCTGCAGAAGCAATTTCATTTGGCCACGTGACATGCGTTCGCGCACATAGGCCCGGCCATTACCGGACCAGCCGCTCATGAAGAGACCATGCAATTCACCGCGTTCGACGGCCTGGAAGATTTCCGGCTGTCCTGCATAGCCGAAGATGACTTTGAACTTCGTGCCCAGAAGTTCATTCAACAGCCGCGGATACATTGAAGTGTCCTGCTCGGGACCGGTCGACCCGACGATCACTTCCTGTCGCCGTGCATCTTCAATGCTGTTCACGGGCGCGCCGGTAGCCAGAACCGTCATGCCGTTTTCACGCATCACGCTGCCGATCCAGTTGAACCTGGTGGCTTCAAACTGCGCCTTGGACTCGTCACCGTAGAGAAGCGGGGCCGTGCTGACGGCGCGATCCAGAAGAGCGAACGTCGAACCGTCCTTGGGCGCGATGTTGTAGAGGTAGTTCGCCGCCCGGATGCCGGCGCCCCCAGGCATGTTTTGCACGATGATCGTCGGATGGCCGGCCAGGTATCGCGGCATGTAGCGGGAGAGCAGCCGCGAATAAGCATCGTAGCCGCCCCCCGGTGGGCTGCTGGTGATGATCGTCATGGGCCGGGCGCGCTCGGCCGGAGACTGCGCTCGGGCTCCGGTCTGCATGCCCGCGAAAGCCAAGGCCGCCACGAGAGCCAAACCGAAGAAAGACGTATGATGCGCCATGCCTGCGTCCCCCGCCTTCAAGATCACACCATGAAATAGCCGCCCGCGATGGCTTCGACGTAATAATGCGCGACCGCCGGCACGATGCCGACCGGCAGTTCGGGCTCTGCCTTGTGGTAGGTGTGCACGCCCGCGCCAAAGCGAGTCAGGAAGACTTTCGGGGCAGGCTTCACCTGCGTCTCGAACATCGGCAGCACGACCTCGCGGTACACCTCGGCGCTATGATCGCGGCTGTCCTTGGCAATGACGAACAGCACTGGCGGAACGGGTTTCACGGTCTCTCCAGCGAGCGGATAAGGAAAACCGCGATAATGCGCCACGAGATCGCGAGCCTTGTCCGGCGGCAGCTTCAATCGCTCCGCCACGGCCTGCGCCGCGGCTTCGAGCGACGCCACGATATTGTGGGTGATCACATACTCGGCCTTGAACTGCGGGCGAGCCTTGGTCTTGTCCCACCAGTCGAGCACCTCTTCCATCAACCAGGGCAAGCGCATGAGCGCGGCCGGCCCCTCCTGCCCCAAGGCTTCCGGACCCGCATAGCGCGCACGATCTCGCCACGTGCGAATGTAAAGCTCGTTGAACGGATCGGTGCGCGGCGCACGCTTGGTCGTGACGCGCTCGAAACCCTCGATCTTGCCGAGCGCACCCGACCAATTGTGTTGCTCTTCCTGGATGAAGCCGAACGGCGAGTTTTCCACCGCGAGAACGCCCGCGATGTTGGGCACGCGCTGGCAGATCATGAAAACCATCGGTCCGCCGGTGGAATGCCCGGTGACATAGATCGAAAACTCATCCTCGGGAAAATGCCGGCGCATCGCGTCCTTCATTCCCTCCTCGAAGGCGACGGGCCAGGCCGCCATACGGTTCCAGAAGTTGGTTCCGGGCTTCGCCCGCGCGACCGTCCGTATGCCGTAGCGATGACGCATCCGGTCATCGCGCACGACCTCGTATTGATCTGGCGTGATGTGCTCTCCGGCCTTCCAGATCGGCGTTCGAACCGTGCCGTCGGGATGGATCGTATCTCCCGGCCAGTCCCGCGACGGCTCGTCGAGGTTGAGCCGCCCCGGGAAGGTCATGGCCACCACCTTGCAACCAAACTTGCCCGAGAAGGCCCGGCAGAGATCCACCATGGACTTGTAATCGCCTGAGCCGCCGTGCAGCACGAAAATGCCGATCTTCTTTCCGTCGGCGCCACGCGCGATCCGGTCGACGTCGACGGGCGCGTAGACCATCACGCCCATGTCCCATTCGAGCCCAAGCGCCTCGATGCGGAAGACGTCCTCCGTTTCTCTCAGAGGAATGTCCGGCATGGCGAGAACCGCCTTGGATCTCGCAACGACGTCGTCACGCGGCATCTCCGCAAGCGGCTGGAACGAGGTCTGCCCGGGAGGCGAAGTGCGAACCACCATGTGCTGGACCTCGCAGGACGACGCTTGTGGCGCCGACCGAAACAGCTTCCGTCATTGGCTTTCGATCGACATGATACACCGACGAAGATCACGACAGGCAAGCACTTTGTCGTTTGGCCCGCATGGCGACGCGGTACTAATATGCGCGAACGAAACGGCACGGGCCCTTTGTCCGTCTGCTTGCAAGAGTGCGAATGCGTGCACCTTTTATCGAGAGGACAAAATGGCGGCAGTTCCGATCGAAGTCGCCTTCTGGGATTACGACCGCACGGCTCCGCTCGTGGATGGACGTGCGGCCATCAAGGGCTTTGCTCCCCGGTTTTCGCTGCTGCGCCCGCAGGAAACATTCGTACGGGCTTTCCGCTCGGCTGAGTTCGACATCTGCGAACTCTCGCTCAGCCGCCATGCCCAGGCGGTGGCGCGCGGTGACAGTCGCTACGTCGGAGTGCCGGTCTTTCTCTCGCGCTGCTTCCGACATGCGTCGATCTATGTTCGTCCAGACATCTCGACGCCCGAGGCCTTGAAGGGCAAGCGTATCGGATTGGGCAATTACGACGACACGGCGGCGGTCGTCGTTCGCGCCATTCTTCGAGAAGTATACGGCGTAGACGCTCGCGACGTCCGATGGGTCGTGGGAGACGTCGAAGCTCCCTTCAGAACGGACATACCCCTCCAGCAGCCTGCAGGCTTCGACGTCTCGCGCGCGGATGGCCTCTCGCTAGACGACATGCTGGCGGCAGGCGACCTCGACGCACTGATCGCCTTGATGCCTCCGCCCTCTTTTCGCTCGGGCAATTCTCGCGTGCGACGCTTGTTCCCGGACTGGCGGGCCGCCGAGGAAAGCTGGTTTGCGAAACAGCGCATCTTTCCCATCATGCACCTGGTGGGTGTTCGGGACGATCTCGTCCAGCGCCATCCCGACGTCATTCAAGCCACCTATGACGCGTTCGCGCGAGGCGGCCAGATCGCGCGCGAGAATCTTCAAGTTCTCCAGGCATCCAAGACCATGCTGCCTTGGCTGGTCGATGAATACGAGCGAACCAGGGCCACGCTGGGCGAGGATTTCTGGCCCTACGGCGTCACGCCCAATCGTCACGTGCTCGACTGGACCCTGCGCAATCTGTGGCAGGATGGGCTTCTGTCTCGACCGGTGAATGTCGAGGAGCTGTTCGCCCCCGGTTGCGCGTGACGAGACCGCCGCTCATTTGAGAACCTGCCGCGCCCGTTCGACCTCTTCCTTAGGGGTTGCGTAGATGTCCGCCACGAGCTTCTGCACGTCCTCGCCCGAAACCGGATCGATCCCGAGCTTGAGTTTTTCAGCTTCCGCCAGGAATTCGGGATCTTTCATGGTCGCGTCGAACGCCCGACGAATGGCCGTGACCCTCTCGGCGGGAACCCCCGGCGGCAACACGTAGGGACGCCCGAAGGCGAACTGGGCGAAGAAGAGATCCAGAGTTTTCTTGTCTGCATCGCTCTTCACATATTGCCAGATCGTCGGCACGCCCATGGCGTTCAACGCGGGATCTCCTCCCGGCAAGGAGATCTGCGCAATGATGCGCACTTTCTTGTCGTCCAGCCAATGCTGATAGGTCGAGGCGAAGCTCGACCATTGCAATCCGCAAATGCCTCCGGTCTCACCTCGCTCCATGGCAAGCGCCGCTTCATGCGAGCCCTTGTATCCAGCCACCATCTTGAATTTTGTTTTCAGGATTCCGTTCAGGACCGCCGGATATTGGTGAATGGCGGACGTGATCCCGGACGTGCCGATGATCAGCTCTTTGGTGAACATGTCTTCGAGGCTCTTCACCTCGGATGTATGCCAGGCGACGCAAATGAAGGTCTCGCGATTCGCACTCCCGACGAAAGAAAATCCGCGAGGATCGAAATGCGTCTGCGTCACGTCGCCGATGAGCGGCTCCATGATCGCACTCATGAACAAGGCGCCGAACACCGTCCCGTCCTTGGGCTGCGTATTGTAAAGCAGGTTCGCCGCCACCAGGCTTGCGGCGCCCGGCGCGTTCTTGGTCACGACGTTCGGTCTGCCCGGGAGGTGCTTGCGGATGTGGCGCGCCAGAACCGTCGCATAGATGTAGTAGCCGCCGCCAGGCGCGGACCCGATCATGAGGTCGACGGTTTTCCCGGCATAGAACTTCTCGACGTCGCTCTGGGCCCAACTCGGGGCTGAAAGCAGGGCGCTTGCCAGCCCCAATCCCACCAACGCGCGTCGCATGACATTCAGCTTGATCACGTCAACCTCCATGGTTTGTCCCATTCGGCAACACTCGTCAGCTTTCGACCCGCGCGGTGGCGGAAGAAATCATGCGCCCTGTTCGACGCCGGCCCGGACCTCCGCTTCGATCAGTTTCCAGATGTGATCGACCAGGGCCACGAACGCCGGCTCGCGCTTGAGCGCGAGTGTCCTCGGACGTGGCAGGTCGACCGTGACTTCCTCGCGAACCTGACCTGGACGCGCGCTGAAGACCACCACACGGTCGGACAGGAACACGGCTTCGTCGATCTGATGCGTGATGAGCAGCACGGTCTTCCGGGTCGATTGCCAGATGGAAAGAAGCTCCGTCTGCATGATCTCGCGCGTTTGCGCGTCCAGCGCCGCGAAGGGCTCGTCGAGCAACAGGATTCTCGGGTCGACCGCGAGCGCGCGGGCAACGTTCACGCGCTGCCGCATGCCGCCGGAGAGCTGGTGAGGATAATGGCCTTCGAAACCGCGCAGTCCGGTCAGGTCCACGAAGCGCTGCGCGATGCGCGCCACCTCTTCCTTCGGCTTGTGCGCCAGCGTCAGTCCGTAGCCGACATTCTCCGTCACGGTCTTCCACGGCAGCAGGGAATCCTGCTGGAACACCATGGCGCGGTCGGCGCCCGGCCGTCGGACCAGTTGGCCATCGACGAGAACGGATCCGGCGGTCGGCGCGAGCAGACCGTCGATGATGCGCAAGAGTGTGGACTTGCCGCTGCCGCTCGCGCCCACGATCGACACGAACTCCCCTTCGGCGATCGACAGATCGATGCCGCGCAGTGCTTCGACCGACGCTTTTCCGGCGCGATTGAACGTTTTGTCGACAGCTCGAATCTGCAGATGCGGCTTCATTCCAGCCTCCAGGGAGCCAGGCGGCGTTCGAGAGCCGCAAAGGCAACGCTGCCGATCAGCCCCATCGCGCCCAGCAGGATCACGTAGCCAAGCACGCGCGCCGTATCGAAGGTCTGGCTCGCGGACATGATGGCGAACCCGAAGCCCGCGAAGGATCCGAAGAACTCCGCCACGACGATTCCCACGAGCGCCCGCGCCCACGCGACACGCACGCCGCTGACGATGAATGGCAGGGCATAGGGAAACGTGACCGTGGTGAAGATCTGCCATCGCGACGCGTTGAACGACTGTGCGGCCTCGATCAGGGGTTTGTCCGTGGCGCGCAATCCCGCTTCGGTGGTGACGACGACCGGAAACACCGCGACCAGAAGGACGAGCACGAACTTGGATGCGAAGCCGAGCCCCAGCCAGGCGACGAACAGCGGCGCCAGCGCAATGATCGGAACCGAATTCAGCGCGCTCAGGACCGGGCCGCCCGTCAGCGACAGAAAGCGGCTGGACGCCAGCGCCAGGCCGATCGCCACGCCGATCATCACCGAGACGATGAAAGAGGAAACGACGGCCGTCACGGTCGCCCAGGCGTTGGTCGCCATGGCTCCCTGCTGGAACTCGCGCACCAGCGCCGTCGCGACCTCGAGCGGTGGCACGAGCAGCAGGCGATTGGTCACCACCAGTGACACCAGTTGCCAGATGATCAGGATGAAGGCCGTCGAGATCAGGACGCGCGTCGCTCCCGCGGCCCGCGTGTCCTGTTCCAGAAAATCATAGATCTTGCGCACGACGCCCCACTCCGCTCGAGGATCAGTTCGGGTATTGCGCGCGCGCCTGCTTCCCCCAGCCTTTTTCGCCGATGACTTCACCGTCGAGATAGACGGTCCTGCCGCGCACCATCGTGCGCACCGGCTTGCCCTTCACCTTCCGGCCTGCATAGGGGCTCCAGCCCGTCAGGCTGAGCACGTCGTCGTCCGTGATCTCGTATTCACGTTCGAGATCGACGAGTACCAGATCGGCATGGTGGCCGGGAACGACTTCGCCCTTTTTCGCGATCCCGAAAATGCGCGCCGGCGCAGTGGAGCAGGCCTCGACGACGCGCTCCAGCGGGATCTTTCCTTCGAGTGCGGCGGTCAGGAACATGCTGAGATAGAATTGCGTCGACGGGGTGCCGGTATGGGCCTTCCAGCCATCGGTCCAGCCGATTTCCTTTTCCTCTCGCGTATGCGGCGCATGGTCGGTGGCGACGATGTCGATCGTGCCGTCGTTCAACCCTTCCCACAGGCTCGGCACGTTTTTCTCCGGCACCCAGTAGGAGAGCGCGTAGGAGCCGAGCCGCTGAATGGCCGACCATTCGCACCCCAGGAACAGCGCCCATGGGTTGATTTCGCATGTCACGCGCTGGCCGTCGGCCTTGGCTTTGCGGATCAGATCGACACTGCCGGACGTCTGCGTGTGCAGGATGTGCAGGTGACAGCCGGCGGCCTTCTGCAGCCGGAGAAGCGTCGCGATGGCGGTTTCCCAGATCACGCCATCATGCGCCGCATAGGCCTTGGCGTAAGCCAGCGCGTCCCGCTCCTGCCGCTCCCAAAATTCCTTCTCGATGGAATCCATCAAGGCCTGATCGTGCGGATGCACCATCAGCGGAACGTTGACCTTGGCGCAATGCTGCATGATCTCGAGGATGCGACCGTGATCGTGCACGCCGATACCCGGCATGTGCGGGTAGTTTCGCCCCGTATCCACGACCATGAAGATTTTGAACGCCGCGATGCCCTGCTCGGCCATGCGGGGAATCTCGTCTTCGATGGTCGGCGCTGGATTGAAATTCCAGTCGACGACGGCATCCCGCTCGTAAATGGCGAACTGCTTCTTCAACAAAGCCAGCGAATTCGGAGGCGGCGTCACGTTCGGCATGGCGACCGACGTCGTCACGCCGCCGGCCGCGCATTGCCGCGTCGACGTATAAATCGTGTCCTTGTATTCGAAGCCCGGCTCACTGCCCTCGCGATGATGCGAATGCATGTCGATCACGCCCGGAAGAATGGCGAGGCCCTTCGCGTCGATGACCTCCTTGGCGTCAGGCTCCTCGCCTGGCGCGTAGACGCCTGCGATCAACCCGTCCTTGATGCCCACGGAGGCGCGCGTCTGCCCGTTGGCGGTGATGAGCAGGCCGTTCTTGATGAGCGTATCCATGGACGTTCTCCGAAACAAATGGCAATCAGGCGCGCAGGCCCTCGTGATCGACCGGCGACCTTTTGCGAATCGTGGCGAGGACCTCGGCGACGAAGTCCTGCGTAAGATTCCGCGTGATGAAGACGATGCTCGACCGCCGCGGACCGGGCGGCCAGGACGGCAGTTCGAACGGAGGATGGAAGAGGCTCTGGACCGCCTGCACCACGACCGGTCGCTCGCGACCCACGACGTCCAGAATGCCCTTGACGCGCAGCAGATCGGGACCGTGTCCGATCACCAGCGCATCGAGCCAGTTGGCGACGTGCTCCCAATGAAGCGGCTCGTCGAAGGGAAACACGAAGGAGCTGATGTCGGCGCTGTGCCTGTTGATGTCGTGGTGGTGATGGTGGCCCTCATGCGCGCTGACGGCATGATCGTGGCCCGCGTCGAGCGCCCCGACGTTCAGCCATCGCGCTA
>JAQGJH010000072.1 GCA_028290705.1 Hyphomicrobiales bacterium
CGAGCTGGCGGCCGAACTCGCCCGGCATGACGTGCTTTACCACCAGCAGGATCGTCCGGCCATTTCTGACGCGGCCTACGACGATCTGCGGCGGCAACTGGAGGCGCTCGAGGCGGAATTCCCGCAACTGGCCGAGACCGGCGCAGCCACTCGCGTCGGCGCGGCGCCCTCGGAAAAATTCGCCAAGGTGCGGCACGCCGTTCCCATGCTGTCTCTCGGCAACGTCTTCAGCGCCGAAGAGGCGGAAGAATTCGTCGCGCGCGTGCGCCGTTTCCTCGGCCTCGCCTCGGACGCGCCCTTGGCCTTCACGGCCGAACCCAAGATCGACGGCCTCTCCTGCTCCCTGCGCTACGTCGACGGCGAGTTGGTTCAGGCGGCGACGCGCGGCGACGGCTACGAGGGCGAGGACGTCACCGCCAACGTGCGCACCATCGCGGAGATCCCACATCGGCTGAAGGGCAACCCGCCGGAGGTCTGCGAGGTTCGCGGCGAGATCTACATGACCAAGCAGGATTTCGCGGGTCTCAACGAACGCCAGGTCGAGGCCGGAAAAGCCCCCTTCGCCAACCCCCGCAATTCCGCCGCCGGCAGCTTGCGGCAGCTCGATCCCGGCATCACGGCTCAAAGGACGTTGCACTTCTTCGCCTACGCCTGGGGCGAGATGAGCGCCCTGCCGGCCCCGACGCAGAGCGGCATGGTGAAGGCCTTCGAAGACTTCGGCTTCCGGGTCAATCCGCTCACGACCGTTTGCGACTCCGCCTCGGCCCTGCTCGATCATTGGAAGCTGATCGAGCAGAAGCGCGCGACGCTGCCCTATGACATCGACGGCGTCGTCTACAAGGTCGACGATCTCGATCTGCAACGTCGCCTCGGCTTCGTGTCGCGCGCGCCGCGCTGGGCCGTCGCCCACAAGTTTCCGGCGGAAAAGGCCACCACCATCCTGCGCGACATCGAGATCCAGGTCGGCCGCACCGGCGCGCTCACCCCCGTGGCCCGGCTCGAGCCGGTCACGGTCGGGGGCGTCGTCGTGACCAATGCGACGCTGCACAACGAGGACGAGATCGCCCGCAAGGACATTCGCATCGGCGACACGGTGACGATCCAGCGTGCCGGCGACGTCATTCCCCAGGTGCTCGGGCCGGTCCTCGAACGCAGGCCCGCTGACGCCAAGCCCTATGTCTTCCCCGATCATTGCCCCGCCTGCGGCTCGGCCGCCGTGCGCGAGATCGACGCCAAGGGCGAGATGGACGCGGTGCGCCGCTGCACCGGCGGGCTGGTCTGTCCGGCGCAATCGATTGAACGACTGAAGCATTTCTGTTCGCGCAACGCCTTCGATATCGAGGGCCTGGGCGACCGGCAAATCGAGATGTTCCACGAGGAAGGTCTCGTGATGACTCCCGCCGACATTTTTACGCTGCCGGAGCGCGACAAGCGCTCGCTGAGAAAGCTGAAAGACCGCGAAGGCTTCGGCGCGACCTCGGTGAAGAAGCTCTTCGACGCCATCGAGGAGCGGCGGAAAGTGCCGCTGAACCGCTTCATCTTCGCGCTCGGCATCCGCCACGTGGGCGAGACCAATGCCCGGCGACTGGCGCGTCACTTCCACACGTTCGACGCGTTGCGACAGGTTGCGCGCGCGGCAGGTGAGGAGACGTCGGAAGCGCGCGCCGAACTGAACGGCATCGAGGGCGTGGGCGACGTGGTCGCGGAAGCGGTGGCTGATTTCTTTTCGGAACAGCACAACGAGGATGCGCTCGACGCCCTTCTGGCGGAGGTCACGCCGGAGCCGATGGAAACGGTGCAATCGAACTCGCCCGTCGCCGGAAAGACCATCGTGTTCACCGGTTCGCTCGAGCGGATGACGCGCGAAGAGGCCAAGGCGCAGGCCGAGCGCCTGGGCGCGAAGACCTCAGGCTCCGTGTCTAAGAAGACCGACCTCGTGGTCGCGGGACCTGGCGCGGGTAGCAAGCTGACCAAGGCCGAGGAATTTGGCATCGAGGTGATCAGCGAGGACGAGTGGCTGGCGCGGACGGCCGGCCAGAACTGAGCGAAACCGCGAACCTCTCGCGTTCAGATCTTCCGCGTCGCTGCGCGCAGCCACCCTTGCGCTTCGCGATCCACCAGCGGGCCGATCTCGGCGCGCACCCGCGCATGATAGGCGTTGAGCCAGGCGGTCTCGTCGCGCGTCAGGAGTTTCGGCTCAACCAGCGCGAGATCGATGGGCGCCAGCGTCAGGGTCTCGAACTCGAGCATGTCGCGCTCCGCGCCCTCGATTTTGGCCTTCCGCACCACGACCAGATTCTCGATGCGGATGCCCCACGCGCCGGCTTTGTAATAGCCGGGCTCGTTCGACAGGATCATGCCGGGCTCCAGCGCCACGCCGCCGAGTTTCGAAATGCGCTGCGGCCCCTCGTGCACCGATAGATAAGAGCCCACGCCATGTCCGGTGCCGTGATCGAAATCGAGTCCGGCCTGCCAGAGCGGCAGCCGCGCCAGAGCGTCGATCTGCGCGCCGGCGGTTCCCTTTGGAAACACCGCGCGCGCAATGGCGATATGTCCCTTCAGGACACGCGTGAACCGGTCGCGCATTTCCGCGCTCGGCTTGCCCACCGCGATCGTGCGGGTGATGTCGGTCGTGCCGTCCTCGTATTGCCCGCCGGAATCGATCAGGAACATACCCTTGGTGATCGCCCGGTTCGACGCCTCGCTGACGCGATAATGCGGCAGCGCCGAGTTCGGACCCGCACCCGAGATCGTCGGGAACGAAACGTCCTTCAGCCGCCGCGTCTCGCGCCGGAACGTCTCGAGGGCTTCCGCCGCAGCGATTTCCGTCAGCTTGCCGCGTCGCGACGCCTCGGCGAACCAGGCGAGGAAACGCGTCACGGCCGCGCCGTCGCGCAGATGCGCCGCGCGCGCGCCCTTCAGTTCGGTGGCGTTCTTGCGCGCCTTCATCAAGGCGATCGGGTCGGGGCCGAGATCCGCCTGTCCGCCAGCGCCCTCGATCACATGCACGAGTTTGACCGGCGCAGTCGCGGCGTCGAAGCGGATCGTCGATCCCTCTTCCCCGAGCTTGCGGAGATCGGCGCTGAGCCGATAGGGCTCGGCCAGTTCGCACAGCGTGCCGAGTTCGTCGCGCACCGCTTCGCTGACCTTGCCGGACTCGACGTAAAGCACCGGCCGCCCGCCCTTGCGCACAAGCGCGAAAGCCAGCGGCAGCGGCGTATGCGACACGTCCTGGCCACGAATGTTGAACAGCCATGCGACGGCATGCGGATCGCTGACCAGAAGCGCGTCGAAGTTCTTCAGCGCCGCGTCCACCCGGGCGATCTTGGCTGAAGCATCCTCGCCCGAGAAACGCCTGGGGTGCAGCCGGATCGGCGCCATGGGGGGCTGCGGTCGTCCGTCCCACACGTGATCCAGCGGATTGCCGTCGACCGCGACCAGCGACGCGCCTGCCGATTTGACCGCCTCGCTCATACGGCGGATCTGCCCCGGCGTATGCAGCCATGGATCGTAGCCGACGCGCTCGCCGCGCGAGACATGCGCTTCGAGCCACGCCTCGGGGCTCGTGTCCATGATGGCGACCGGCTTGAAAACCTTCGTGTCCACCTGCTCGCGCACCTGGATGGTGTAGCGTCCGTCGATGAAGATCGCGGCCTCGTCGTGCAGCACGATCGCGAGTCCCGCCGAGCCGGTGAAGCCCGTGAGCCACGCCAGCCTCTCGGCCGAGGGCGGAACATATTCGTTCTGGTGCTCGTCGGCTCTGGGCACGATGAAACCATGCAGGCCGCAATTGCGCATTTCCTCGCGCAAGGCCGCTGCGCGCGCACGGCCGTGTTGAGGATCGGCATTTTCGGTGAAGGATTGGAAGTGGCTCTCGAACATGAGCCAAATCTAGGCGCTTCCGCGCGCCGCCGCAATCAGATGGGGCGCGGCGCCGCGCCGCTGCGTGAAACCAGCAGCGTCGCCCAACCCTCGATGTCGAGGCGGCGCTTCAGCGCGAAGCCCTGGGCCGCATAGGCGGACAGAACGCCCGCGACGTCACGGGCAATCAGGCCCGAAAGAACGATCTCGCCGCCGAAGTCGCTGAGACGCGCCAGATCGGGGGCGAGCTGGCGCAGAGGCCGCGCCAGAATGTTGGCGAAGATCAGATCGTACGGCCCGGGATTGCGCAGCTGCGGATGCCCGGCGCCGCGCGCCACGACGGCTTTCAGCCAGGGCGCCGCGCCATTGAGCCGCGCGTTCGAATTTGCCGCCGTGACGGAAATCGGATCGATGTCGCCCGCATGCACCCGCATGCGCAAGGCGCGGGCCGCCGCCATGGCGAGCACACCCGAGCCCGTTCCGACATCGAGCACGTTGCGCGGCCGGCGTTGTTTCAGGATCGAGTCGAGCATCAGCAGGCACCCGCGCGTCGTGCCGTGGTGCCCGGTGCCGAAGGCCAGGGCCGCCTCGATCTCGAGCGCGATCTCATGCGTGCGGACCCGCTGCCGATCGTGCGAGCCGTGCACGAGGAAGCGCCCGGCCCGCACGGGCGCGAGCCCTTCCAGCGCGTTCGCCACCCAATCCTGTTGCGCGACGCGGCCGAATTCCGCCTGTGCGGCGACCTCGGGCCCGACCACGCAGGCGATCAACTCGCGCACGTTCTCTTCGTCGGGCGCTTCACCGAAATAGATCTCGACCACCCACGGGCCGCTGTTCCAGTCGCGCGTGCTGGTCTCCAGTTCGAAAGCCGCCGCCGCGGTCTCGGCGGGATCGAAAGTCTCGACGACGAGATCGGCGATCTGGCGCGCCTGCGTCTCGTCGGTCACGAGGCGCATCAGATGGGCGGCATTGTTGGGAGGCAGGCCTTCGAGCATGGCGGCTGACTAACATGGCCCGCCGCCGGTGTCATCGGGCGACGAGTTGCCCGCAGTCGGGGAAGGGCTGCGGCGGATCGGCCGGGGTCGCGCGCATCTCGTAGATCCAGCGATCGAAGACGCCGCCCGGCCTCCCATTCGGAATGATGGCGCGCAACCAAAAATCCGGCCCGGCAACCTGTTGCATCATCATGTTCTGGTTGACGTCGAGGAGCACGAGCGCCCGCCCACCCGCACGGGCGGCAGCCCTCCGCAGATCTTCCAGAACGAAGGAGGCAGCCTCCCGGTCCTGAAGCTGGTCCCGGCCGACCGCCGCCTGCAGGAGGGCGAAGTAGGACGGCGCGCGCGTGCGCGTGAAGGTTTGCAGGCAGGACTGCGCCAGATCGAGCGTCGGGAGACCAGTGGCATTCGTGATTTCCGACCCCGAGCCCACACCGAGCGGAACGAAAAGCGTGGCACGCTCTCCGGAGAGTTCGATCCATCGCGCAACTTCCCGCACGGTCGAAAATGGATATCTGAGGTTCTGGACGGCAGCCATTCCGCCCTGGATCGCCAGCACCACCACCCAGGCCCGGAAGAGATCGTTGCGGCGGCGGTCGGCGCAGCCCGACGCCTGCACCCAATGGAGCGCCAGGACGAGGATGAAGATCAAGCCGAAATGCCGGCCGCTCAGGCCGAAACTGAAGGTCGAGATTGCGTAGGTCGCCGCCACGAAGGCCGCGACGAACAGCATGAACAGGCGATGGGGCCGCACCGATGCGATCGCGAGGAACGGCAATGCGACACCCGCCACCCACAATGGCCCAACCGTCATTTCGGACAATCTGATCCATTGAACGCCATGGCCCTGCCAATCCGTGGCGAAAATCGTCGAACCCGCGCGGATCAGAGTGCGGACGAACGTCACCCAGCGCGAGTCGCTGATCACTTCGACAGAAAGCGCGGACTGGAAGTCCGGCTCGGGCCGGATCCAGACCAGCGCCACCACGACGCCCGTGGCGAGCAGCGCCACGCCGGGAGCCCAGACGTTTTTTTCCCGCAGCAGGAGCCAGCCGCCCACGATCGCAAGCAGGCTGAATTGAAGACCGCAGGTTGGCAGCAGCGCGACCGCGAGCCACGACAGACGGCGGCGCGGATACGCGACGGCGGCCAGCAGCAGGCACACGCCGACCGTGTAGGGCCTTGCAATCGCGCCATATTCGAAGATCAGGAAGTAGTTCAGCCCAAGGAAAACGCGCCATGGCAGCGCGAAGGGCGACTTGAAAACGATCAGCGCCAGGACGCCGAGCACGAAGGGCGTCAGCACCAGCTTGAGCGACGTTTCCGCGTCCAACCCCATCGCCAGCGGCAACTTCAACAGCAGGTGCCAAAGCGGGGGATGGCCCTCGTATCGAAAATTCCAGTACCAGTCGGCCAAAGAATGAGTGTCGCGCGCCAGCAGCACGGCTTGCAGTTCATCCATCCAGGGAACGTGCGTCCAGATCAGCGCAAGCTGCACCATGGCAAGCGCCGCAAAGGCGAGCCACGTTTTACCGCCGATCGAACGATCGATACGATTCGCCCTTGAGTCCGACAGCCCGCCGGCTGGCATGAAATTCATGACGTTCATTCCAGAATGAGTACAAAAATAAATGATGAAATGATTACGCGACGCCCGAGCTTTGTCCCGGGCGCGGCCATGCCCTATGGTGCGGGCATGTTCAGACTCAGCGCCCTTGCTTTCCTGGCCCTTATGCTTCCGGCGCATGCCGACGAACCAGGGGTGCCCAAAATGCCGCCGCCGGCCCCGGAGCCGCACATATCCTCATTCGGCGAGCGGGACAAAGCCTGCATGGAATGGACGGACGCCTGTGTGGTCTGCACGCGGCCCGCGAGCGGGGCGGCGCAATGCTCGACGCCCGGCATCGCCTGCACTCCGGGGGGGCCGACGGTCTGCCGTATCCGCAAGTGACGCGCGCTCAGTTCGCCTGAACGAAGCTTTCCAGCACCATCTTCCGGCCAGCCTTGTCGAATTCGACGGTCAGTTTGTTGCCGTCCGCCACCACGACGGTTCCGGGGCCGAATTTCTGGTGGAACACACGATTGCCCGTCGTGAAGCCTGACTCGATCGACGATTTGGCCACCAGTTCGCCCTCGATCTGAGCCGGCTTTCGCGCCGGACCCGCGCTGCGTTCGGCCCCGGCCCGCGTCCAGGCGCCCTGCCCCCACTGGCTGGCGCGATCCTGAAAACCTCCGCCGCCTTTCGGCTCTTCCGAACGCCGCTGCTGCGCTCGCTGCCAGCCGGGCGTGTTGTAGGACGACGCATAAGTGTCCATCGTGGCGAAGCGAGACTGCGCATAGCCGCCGTAATTGCCGCCCGGAGCCTCGACCACGTCGACATGCGCGGTCGGCAATTCGTCGAGGAAGCGCGATGGAATCGTCGTCTGCCACATGCCGTGGATGCGCCGGTTGGTGGCGAAGAAGAGACGCGCGCGGCGCTTGGCCCGCGTGATGCCCACATAGGCGAGCCGCCGCTCCTCCTCCAGCCCCGCGCGGCCGCTCTCGTCGAGTGAGCGCTGATGCGGGAACAGCGCCTCTTCCCATCCCGGCAGGTAGACCGTCTCGAATTCGAGGCCCTTGGCGGCATGAAGAGTCATGATCGAGACTCGCGCGCCGCCTTCCTTGTTGTCGGCGTCCATGACCAGCGACACGTGCTCGAGGAAGCCGCCCATGTCGGGAAACTCCTCCATCGAGCGCACCAGTTCCTTCAGGTTTTCGAGCCGCCCGGCCGCTTCCGCCGTGCGGTCCTTCTGCCACATGTCGGTATAGCCGGATTCTTCCAGCACGGTTTCGGCGAGTTCGTGATGCGGCGTCGTTTCGATCAGCGACGACCAGCGCGAGAAGGCGGCCGTCAGGTCGCGCAAGGTCTGGCGCGGCTTCGCCTTCAACTCGTCCGTCTCGCACATCACGCGCGCGGCCTGCAGCAGAGGCACGTTCTCGCGCCGGGCAAAATCATGCAGTTGCTGCAGCGTCGCGTCGCCGAGGCCGCGCTTGGGCACGTTGACGATGCGCTCGAAGGCCAGATCGTCTGCCGGCTGCGCGATGCAGCGCAGATAGGCCAGCGCATCGCGGATTTCCGCGCGCTCGTAGAAACGCGGGCCGCCGATGACGCGATAGGGCAGCCCCAGCGTGATGAAGCGCTCTTCGAACTCGCGCATCTGGAACGAGGCACGAACCAGGATCGCGACCTCGTCGAGCGACTGTCCCTTGCGCTGCAATTGCTCGATGTCTTCGCCGATCGTGCGCGCCTCCTCCTCGGAGTCCCACACGCCCGTGACGGTCGGCTTCTCACCGTCGTCGCCGTCGGTGAACAGCGTCTTTCCAAGCCGGCCATCGTTATGCGAGATCAGATGCGCGGCGGTCGCGAGAATGTGCCCGGTCGACCGGTAATTGCGCTCCAGCCGCACCACGACCGCGCCCGGAAAATCCTTTTCGAAACGCAGGATGTTGTCGACCTCGGCGCCGCGCCAACCATAGATCGACTGATCGTCGTCACCGACGCAGCAGACGTTTTGTTGGCGCTTGTCGCCCCCGGGCTGCGCCAGCAGCCGCAGCCACATGTACTGGACCGTGTTGGTGTCCTGATATTCGTCGACGAGAATGTAGCGGAAGCGCTCCTGGTATTGCCGGAGAATGTCGGGATTCTCCCGGAACAACCGCACGGCCTCGACCAGCAGATCGCCGAAGTCCGCCGCATTCAGCGTCTTCAGGCGGTTCTGATAAAGCTTGTAGAGATGGATGCCCTTGCCGTTCGCGAAGGCGGCGCCCTCCCCGGCCGGCACACGCGCCGGATCGAGCCCGCGGTTCTTCCATCCGTCGATCTGCTGCGCGAGCGCGCGCGCGGGCCATCGCTTGTCATCGATGTCCTCGGCCTTCAGAACCTGCTTGATGAGGCGGATCTGGTCGTCCGTATCGAGAATCGTGAACTGCGACTTCAGGCCCACGAGTTCGGCGTGACGGCGCAAAATCTTGGTCGAGATGGAATGAAACGTGCCAAGCCACGGCATGCCTTCGGCGACCGGGCCGGCCAGCACGCCGATGCGCTCCTTCATCTCGCGCGCGGCCTTGTTGGTGAAGGTCACCGAGAGGATTTCATGCGCACGGGCGCGACCCGTCGCCAGAATATGTGCGATGCGCGTGGTGAGCACACGCGTCTTGCCGGTGCCGGCGCCCGCCAGCACCAGGACAGGCCCGTCAATGGCTTCGACGGCGGCGCGCTGCTCGGGGTTGAGCACGTCGAGATAGTCCGGCGTCCGGATCGCCGCCGCCTGGGCTCGTGCGGCAAGGCCGCCGGCCTTGGGTCGATAGGTGAGATCCTCGCCGCCGTTTCCCTCTCGCCTGCGCGCGGGTTCATCGTCGAATTCGAGGCTGAAAGGGTCTGACACGTTTCGGCTTTCCAGATCGGGACAGGATCAGGCGGACGATCTCCATCGCGGGAACAAACTAAGAATCGTTTCCGGCCAATGTGCGGCCAACGTTTCCGCTTGTCGAGTTTACGGCGGGCAGGCGCGACCTGAGCGCGGCAATGTGCTCGGCAGCCAGAACCGCTGCGGCCTTTTCTACGTAAGCCTCACGAGCAACGAGGAACAGGGGTTAGGCATGCAGTCCAACGGGTTTTATCAGGGCCTCCGCGCCAGCGCGGCGGCTCTCGCGGCGCTCGCCCTCTCGGCCTGCGCCACGCCGCCCTCGCTGGACGGGTCGACTGCGGCGCGCGCTTTCGTCCCCGAAAAGTTCTTCCTGGGGCGGACGATTGCCGAGGGTGAGTTCGTCAACACTCTGGACGGCTCCCGTCGCGGCCTGCGCGCCACCATCGACGGAAGCTGGAATGGCCGCGACCTGAAGCTGGTCGAAAATTTTGTCTATTCGGACGGCGAGCGCGACCGCAAGACGTGGATCCTGACCAAGACCGGCCCGACGACCTACACGGGCGTCCGGGAAGACGTCATCGGCGCCGCCAGCGGCCGCCTCGACGGCGATACCTTCCGGCTGACCTACACGGCCACGGTCAAGACCAGGTCGTCATCCGTGGACGTCAAGTTCGACGACGTGCTGGGCTACGAAGCGGATGGATCCGTGCTCAACCGGGCGACAGTTTCGAAACTCGGCGTCAAGGTCGGCGAGGTGACGCTGCGCATCCGCAAGGCGTCACGCTGACCGAAGATCAGCCCGTCCCTTCGAGGAGCCGCCCGGCTGCGGCGCGGGCCTCATCGGTGATCGTTGCGCCGGCGAGCATGCGTGCGATTTCCTCTTGCCGGGCCTCTCGAGCCAGAGGCTCGACCCGCGTCGCCACGCGTTTGCCCTTGTCGGCCTCGCCCTTGGCAATGCGGAAATGCCCCACCGCACGGGCCGCGACCTGAGGGGCATGCGTCACCGCCAGGACCTGCACGGTGCCTGATAGACGCGCCAGCCGCTGGCCGATGGCGTCCGCCACCGCGCCGCCGACGCCCGTGTCGATTTCGTCGAACACCAGGGTGGGCGCGGAGCCGCGGTCCGCCAGCACGACCTTCAGGGCCAGCATGAAACGCGCAAGCTCGCCGCCTGACGCGACCTTCATCAACGGGCCGGGCCGCGTGCCCGGATTGGTCTGCACCCAGAACTCGATCCGGTCGATCCCGTCCGGTCCGGGCTCCGCCGCGTTGCTCTGGACCTGCGTCGAGAAACGCGCCCGCTCCAGCTTCAGCGGGCCGAGTTCGGCATTCACGGCCTTGTCGAGTTGCGCCGCCGTCTTGGTGCGCGCCGCCGACAGGGCCAGCGCGGCGGAATCGAAAGCCTTGGCGGCATCTTCCACCGCCTTGGCCAGCGCGATGAGCCGCGCCTCACCGGCGTCGAGCAGCGCGAGATCGTTCGAGAATGTCTCCGCCAGAGCCGCAAGGTGATCGGCCGGAACGTTGTACTTGCGCGCTGCCGCCCGCAGGGCGAACAGCCGTTCCTCGGTCACCTCGAGTTCGCGCGGATCGTAACGCGAATCCCGCAACGCCTGTTCGACCGTCTGGGCCGCCGCTTCCAGCGAATCGAGCGCCGCCGCCAGCGCCTTGACGGGAGGCTCGATCAAGTGCGGAGCCTGCGCGGACCGCCGCTCCAGCCGCCGCATGGTCGCCGAAAGCGCCGCGATCGGTGAATGCTCGCCGGACAATGCGTGACTGGCGTCACGCAATTCGCTCGCGACCTTCTCAGATTGCATCATCGTGGTGCGACGGGCCGCGAGTTGTTCTTCTTCGCCGGGCAGCGGCGCCAGCTTGGTCAATTCGGCATGGGCATGACGGAGAAAATCCGCATCAGCCCGCGCCTTGGCGACACGCTCTTCCTCGCTGGCGAGATCGGCCCGGGCCGCCCGCAGGTCGGCGTACGCGCGACGCACTCCATCGGCCCGCGACTGCAATCCGCCGAAGGCGTCCACGAGTGCGCGATGCATGGCCGGATCGACCAGCGCGCGGTCGTCATGCTGTCCGTGGATTTCGACGAGCGAGCCCGCGATGGACCGCATGGCCTGTGCGCTGACGGGCTGATCGTTGACGAACCCGCGCGTTCTGCCGTCCGCCATCTGCACGCGGCGCAGGATGAGATCGCCATCGATCTCGAGGTCCTGAAGGTTGGCAGCCGCACGGGCGGGATGCTCGGGTCCGAGATCGAAGACGGCGGTGATCTGGCCCTGCGTCTGGCCGGACCTCACGAGCGAACCGTCGCCACGGCCGCCGAGCGCCAGCGAAAAGGCGTCGAGAAGGATCGACTTGCCCGCGCCGGTTTCGCCCGTGAGCACGGTGAGGCCGCGACCGAACTCGATGTCGAGACGGTCGATCAGGACGATGTCGCGTATCGAAAGCTGGACGAGCATCCAGACCCGCCCCGAAGCCTCAGCCGAGGCCGACCTTCTGGAAGGCCTTGGAAATCCACGACCCGCGATCTTCGTTCGGCTGCAAGCCGCCGCCAGCGAGCAGCTTGTAGGCGTCGTTGTACCAGGGGCTGTCGGGGAAGTTGTGTCCCAGAACCGCAGCGGCGGTTTGCGCCTCATGCGCGATGCCGAGCCGCAGATAGGCTTCGGTCAGGCGGAACAAGGCCTCTTCGGCATGACGCGTCGTCTGATACTTGCCGAGCACGTCGCGGAAGCGGTTCACCGCAGCCGTGTAATTGCGGCGCGCCAGATAGTAGCGGCCGACCGACATTTCCTTGCCGGCGAGCTGATCGCGCGTGACCGTGATCTTGTGCTTGGCGTCGTCCACATATTCGGACTTGGGATAGCGCTGCACGAGCGCCGTGAAGACCTGCAGGGCCTTCTCGGTCGCGTCCTGGTCGCGGGAAATGTCCGGGATCTGCTTGTAGTAGGACATGCCGATCAAATAGGTCGCGTAAGCGGCTTCCTGGGTCGACGGATACAGACCGATGTAGCGATTGCCCGAAGCGATGGCGTCATCGTACTGAGCACCCTCGTACTGCGAATAGGTCTGCATCAGCAGGCCTTTGCGCGACCACTGCGAATACGGGTACTGCTTCTCAAGCTCCGCGAATTTCTTCGCCGCGCCCTCGCCGTCGCTCTTCTGCAACCGCGCCAGACCCTGATCGTAGATGTCTTCGGCCGGCACGTCCGGCAGAAGCTTGGTCTCGTACTTCTCGCCGCCGAACGGGTTCAGCGAGTCGAAGGTCGAACATCCCGCCGCCGGCAGAACGAGAAACGACGCCGCGACGATGCGCAGTGCGCCGGAACGGAAAACCGAGCGAACCTGCGAGACGCGGATCGACGGGAAGGAAGCACGGGAAGCGGACATCATGCCTCGAAGCTCGATGGACAGGTGAAGCGGATGACGCGCGCGTAACCCTCGCGCGGTGAACCGCTCTTTAACCCAAATGGCGTCGCAACGCCACAGTTCAGATCGCCGATATCCTGCGTTCAGAAATGTGGCCGGGAAAAGTCCGGGGTTCGGCCGCGCTGCAGACGTGCAGGATGTTTCGGGGAGATGCGTCATCCCGGCCACACGGCCGGGCATGGCTCAGTTCCGCTCGGGGGCGTAAGCCGGCTGGGCGGCAATCCGCAGATCGGCCCGGGGTCCTTCGCGGCGCATCGGGACTTCGATGAACTCGTAGGCGCTCTTGTCGGCGAACAGGGCCGCCAGCACGGCCACGTTCATCTTGTGCCCGCCGCAGAAGGAGCGATAGGCGCCGATGATCGGCGACCCCGCCAGGGCGAGATCGCCCACGGCATCGAGGGTCTTGTGGCGCACGAACTCATCGGGCCAGCGCAAACCCTCGGGATTGAGCACGCGCTCTTCGTCCAGAGCCACGGTGTTCTCGAGCGAAGCGCCCAGCGCGAAGCCGGCCTTCCAGAGGCGCTCGACGTCCCGCAGGAAACCGAACGTACGCGCCCGCGCGATGTCGCGCTGGAACACGGGGCCGTCGAGATCCACCACCTTCTTCTGGCGTCCGATCATGCCGGCCGCGAAGTCGATCTCGACTTCCAGGCGGAAGCCCTTGTCGGCCGGACGCAGTTCGGAAAAGGCGCGGCCATGCTCCACGCGAACGGGCTTCAGCACCTTGAGATAGCGGCGCGGCGCGGAAAGCTGATGAATGCCTGCCTGCTGGATCGCCTCGACGAAATCGGCCGAAGACCCGTCCATGATCGGCACTTCCGGGCCGTCGATCTCGACCATGACGTTGTCGATGCCCAGCGCGGCGAAAGCCGCGAGCAAATGTTCGACCGTCGATACGCTCGCGTCGGCCGGATCGCCGATGACGGTGCAGAGCTCGGTCATCGAGACGTTCGACCAGATCGCCTCGATCAGCCGCTCGCGTCCGCCGGGAAGACCCGTGCGCAGAAAGGAGATTCCGGAATTGGCTTCGGAGGGATGCAGAACGAGACGGACGGGAGCATTCGAATGGACGCCTGAACCTGACAGGATCGCGCGCTTGCGAAGGGTCGTCTGTTTACCAGGCTTCATGCTCGTCCCGCTTCGCTGATCGACAAGAGCATTCGGCATGCTCATCGTCGGTGCCCCACCTCGGTCACATGCCATCTTGCCCCGGCCATTTTCTGGCCTGACTTCAGCCCGCGGTTCCCGACAAATTCGGGGCTGAGGACCGATCCGCTTCGCGCGAAGGCATGTGATTCCCGCACGGCGACCGCCGATTGGGATGACGGGAAAATACGCCCCCGCTCCTGCCCCGCCAAATCACCAATTCTTACCTAGTGTTACAAACCGAAACATTTGGCCGAGATGAATTTTGCGCTGCGAAAACAATATGCATTTCAAAGAGTTGTGCCCACACCTGGATGGGTGCGGGCACGGAGTTCAGAGCGATTTCAACGAATCCGCCTTAATTCGACTGGCGGCGCAGAAAGGCCGGAATTTCGAGCTGGTCGTCCTCCGCGGAACGCTGCGGATGAGCGGTCCTGCCATGCGCGTCAAGCTGACCTTGCGGCGGCCGAGCTCCCGGCGCCGGAGCGGGGCGCTTGCCATATTCCTGGTGGACCGGCGCAGGCCCTTGTGGCGCGCGCGGGGCATAGGCATGGCCGCTCGGCGCATGAGTCTGGACCTGCGGAGCCGGCGCACGCTGGGCGGGGGCCTCCTCGCTGCGGCTCATGCCGAAAGAGGCCAGCCGCTCCAGCAAAGTACGGCGGCGCGTGTCGCCGACCGGCTCGGCGACGGGCGCGTCGCGGTGGCGAAGCTGCTCCTGGCCGGGCCGCGGCAGATCGTCGATCTGCGGCATACGGGGCGCGCGCATGACCGGCGCCTCGGGAGCAGGCGGAATGAAATGCGCCGGCTGCTGATATTCGGCACGCGGCGCTTCCGGAGGCGGAGCCGGGACATAGGCCGGCTTGGGCTGCACGGGCTGAAGCGTGACTTCATGCGCCATGACGGGGGCGGCCGGCTGCTGAACCGGAGCCGGAGCCATCTGCGCCTGGGCGACCGGAGCCTGCTGCACGGCAGGCTGCTGCTCGATCTGGTAGGCCGGCGGAGCCGAGGCCTCGCCGATCGGCGCCTGATAGCGGGCCGGCTCTCCGGCGCGCGCCTGGGTCTGGGCGCGAAGCTTCTGGGCGACCTCGGCGATACGCGTTTCGGTGGCGCTGAATTCGCGGATGTCGGCTGGCTGGTCGATGCCGGTGGCGACGACCGAGACGCGGACGACTCCGTCGAGTGACTGGTCGAAGGTCGCGCCCAGAATGATGTTGGCGTCTTCGTCGACTTCCTGGCGGATACGGCTCGCCGCTTCATCCACCTCGTAAAGGGTGAGGTCGTTGCCGCCCGTGATCGAGATCAGCAGGCCGCGCGCGCCCTTCATCGACACTTCGTCGAGCAGCGGATTGGCGATCGCCGCTTCGGCCGCGAGAATGGCGCGACGGTCGCCCGAGGCTTCGCCCGTGCCCATCATCGCCTTGCCCATTTCGCGCATGATGGCGCGAACGTCGGCGAAGTCGAGGTTGATCAGGCCTTCCTTGACCATCAGGTCGGTGATGCAGGCGACGCCCGAATAGAGAACCTGGTCGGCCATCGCGAAGGCGTCGGCGAAGGTGGTCTTTTCATTGGCGACGCGGAACAGGTTCTGATTCGGAATGACGATCAGAGTGTCGACCGCCTTCTGAAGTTCGTTGATGCCCGATTCGGCCACGCGCATGCGGCGCACGCCCTCGAACTGGAACGGCTTGGTGACGACGCCGACCGTCAGGATACCCATGTCGCGGGCCATGCGGGCGATGACGGGCGCTGCGCCCGTGCCCGTGCCGCCGCCCATGCCGGCGGTGACGAACACCATGTGGGCGCCGGCCAGATGGTCGCGAATTTCCTCGAGGGCTTCTTCGGCGGCGGCGCGACCGACTTCCGGCTGCGAACCCGCGCCGAGACCTTCGGTGACCTGCAGGCCCATCTGGATGATGCGGTCGGCCTTGGAGGCGGTGAGCGCCTGCGCATCGGTGTTCGCAACGATGAAATCGACGCCCACGAGGCCCGAGACGATCATGTTGTTGACGGCATTGCCGCCGGCGCCGCCCACGCCCGCCACCATGATACGTGGCTTGAGTTCCCGCAACTCGGGCGCTTTGAGATTGATCGTCATAGTCTGGCCTCTCGACTGAATGGGCGCTTCGCTTCGCCCGCTTATCTGATTTCGGTTCGCCGGTTTTCCGTTGCCGCCGCCGCGCCGCCTCGAATCACCGATACGCTTAGAAACTTTCGCGGAGCCATCGTCCCATGCGGGACATGTACCCGTCCGTACCCGTCGACTGCATCATCGCCTTCCGCCTGGGCTCGAAATGTTCGATCCCCGCGACCTGCGGATACACCAGAAGCCCCACCGCCGCCGAGAAGGCGGGGCTCTTTGCTGATTCGGGCAACCCTTGAATACCCAACGGACGCCCGACGCGCACCTGATTCGAGATAATTCTTCGCGCAGCTTCCGGCATGCCGGTCAGTTGCGCGGCTCCGCCGGTCAGGACGAGACGACGTCCCGCCTGGGGTCCGAAGCCTGCCGCCTGCAGTCGGTCCCTAACCAGTTCCAGAATCTCTTCAACTCGCGGACGGATGATCCGCACCAGATGTGATTTCGGCATGTGAATCGGATGGTCGCCGTCTTCGCCCACCTGCGCAACTGAAATCGTCTCTCTTTCGTCGGACGGCGATGCGATACATGAACCATAGAGGGTTTTAAGTCTCTCTGCGTCCGACAGGCGAATGGTCAAGCCGCGCGCGATGTCCATCGTCACGTGGTTTCCGCCGACCGCGACTGCGTCGATATGAGTCAGGTGCCCCCCGGCAAAAACGCCGATCGACGTCGTGCCTCCGCCCAGATCGACGAGAGCCGTTCCGATCTCGGCCTCATCGTCGACCAGTGCCGAAAGCCCCGCCGCATAAGGCGTCGCCACCATGGCCTCGATGTCCAGATGGCAGCGCTCGATCGCCAGCATGAGATTGCGCGCCGCCGCGCTGTCGCACGAAACCACGTGCATGTCTGCGCCGAGTTCGTCGCCGATCATGCCCTTCGGGTCACGGATGCCCCGCGTCGAGTCGAGCGAGAAGCCCGTCGGCAACGAGTGCAGCACGGCCCTGCCCTGCTGCTCGGTGCGCGACGCCGCGGCTTCGAGCACCCGGTGAATGTCGTAATCCGCCACGCCCTTGCCGCCGACGCTGATGTTGGCGTGGTAGAGCTGCGAGCCGAGCCTGCCGCCGCTCAGATTCACGATGACGCTTTCGACCTGCACGCCCGCCATGCGCTCGGCCGCATCGACCGCGAGCCGGATGGCGTTTTCGGCTTCGTCCATGTCGACGACCGCACCCGCCTTGATGCCGCGCGAGCGCTGGTGACCGATGCCGAGAATCCGGCAGCGATGCGTGCGGCCCCGCAACGTGTCGGAGGCCTCGGCCGGCATGAGCCGCGCGATGAGGCACGCGACCTTCGAGGTTCCGACATCGAGGACCGACAGCACCGCGCTCTTGCGCGAGGACAACGGACGCATGCGCGGTGTGAGGTGAGAACTCAAGTCTGGCCTCCCTTGGCGCGCGGCTTGCGAAGTGATTCGGCTCGCGCCGCGGCGGCGTCGGCGGTGAGTCGCGCCACCATACGGTCAGGAATGCGCAGGTCTACCGAGATCAGATCTTTTTCGAGAATGCGCATCTCGCGCGCCTGTTTGGCGAAACGTGCAAACACCACTTCGGGCGCATCCTCGGGCAGCTTGATCAACAGGCCGGACGACAGTTTGAGATTCCAGCGGCGTCCGGCGACCAGCACGCCCGCGCGAATCTGATCGCGCAGTTCGCCGGCGACTTCGACAATTTTCAGAAACTCCGGCACCCGGAGATTGGCGTCCTCGCCCACCACGAACGGCAGCCGCGTGAAACGCTCGTCGGTCAACTGATCGATCGCCATGCCGTCCGCGGAGACGATCTGGATCTGTCCGTGCATTTGCCAGAGCGCATAAGGCGCCCTCTCCTGCACGTCGATCGCCAGCCGTCCCGGGTAGAGCTTGCGCACGCTCACGTCGCGCACGAGCGGCATTTCCTTGAGCCGCGCACGAACCGCCGCCACGTCCAGGAACAGAAGCGAATCGCGCGTCGTGATGCCCGACGCCCTCAGCAGGTCCTCTTCGTTCAGCTCCCGCGCGCCCACGAAAGTGACGCCATTGATGCCGAACCCGAACATGCGGGCCGAGAGATCGGCGAGCGATCCCTGCTGGGCGATGAACTCGTCGTAAGCGCCACCCTTGATCGAACCGTAAAGTCCGGTGCCGGCCATGAGCGCGACCGCCAGCAAGGCGCCAAGGCCCGGCGTGCGGGCGAAACTGGTGAAGCGTTCGATCCGGCTACGGCGCTCGAAACGGCGCCGCTTGCGCGGAATGGCTGGCCGAACGGGATCACGAGCGGGAGTGTCGAAGTCGCCGGAGAAACCGGCATAGGCAGGACGCGCGGGCGCAAGGGACTCGATGGCCCCCTTCAGCGATCGCAGGACGCCTCTTCCACCATCCATTTGACAAGTCCACCGAACGAATACCCGGCATGCGCCGCGATTTCCGGCACCAGGGACGTCTCGGTCATGCCGGGCTGTGTGTTGACCTCCAGGATCACGAGTTCGCCCGTTCCACCGGGGCGATCGTCATAACGGAAGTCCGACCGGCTTACGCCGCGGCACCCGAGGGCTCTGTGCGCCTCAAGCGCCAACTCTTGGACCCTTTGGTAAATATTTCCTTTAAATTGAGCAGGAAGGATGTGGATTGATCCACCTTTCGCGTACTTGGCGTTGTAATCGTACCAGCCGCCGTCGGCGGCCCGGATGTCGATGATGTCGAGCGCCCGGTCGCCCATCACCGCGCAGGTCAGTTCGCGTCCGTCGACGAATCGCTCAGCCAGCATGCGGTCGCCATAGGCCCAGTCGTCGCGGCCGAGTTGCGCCGGCGGCGCATCGCCCTCGCGCACGATCACCACGCCGAACGACGATCCTTCGCACACCGGCTTCAGCACGTAGGGCGGCGGCAAGGCATGGGTGCGCGCCGCCTCGCGCCGGTCGATCACGCGACCCTCCGCCACCGGCAAGCCATGCGCCGCCATGACGATCCGGGCCTGCTGCTTGTCCATCGCCAGCGCGGATGCGAGCACGCCCGAATGCGTGTAGGGAATCTGCAGAACCTCCAGAATGCCCTGGATCGTTCCGTCTTCCCCGACCTTGCCATGCAGCGCGTTGAAGGCGACGTCCGGCGCGATTTCGACGAGCCTTTGCGCGACGTCGCGGCCGACGTCGAGCCGGGTCACGCGATAGCCCTCGCCTTCCAGCGCCTTGGCGCAGGCCTCTCCGGACCGAAGGCTGACCTCGCGCTCAGCCGACCAGCCTCCCATCAGCACGGCGACATGTTTGCTCATGGTGCGTTCCGTCCGTCAGTTCATGTTCAACGTGAAGTTCAACTTCGTCGGCTCAGTGCGAATGCCGGCCGATGCGCTTGATTTCCCAATGCAGCTCGACGCCCGACTCCGCCAGCACGCGGCGCCGGACCTCTTCGCCCAAAGCCTCGATGTCGGCGGCGCTGGCCTGCCCGCGATTGATCAGGAAGTTGCAGTGCATCGGCGACACCTGCGCGTCGCCCACGACCAGCCCCCGACACCCGGCCTTGTCGATCAACTGCCAGGCCTTGCCGCCCGGCGGGTTCTTGAAGGTCGAGCCGCCGGTCTTTTCGCGGATCGGCTGCGCGGCCTCGCGCGCCTCGGTGATGCGATCCATCTCGGCCAGGATCTCAGCCGTTACGCCCGGCTTCCCCTGAAAGAGAGCCTGGGTGAAGATCACGTCGAGCGGCGCGCCGCTGTGGCGATATTTGAAGCCCATGTCGGCATGGCTGAAGGTGCGGATCTCGCCATGCCGGTCGACGCCGCGCGCTTCGACCAGCACGTCGGTCGTCTCGCCGCCATGCGCGCCAGCATTCATCCGCAATGCGCCGCCGATCGATCCTGGAATGCCTCGGAAGAACGCCAATCCGGCGATGCCGGCATCCGCCGCCGCGCGCGCCACCTTCACGTCCGGCACGGCCGTTCCGGCCCGCACCCGGAATCCGTCCTCGATCGAGATCTCGCCGAACCCCTTGCCGGCGAGCTTGATCACGACGCCCTCGACGCCGCCGTCGCGCACGATCATGTTCGAGCCGAGCCCGATCGTGGTCACGGGCGTCTCATGGGGCAGATGACGCAGGAAGCTGGCGAGATCCGCTTCATCCGCTGGGGTGAACAGGATCTGGGCCACGCCCCCTGCCCGAAACCAGGTGAACGGCGCGAGCGGTTGATTGGCGAGCATCCGGCCCCGCAGGTCGGGAACGGCCGCACGCAGTCGATCTGTGATGTCCGGGAAGCTCATGAGGGCGTCCTGTCGCCGGCTGCCAATTGCTCCGGCAGGGCATAGGCCCATTGCGTGATGTTGCCCGCCCCCAGGAAGACGATGTAGTCGCCCGGCTTGGCGATCTCCCGAACCATCTGGGGCAGCGCGTCCGGCGTGCTCAACCCGAGCGCCCGGCGATGGCCGTGCGCCTTGATGGCGGCGACGAGATGATCGCGATCCACCCCCTCGATGGGTTTTTCGCCGGCCGGATAGACATCCGCCACGATGACCGCGTCGGCATCGTTGAAGCAGCGCGAAAAGGATTCGAACAGGGTCTGCAGCCGCGAATAGCGGTGCGGCTGCACGATGGCGATGACCTGCCCCTTGGTGGACGCGCGCGCCGCGCGCAGCACGGCTTCGACCTCGACCGGGTGATGCGCGTAATCGTCGAACACGATGGCGCCGTTCCATTCGCCGGTGCGCGTGAAACGCCGCTTCACGCCGCCGAACTGCGACAGCGCCGAGCGGATCGCCTCTATGCTCATGCCCAGCTCATACGCCACCGCGATCGCCGCTGTTGCGTTGAGGGCGTTGTGGTGGCCGGGCATCGGCAGCGTCATGTCCTCGAGATAGGTCGCCGACGAGGTTTTGCGGTCGCGAATCAGCACGTTGAACTTCGACACGCCGCCGGCCAGCTCGACGTCGAGCAGGCGCACATCAGCCTGCGGATTCTCCCCATAGGTGATGACCCGCCGGTCCTCGATCTTGCCGACCAGTTCCTGCACGGTCGGATGATCGAGGCACATGACCGCGAAGCCGTAGAAGGGCAGGTTTTCGATCAGCGTGCGGAACGCATCCTTGATCGCCTCGAAGGTCTTGAAGTGATCGAGATGTTCGGGATCGATGTTGGTCACGACCGCGACGTCGGCCGGCAGTTTCAGGAACGTGCCGTCGCTTTCGTCGGCTTCCACCACCATCCACTCGCCCGCGCCCAGCCGCGCATTGGTGCCATAGGCGTTGATGATGCCGCCATTGACGACCGTCGGGTCGAGCCCACCGGCCTCGAGCAGCGTCGCCACCATGGACGTCGTGGTCGTCTTGCCATGCGTGCCCGCCACCGCCACGCATTGGCGCAGGCGCATGAGTTCGGCGAGCATTTCGGCGCGGCGCACGACCGGGATGCGGCGCTCGCGCGCGCTCGCCAGCTCGGGGTTGTCGCGCTGGATCGCCGTCGACACCACCACGACGGCGGCCTGACCGAGATGCGCCGCATCGTGCCCGATGAAGATCTGCGCACCCTTGTCGCGCAGCCTTTTGACGTTTGGATTCTCGCTCGCGTCCGAGCCCTGCACCTTGTAGCCGAGATTCATCAGCACTTCGGCGATGCCCGACATGCCGATGCCGCCGATGCCGACGAAATGGATCGAGCCGAGCTCGCGCGGCAGTTTCATTCAGCTCACTCCAGGACCAGCACCGGAACCCGCGACCCGGACGACGAGATCGGCGAGGCGTTCGGCGGCATTGCCGATGCCGGCGCTCTTGGCGGCTTCCGCCCGGCGCGTCAACCCCTCGGGGTCGAAAGCCGCCCGGCCGAGGGCCGCCGCGAGCCACGCCGGGGTGAACTCGGACTGCGGCACGACCTCGACCGCGCCGGACGACTTGAGCTGCGCCGCATTGGCCGCCTGGTCCTGATCCAGCGCGAACGGAAACGGCACCAGAATCGCGGGTCGGCCGATGACCGCCAGTTCGGACACGGTGGATGCGCCCGAACGGGCGATGACCAGATGCGCCGCCGCCATCCGGCCCGGCAGGTCCTTGAAGAAGGGCGCGCCTTCGGCGTTCAGCCCGAGCGCCGCATAGGCCGCACGCACCCGCGCCTCGTCCTCGCCGCGCGCCTGCTGGACGATGACGAGCCGCCGTTGCACGTCCGCCGGCAGCAGCGCGATCGCGGCCGGCACGACATCCGACATGACGCGCGCCCCCTGCGAACCGCCCGTCACGAGTAGACGAAGGCGGTCGTCGGCAAAATCAGGGTATGGCGTGGCGGCCGCCGCGATGACGCTCGGCCGCACCGGATTGCCGGTATGTTTCGCCTTCGCGACCAGTGAGCCGCCCGCGCCCGACAGCGTGGCGAAGCCCGTGCCGATCGCCGTGACGCCCTGCGCCAGGAAGCGGTTGGCCCGGCCGATCACCGCATTCTGCTCGTGCAGGATGCTGGGAATGCGCAAGAGCCGCGCCGCCAGCAGCGGCGGCACGGTCGGGTAGCCGCCGAACCCGACGACGCAGGCCGGTCTGACGCGACGCAACAGCGCCAAAGCCTGCAGCGTGCCGCGCCCGAGCATCAGGGCGGCGCGTGCTTTCGACACGAGCGAGCCGCCCGTCGGCGTCGCAGCCGAAATCGTGTGCACGGCGGCTGCCGGAAACTGCGCACCATAGGTTAGCGCCCGGTCGTCGGTGACGAGTTCGACGCGCAGGCCGCGACGCGCCAGTTCGACCGCGAGCGATTCCGCCGGAAACAGATGACCGCCGGTTCCACCCGCCGCGAGAAGGATCGGACCGTTCACGTCTGACTCACCGGCCGGGCGATTTCGGCGCGCGGCCGCCGCCGCGTGACGGCGATCAGAAAGCCCATTCCCATGGCGAGCGAAATCAGCGACGAACCGCCGTAGGAGATGAACGGAAGCGTCATGCCCTTGGCGGGCATCAGATGCAGATTGACCGCCATGTTGATGGCGCTCTGCACGCCGAACAGCATCACCAGGCCGGCGGCAGCGAACCGGCAGAACGGGTCCTCGTTGCGCGAGGAGACGAACAGGCCGCGCAGCACGATCATGGCGAAGATCGACACGATGACCATGCAGAACAGCACGCCGAACTCTTCGCCCGTGACGGCGAAAATGAAATCCGTGTGGCTGTCGGGCAGGATGCGCTTCATCGTTCCCTCGCCCGGCCCCTTGCCGAACCAGCCGCCCGAAATGAAGCTCTCCATCGCGGTGTCGACCTGGAACGTGTCGCCCGGCGTCGTGCCGCCATTGCCCGGATCCAGAAACTTCTCGATGCGCAGCCGCACGTGCGGGATGAAGCGATAGGCGAAGAACACCCCCGTAACGCCGACCCCGCCGATGCCCGCGACCCAGATCCAGTGCAGGCCGGCCATGAAGAACAGCGACGCCCAGACGATCGAGATCAGCACCGTCTGGCCGATGTCCGGCTGCAGGATGAGCGGGATGATCGTGACGGGCAGCAGCAGCATGGCCAGCAAGGTGCCGGGCACGTCGCGCCGGCGCGCACCTTCCGAAAACGCCCAGGCGGCGAGAATGACGAAAGCCGGCTTGACGAATTCGGACGGCTGGATGCCAAAAATCCAGCGACGAGCGCCCTTCACTTCGACGCCATGCAGCAGCGCCCCGACCACCAGGCCCATGCCGACCACGAACATGGCGAGCGCAACGCGACGCACCCAGCGCGGTGGCAGGAAGGAAAAGCCGATCAGCACGCTCGCGGCGAACGACAGGTAGATCACCTGCCGGTTGACGAAATGGAACGTCGACAGCCCGAGACGTTCTGCGACCGGCGGCGATCCCGCCATGGTCAGCACGATGCCGAACACCATCAGGGCCGCGAGACCGCTCAGCAGCCAGCGGTCGACCGTCCACCACCAATCCGCGAAAGCACTTCGTTCGGCGCGAGAAACCATGGCCTCGTCCTCTTCAGGCGTTCTGCGCTCAGCGCAGTTTCAGGGTCGACAATCCGATCAGCGCCAGCACGAAGGCGATGATCCAGAAACGGACCACGATCTGCGGCTCGGACCAGCCGAGTTGTTCGAAATGATGATGGATCGGCGCCATGCGGAAGACGCGCTTGCCGGTCAGCTTGAAGGAGACGACCTGCACGATCACCGACAGCGCCTCGACCACGAAGAGACCGCCCACGATGATCAGCACGATCTCGTGCTTCACCGCCACCGCAATGGTGCCGATGAGCCCGCCCAGCGCCAGCGATCCCGTATCGCCCATGAAGATCTGGGCGGGCGGCGCGTTGAACCAGAGGAAGCCGAGCCCTGCGCCGATGAAAGCGCCGCACAGCACCGCGAGTTCGCCGGTGCCGGGCACGAAATTGATGCCGAGATAGGTCGCGAAAATGGCATTTCCGGCCGCCCAGGCGATGATCGCGAACGTGCCGGTGGCGATCATCGTCGGAACGATCGCCAGCCCGTCGAGACCGTCGGTCAGATTGACCGCATTGCCCGAGGCCACGATGACGAAAGGCGCGAAGACCAGGAAGAAGAGCCCGAGATCGGCCACGTAGCCGTTGACGAGCGGGATGGAGAGACCGGTCGTCGTCGGCGTCCCGAAGCGCATCATGATCGCGCAGGCGATGACCGCGATGAAAGCCTCGCAGGTCAGGCGCGCCTTGCCGGAAAAGCCTTTGTGCGTCTGCTTCATGACTTTCAGGTAATCGTCATAGAAGCCGATCAGTCCGAAGCCCGCGGTGACGAGCAGCACGACCCAGACGAAATGATTGCGCAGATTCGCCCAGAGCAGCGTCGATACGATCAGCCCGGACAGGATCATCAGGCCGCCCATGGTGGGCGTGCCCTTCTTGGTGAGCAGATGCGATTGCGGTCCGTCGAGCCGGATCGGCTGGCCCTTGCCCTGCTTCAGCCGCAGAGCCGAAATGATGCGCGGCCCAAGGAAGAACACAAAGAGAAGCGCCGTCGCGGCAGCCCCGCCGGTCCGCACGGTGATGTAGCGGAATACGTTCAGGGGACTGAACAAATACGCGAAATCCGCGAGCCAGGCGAGCATGTGGGTTCCTTCAGGAAACGAGTTCGTCGGGCTGGGTCGCAAAGCGCTGCTTGAGCGCGGCCACGATGGGCCCCATGCGACTGCCATTGGAGCCTTTGACCATGACCACGTCGCCCGCCGCAACCGAAGCCAGAAGCGTCTCCGCGATTTCATCCGACGTGCGACCGTAGACGCCCTTCTTGTCTTCGGGCAGCGCCTGATGGAGATGCCGCATCAGCGGCCCGGCCGCATGCACGACGTCGATGGGCAGTTGCGCGATGAAGGGCGCGAGTTCGGCATGCAGTTCGGCGGCCTGCGGACCGAGCTCGAGCATGTCTCCCAGAATGGCGATACGCTGGCCGAACATGCTCTCCTTGGGGGCGTCCGCCAGAAGCGTCAGGGCGGCCCGCATGGAAACGGGGTTGGCGTTGTAGCTCTCGTCGATCAGCGTCGCCTCGCCGCCGCGCATCCGCAACATGATGCGCTCGCCGCGTCCCTTGGGCGCCGTGAAGTCCGCCATGGCGCGGGCCGCCTCCGCGAGATCGGCTCCGACCGCGCGCGCCGCCAGCAGCACGGCGACGGAATTCAGCGCGAGATGACGGCCGGGAGCCGCCACGCGATAGCGCAGGCTCGCCCCCATGATGTCGGCCGTGACAATGGAGCCGTCTTCCTGTGCGACGTACTCGATGAGATGCGCATCCGCCGCCTCGGTCTCACCGAAACTCAGGATGCCGCCACCGCGCGACTCTCCAGCCAGCGCGGCGAGCCGATCGTAATGGGGGTTGTCGCGTGGCAGGATGGCGATGCCGCCGGGCTCGAGCCCCGAAAAGATTTCGCCCTTCGCATCCGCGATCGCCTCGATGGTTCCAAGATTCTCGAGATGCACGGGCGCGACATTCGTGATCATCGCCACGTGCGGCCGCACCATGTTGACGAGCGGGCGGATTTCCTCGGCATGATTCATGCCGATCTCGAACACGCCGAACTCGGCGTCGGCCGGCATGCGGCAGAGCGTCAGCGGCACGCCCAGATGATTGTTGTAGGACGCCGCCGAGGCATGGGTGATGCCCGAGCGCGACAAGGCCACGCGGAGCGCTTCCTTGGTGCTGGTCTTGCCGACCGATCCCGTGATCGCCACGATCATGGCGGAGGAGCGCTTGCGCGACGCAACGCCGAGACGCTCCATCGCGGCAAGCACGTCCTGCACGACGAACAGCGGCCCAAAGTGCTTCAGCAGGTCGGCATGCGCCTCATCCACCACGGCAGCAGCCGCGCCCTTCTGGAAAGCAGTCTCGACATAAGCGTGACCATCGGAGTTTTCACCTCGGACGGCAAAGAACAGATCGCCGGCCTCGAGAGTCCGCGTATCGATCGACACGCCCGTCACGCCGCGCGGAACCTTCGTCACGCGCGCGTCGAGCGGCTTTATCAGATCGAGCCCGGTCCAGAGAAGACCCTCGCTCATGCGGCTAGCTCCTTCAATGCGGCGCGCACCGCCTCATGGTCCGAGAATGGCAGCGTGCGTCCGGCGATCGTCTGCCCGGTTTCATGCCCCTTGCCGGCGACGACCAGCACGTCGCCGTCGCGCAGCATCGCCACCGCCTCGGCGATGGCTGCGCGCCGATCGCCGATGTCGCGCGCACCCGGCGCAGCTTCCAAAATAGCGGCGCGGATTTTTGCCGGATCTTCCGACCTCGGATTGTCGTCCGTGACGATGACCACGTCGGCCAGCCGCGCGGCAATCTCGCCCATCAGTGGACGTTTGCCCTGGTCGCGGTCTCCGCCGCAGCCGAACACGACGACGAGCCGCGATGACGCGAGTGGCCTCAGGGCTTCCAGCACCTTCTCGAGCGCGTCCGGCTTGTGCGCGTAATCGACGAAGACCGGCGCGCCATTCCGCTCGCCGACCCGCTCCAGACGTCCGGGGGCGCCTTCGAGATGTTCGAGCGCCGCAAGCACATCGTCCGGCGCGCTGCCGGTCGCGATGCAGAGCCCCGCCGCCACCAGTGCGTTCGAAACCATGAATGCACCCGCGAGAGGAACCCGCAGCGCATGCGCGCGTCCGCCGCACCGCACGACGATCCGATTGCCGTCGGCCTCGGACGCCACGGATGCGAGCGCGAGATCCGCGCCATGGGCTCCGACCGTGAAGAGCGCAAGCCCGCGCGCCCGCGCGGTCGCGATGACCCGATCGGCGACGTCGCTGTCCGCATTGATCACCGCCGGCGCACCCGGCGCGAGCAGCGTGTCGAACAGGCGCAGCTTCGCCGCCAGATAGGAGTCGAGATCGGGATGATAGTCGAGATGGTCGCGCGAAAGATTCGTGAAGGCTCCGGCCGCGAGCTTCAATCCGTCGAGGCGGCGCTGATCGAGGCCGTGAGACGATGCTTCGAGCGCGAGATGATCGACGCCCTGCCCGGCGAGATCGTCAACGATGCGATGGAGCGTCACGGGATCGGGGGTCGTGAGCGACCCGTAGGTGGCGCCCGAGGGTCCCACCACGCCGGTCGTGCCGAGCGCCGCCGCCGGCAGGCCGAGCCGGGCCCAGATCTGGCGCGTGAACGAGGCCACCGACGTCTTGCCGCTCGTGCCCGTCACCGCCACGATGGTGGCAGGCTGGCGCGGATGAAGCGCCGCAGCCGCATGCGCGAGAGCCGCCCGTACGTCCGTGACCTGCCAATAAGGAACATCGCCCCAGGACGTCGTCGGGGCAGTCTGGCCCACCACCGCGACCGCGCCCTGCGCAACGGCTTGCGGCGCGAACGAAAGGCCGTCGGCGCGCGTTCCGGGAACCGCGAAGAACAGAGCTCCGGGCCTGACCTCGCGGCTGTCGGCCGTCACCTGCACGACGTCCCGGTCAACCCCGCCCGCCGGCAGGACGTCGGGTTCGAGGCCGACACGCTGGAGAATGTCGCGCAGCCTCGTCAATGCGAGAGGCTCCCGGTCGCATTCATGCCGAAGCCCAACCGCGCCAGCAGCGGGAAGGGCTTTGTCGGCAGATCGAGCCGCGGCGGCACGCCGAGCAACGGTCCGGTGCGCTCGATGATCTTGCCCGTGACCGGGCCGGCATTCCAGCCGGCGGTGCGGAATCCGTGTGTCTCCGCAATGCCCTGCGGCTCGTCGAACACCGTCAGATACAGGTATTTCGGCGCATCCGAAGGGCTGACGGCCGTGAAGGTCGTGAAGACGCGATCGTTGGCATAGCGGCCGTTGACGACCTTGTTGGCCGTCCCGGTCTTGCCACCGGCATAATAGCCCTTGATGTCGATCGACTTGGCCGACCCCACCTCGGCATTGAGGCGCATCAGATATCGCATGGCTTCGCTGGTCTCGGCCCGGACCACCCGGGGCGCGTCCTTCTTGGCATCCTCTTCGCTGCGTTTCAAGAAACTGGGCTTCACCAGAAGACCCCCGTTCGTGATCGCCGCGACCGCCATCATGGCCTGCAATGGGGCGACAGCGAGACCATGGCCGAACGCGATGGTCATCGTGTTGAGTTCGCCCCAGTTCTTCGGGATGATCGGCTCGGCGCTTTCGGGCAACTCCGTCTTCATCCGGTCGAGCTGGCCGAGCTTCCGCAGGAACGCCTTGTGGGCGTCGACACCCATCATGAGGGCGATGCGCGCGGTGCCGACGTTCGACGAATAGGTGAACACTTCCGGCACGGACAATGCGCGATTCTGGGCGTGGTAATCGTTGATCTTGAAGCGGCCGTACCGAAGCGCGCCACGCGCGTCGATGCTGGTGCGCAGCCCGATGCGGTTCGCGTCCAGCCCCATGGCCAGCGTCAGCGCCTTGAAGGTCGAGCCCATCTCGAACACGCCGACCGACATGCGGTTGATGCGATTGAGCTCGAGCGCATCGACGGGATTGTTGGGATCGTAATCCGGCAGCGACGCGAGCGCGATGATCTCGCCCGTGTTGACGTCCATGATGGCGGCGGCCCCCGCCTTCGCCTTGTAGCGCTCGATCCCCTTCTGCACTTCGTCGCGCAGGGCATGCGTGACCTTCAGGTCGAGCGACAGGCGGATGGGCTTGAGATCGGTCGACGTGGTGGCGAAGCCGGCGCGATTGAGTTCGCCCAGGCCCTGGTTGTCGATGTATTTTTCGATTCCAGCGATCCCGACGTTGTCGACGTTGGTGAAGCCGAGCACGTGCGCGCCGATCGGCCCGTTGGGATAAACGCGCTTGTTTTCGGGCAGGAAACCGACGCCCGGCAGACCGAGCCGGAACACTTCCTTGCGCTCGTTCGGGCTGACGGCGCGCTTCACCCAGACGAAGCCCTTGCGCGAACCGAGCCGTTCGCGCAGTTCGCGCGCGTCGAGGCCCGGAAGCACCGCGGTCAACAATTCCACGGCCTCGTCCTTGTCGATGATGCGGCGCGGTTCGGCGAAGATCGACATGGTCTTGACGTCCACGGCGAGCACTTCGCCGTTGCGGTCCAGAATGTCGGGACGCGATGCCGACACCGCCTCGGACGCGGCGCGACGCAGGCTGTTGGAATCAGGCTTCATGCCGAAATAGACGAGGCGGCCGCCGATCACCCCATAGAGCAGGACGAAGCCGCAGGCGACGATGCGGATCCGCCGCGTGCTCTTGTCGATGCGCGTGCGCGTCAGGTCGCGCCAGGCGCGCACGAACCTGTTAACGCGCGGCGCGGCCTGCGGCTCCTCGATATGATGCACGTAAGGGCCCTCGGGCGGCTCTTGGATCGGGCTCATCTGGGCCTCGCTGAGGGAGTGACGGCGCTGGCGCCGCTGCTGGCGTCGCGCGGCGTGTTGGTCGGCTCGGACAGGCCGAGCATTTCGAGTTTGCGGCCGATCGTGTCCACCTTCGGCGGCTGGTCGGGCAGTTGCGCGGCGCTGCGAACGATCTGGTCCGTGCCGAGCGGCTTGAGATCCAGATGCTTGTCGGCGAGCGCCTGCAGCCGCTCCGGCCGCGTCAGATAGGCCCATTCGGCGCGCAGCATGCCGATGCGGTCCTGCTCGCGGTCGATCGCATGCTTCACCTTCACGATCTGCTCGGAGAACAGGATCGTCTCGTACTTGATCGAATAGGCATAGACCGCCGATCCGACCAGCAGCGCGATGGCGAGAACGTTGAGATAGCGCAGCATGTCAGCGACCTCTCGAATGGTTCGCGGGCAGGCTCGAGAGCGCGCGAACCGCGGGGTCGACGCCCTGCGCAGCCGCGTCCGTGCGGATGGCCGCGCGCAATCGCGCGGAGCGCGCGCGCGGATTGTCGCGCGTTTCGCGCGGGCCTGCGCCGACGGGTTGCTTGCCTTCGAGCGTGAAGGTCGGGGGTGGCGGCACGGGTTCGCCCGGAAGCAGCCGCGAACGCGCTCGGCCGCGCCCGGAGCGCAGCGCCAGAAACTGCTTCACGATGCGATCCTCGAGCGAATGGAAACTCACGACCGCGAGCCGCCCGCCCGGCGCCAGAATCCGCTCCGCGCCAGCCAGCGCCATCACCAGTTCGCCGAGTTCGTCGTTGACCGCGATGCGCAGCCCCTGGAAAGTCCGCGTCGCCGGATGGATCTCGGTGGCCTTCGACGGCAGCAGGCGGCCGATCAATTCCGCAAGGTCGCGGGTCGTCGTGAAAGGCTTCGTGTTCCGGTCGTGCACGATCGCCCGCGCGATGCGCCGCGACGCGCGCTCCTCGCCATAATGGTAGAGAATGTCGGCGATTTCTTCCTCGCTCGCCTCGTTGACGATGTTGGCGGCGCTGCGGCCCGCCTGCTCCATGCGCATGTCGAGCGGCCCTTCGAACCGGAAGGAGAATCCCCGCGCCGCCTGGTCGAGTTGCATGGACGACACGCCGATGTCGAAAGTTGCGCCATCGAAGCGGCGCAGGCCCAGACGCTCGGCGACATCCGCGCAGGTGCTGAACCGCGCCCTCTCGAGCATCAACCGGCCGCGATATTTGGCGACGAGTTCCTGCCCCGCCGCGATCGCATCCGGATCGCGGTCGAGCGCGAGGACGCGCGTACCGGGAGTTTCGAGAATCGCCTGAGTATAGCCGCCGGCCCCGAAGGTGCCGTCGAGATAGAGGCCGCCTTCGCGCACCGCGAGGGCTTTCAGCACCTCATCGAGGAGCACGGGAATGTGCCGGGCCGGTCCGCCTGCGGCGAGAGTTTCCTGCCCGCCGCGGCCCCGCTTCATTTCCGTGCTCCTTGAGGACGCGGCGGATCCGCTGCCGCGTGCCGGGAACTGAGCTCTTTCCGCAGGTCGCGCACCCGGTCTCTGGCCTCGTCCAGATGCGCACGGAAGCGGCTCGGCTCCCAGATTTGAAACTTGTGACCCTGACCCACGAAGGTCACCTCGGTGGTGACGCCCGCGTAGGCCTTTACGCTGTCCGTTAGGACGACCCGGCCCTCCGAGTCCACCTTCAGGATTTCGCTCGTGCCCAACAGGGCCGTCGAGAACAGGTCGCGCTCCTCCGAATAGGGCGAGAGCGTATCGAGCAGTCCGTCGATCTCCTTCAGCAGCGCATGGCCACCGCAGTCGACCGCCTGCGCATCGAGCGAGGGATGGACGTAGAGACCTTCGAATCCGTCGCGCGCCAGCACCGCTCGAAACGTGGCCGGGATCGAAACCCGGCCCTTCGCATCGAGCCGGTTGGTGTAGTGCGAGACGAAGCGGTCCAAGACGCCATTCCAACGCCCGATCCTCGAGAGTGAACTCGCGAACCAGGCCGCAACACGCATCCCCTTCGACGCCAGAACACGCGCCCTCTCCGGCTTGCGAAATTGCTTCGCGCCTCGAAGACAACGCTGACGGAACTGGAACTCCGAACGGGATGATTTGGGATAGCATGGGCTGGTATGGGCGTCAACGGAACGGATGAGTCACGACGGGACAGTTCGACGATCGCGTTCATTAGCTCTCGTTAACATTAACGAAGTCTTATTCCGCTTGATCCGCCTCAATGTCAGGCCTGCTCAGACGCGACGCGGGAGCAGTTGCATCACAGGCAAATCACGTATAAAGATATCTTTATATCTACAATGATACCGAGTGATCAGGATTCCTTGCGCATGACCCAGGCACCCCTCTCCCAGCTCATCGCCGCTCTCGAGGCGGCTGGCGAGATCACCCGGCTCCGCCTGCTGGCACTGCTTTCGGAGGCCGAACTCACCGTGACCGAACTCGTCACCATTTTGGGCCAGTCGCAGCCGCGCATCTCGCGGCACCTCAAGCTGCTGGTCGAGGCCGGCCTGATCGAACGTCACCGCGAGGGCGCCTGGGCCTTTTTCAGACTGGCGGATCGCGGCGCCTCCGCCGAGATCGCAGGTGAAATCGTCGGGCGCATCGACCCCGCCGATCCCCTTCTGGCGGCCGATCACGGCAGGCTCTCGGAGGTGCGGCGCGCACGCGCCGAACAGGCGGCCCGCTATTTCGCCGAACAGGCGACCCATTGGGATCGCATCCGCTCCCTGCATGTTCCGGAAGAGCTCGTGGAAGCGGCCGTCCGCGAAATCGTCGGAGACCGCCCGCTTCACGCCGTGCTCGATCTCGGCACCGGCACGGGCCGCATGCTCGAACTCATCGCGCCACACGCGACCCGCGCGGTCGGCGTCGACCAGAGCCCCGCCATGCTCAACGTGGCGCGCAGCCGCATCGATCATTCGGGCCTGCGCAACGTGCAATTGCGCCAGGGCGACATCTACGCCCTGCCCGTCGAACGCGACGGCTATGACCTCGTCGTCATGCATCAGGTGCTGCACTATCTCGACGATCCCGCGCGCGCCTTGCGCGAGGCCGCCCGCACGTTGCGTCCGCAGGGCCGCCTGGTGATCATCGACTTCGCCCCGCATACGCACGAATTTCTCCGTGAGCAGCATGCGCATCGCCGCCTGGGATTCGCTCCCGATGAGGTTGGCGCGTTGCTGCGCGACTGCGGTCTCCAGGTCGAGTTGCAGCGCGACCTGACCCCCGCCGACCGCCGCGACAAGCTGACGGTCTCGCTCTGGGTCGGGCGCGATCAGCGCATGACATCGGATCTCCTGCCCATGACGCATCGCGAGGTGGCGTGATGAATTCCGCCGAACGTCCCAGCCGCAACGGACAGCCCCGCATCCGCGTCTCCTTCGAGTTCTTCCCGCCGAAGACGCCCGAAATGGAGACGAGCCTGTGGGAGTGCATCGATCGCCTTGCGCCGCTTTCGCCCAGCTTCGTCTCCGTGACCTACGGCGCCGGCGGATCGACGCGCGAGCGCACGCACAACACCGTCGCGCGGCTCGCCGCGGAAACGCTGCTGAAACCCGCGGCTCACCTGACCTGCGTGGCCGCCACGCGCGATGAAGTGGACGACGTGATCCGCGCTTACGGCCGCGCGGGCGTTCGGCACATCGTGGCCCTTCGGGGCGATCCGCAGGACGGGCTCGGCACGGCCTATCGTGCGCATCCCGGCGGCTATGATACGTCGACAGCGCTCGTCGCCGGCATCCGCAAGCTCGGCGACTTCGAAGTCTCGGTGTCGGCCTATCCTGAAAAGCACCCGGAAAGCCGCAGTCTGGACGACGATATCGACGTGCTCGCCGCCAAGGTTGATGCCGGCGCGACCCGCGCCATCACCCAGTTCTTCTTCGAGAACGACAGCTATCTGCGCTACGTCGACCGGGTTCGCGCGCGCGGCATCGACATCCCGATCGTGCCGGGCATCGTGCCGGTGCAGAACTTCAAGCAGACGGCGAATTTCGCGAGGCGCACCGGCGCCAGCGTGCCGCAATGGCTGGCCGATCGCTTCGAAGGACTGGAAGACGATCCAGCCACGCGCCGCCTCATCGCCGCCGCGGTGGCGGCCGAACAGGTTCTCGACCTCGTCGATCACGGCGTCGAGGATTTTCATTTCTACACGATGAACCGGGCGGATCTCGTTTACGCGATCTGCCATTTGCTGGGCCTGCGCCCACGCCAGCATGCCGACGCCGCCTGACATTTTTGAAAGCGCATTGAGATGAACACGAAACGCCCGCGCGCCGACGGCGCCGAAATCCGGTCCGCCCTGACGGCTCTCGCCAGGGAGCGCATCCTGTTGCTGGACGGCGCCATGGGCACGATGATCCAGGACCGCCGCTTCACCGAGACGGAATTCCGTTGTGAGCGCTTCGCCGACTGGCCGAGCGACCTGCGCGGCAACAACGACCTGCTGATCCTGACGCAGCCGGAAGCGATCCGCGACATCCACCTCGCCTATTTCCTGTCGGGCGCGGACATCTGCGAGACCAACACCTTCTCGTCGACGACCATCGCGCAGGCCGATTACGGCCTGGAATCCTACGCGGCAGAGCTGAACCGCGAGGGCGCGCGGCTGGCGCGGGAAGCGGCCGATCTCGCTGAGCAAAAGGATGGCCGCCGCCGCTTCGTCGCAGGCGCGCTGGGGCCGACCAACCGCACCGCCTCGATCTCTCCCGACGTCAACGATCCGGGTTTCCGCGCCGTCAGCTTCGACGACCTGCGCAAAGCCTATGGCGAGGCGGCTGAGGCGCTGATCGAAGGCGGAGCCGACCTGCTGCTCATCGAGACGATCTTCGACACGCTCAACGCCAAGGCGGCGCTGGCCGGCATCGAGGACGCATTCGTCGCCACCGGATCGCGTCTGCCCATCATGATCTCGGGCACCATCACGGATCTCTCGGGCCGCACGCTGTCGGGCCAGACCACTGCGGCTTTCTGGATCTCGCTGCGGCACGCGAAGCCCTTCGCCATCGGGCTGAATTGCGCCCTGGGCGCGCGCGAGATGCGCCAGCACGTCGCCGAATTGTCGCGTCTGGCCGACACTCTCGTCATGGCCTACCCCAATGCCGGCCTGCCCAATGAATTCGGCCTCTACGACGAGAGCCCGGAATATATGGCTTCCCTTGTGGGCGAATTCGCCGATGCGGGTCTGGTCAACATCCTGGGCGGATGCTGCGGAACGACACCGCACCACATCCACGCCATCGCCGAGCGGGTGAAGGCGGTCGCTCCGCGCGAGATCGCGACCGTCGAACCCATGTTGAGATTGTCCGGCCTCGAGCCCTTCGCGCTGACGCCCGACATCCGCTTCGTCAACGTCGGCGAACGCACCAACGTCACGGGTTCGGCCCGCTTCCGCAAGCTCATCAAGAATGGCGAATTCGCTGCCGCGCTCGACGTCGCGCGCGATCAGGTCGCCAACGGCGCGCAGATCATCGACGTCAACATGGACGAAGGCCTGCTCGATTCCGAAAAGGCCATGGTCGACTTCCTCAACCTCGTGGCGGCCGAACCCGACATCGCGCGGGTGCCCGTGATGGTCGATTCCTCCAAGTTCAACGTCATCGAGGCGGGCCTGAAATGCCTGCAGGGCAAAGCCGTGGTGAACTCGATCTCGCTCAAGGAGGGCGAGGAAAAGTTCAAGGCCGAGGCCCGGACCGTGCGCCTCTACGGCGCCGCCGTCGTGGTCATGGCCTTCGACGAGAAGGGCCAGGCGGACACGATGGAGCGCAAGGTCTCGATCTGCGCGCGCGCCTACAAGATCCTCACAGAGGACGTCGGCTTTCCCCCCGAGGACATCATCTTCGATCCGAACGTCTTCGCGGTCGCGACCGGCATCGAGGAACACGACAATTACGGCGTCGACTTCATCGAGGCGACACGCCAGATTCGCGCCACCCTGCCGCACGTGCACATTTCCGGCGGCGTGTCGAACCTGTCCTTCTCGTTCCGCGGCAACGAACTCGTCCGCGAGGCCATGCATTCGGTCTTCCTGTACCACGCCATTCAGGCTGGCATGGACATGGGCATCGTCAATGCCGGCCAGCTCTCGGTCTATGAGAAGATCGACCAGGAACTGCGCGAGGCCTGCGAGGACGTAGTGCTCAATCGCCGCCGCGACGGCACCGAGCGGCTTCTCGAAATCGCCGAAAAATTCAAGGGTCAGGGCGGCGAGATCAAGCTCAAGGATCTCGCCTGGCGCGACCAGCCGGTGGAGAAGCGGCTGGAGCACGCGCTCGTCAATGGCGTCACCGAATTCGTCGACGTCGACGTCGAGGAAGCGCGGCTGCAATCCAAGCGCCCGCTCGACGTCATCGAAGGTCCGCTGATGGCAGGCATGAACGTCGTCGGCGATCTCTTCGGCGCCGGCAAGATGTTCCTGCCCCAGGTGGTGAAATCGGCGCGCGTCATGAAGCAGGCCGTCGCCTGGCTCATGCCCTACATGGAAGCCGAAAAGGCGCTGAACGGCGGCGGCGAACGTTCGACGGCCGGCAAGATCCTGATGGCGACCGTCAAGGGAGACGTCCACGACATCGGCAAGAACATCGTGGGCGTCGTGCTGGCCTGCAACAATTTCGAGGTCATCGACCTGGGCGTCATGGTGCCGGCCGCCAAGATCCTCGAAACCGCCAGACGCGAGAAGGTCGACGCCATCGGGCTGTCGGGATTGATCACGCCTTCGCTCGATGAAATGTGCTTCGTGGCGGCCGAGATGGAACGCGAAGGTTTCGACATGCCGCTGCTGATCGGCGGCGCGACGACGAGCCGCGTCCACACGGCCGTAAAAATCCACCCGAACTACAAGGGCGGCCAGGCCGTCTATGTCACCGACGCGAGCCGCGCCGTCGGCGTCGTCTCGGCATTGCTGGCCAAGGACGGCAAGGCCAATTACGTCGAGACGATCCGCGCCGAATACCGCAAGGTCGCGGATGCACACAAGCGCGCCGAGAACGACAAGATGCGCCTGCCGCTCGCCCGCGCGCGCGCCAATGCGATGAAAATCGACTGGGCGAATTACGATCCGCCCAAGCCGACCTTCCTCGGCACGCGCGTGTTCGGCACCTATGATGTCGGCGAACTCGTTCCCTACATCGACTGGACGCCCTTCTTCCAGACCTGGGAGATGAAGGGCCGCTACCCCGCGCTGCTCGAGGACGAGCGCCAGGGCGAAGCCGCGCGGCAATTGTACGAGGACGCGCGGGTCATGCTGAAGCGCATCGTCGACGAGCGCTGGTTCCAGCCCAAGGCCGTCATCGGCTTCTGGCCCGCAGGCGCGGAGGGCGACGATATCGCCGTGTTCAAGGGCGAGTCGCGCAGCGAGACTCTCGCGACGTTTTACACCCTTCGCCAGCAACTGCAGCGGCGCGATGGACGCCCCAATCTCGCGCTCTCCGACTTCGTCGCTCCGGTATCGAGCGGCAAGCAGGATTATGTCGGCGCCTTCGTGGTGACGGCCGGACCCGAGGAAGAGAAGATCGCCGACCGGTTCGCCCGCGCCAACGACGACTACGGGTCCATCATGGTCAAGGCGCTGGCCGACCGCATTGCCGAAGCATTTGCGGAGCGCATGCACGAGCGCGTGCGCCGCGAGTTCTGGGCCTATGCGCCGAACGAAACTCTGACCAACGAGCAGCGGATCGACGAATCCTATGCGGGCATTCGGCCGGCTCCCGGCTACCCGGCGCAACCCGACCATACCGAGAAGGAAACGCTGTTCCGGCTGCTGGAAGCGGAGCGCCGGATCGGCGTGAAGCTCACCGAGAGCTTCGCCATGTGGCCGGGATCGTCCGTGTCGGGCCTCTACATCGCGCAGCCGGAATCCTATTATTTCGGGGTCGCCAAAGTGGAGCGCGATCAGGTCGAGGATTATGCTGCGCGCAAGGCCATGAGCGTCGCGGAGGTCGAGCGCTGGCTCGCCCCCATCCTCAACTACAATCCGGCCTCGCTCGCGATGAACGCCGCCGAGTAGCGGCGTACGCGCGAGACTTGCGTGAAAAGCCCGCGCGTCGGATGCTGGCCTGGCACGGAGCGCCAAGCCTCCGGCCAGGGAGGGCTCTCGATGTTTCAACCGCGTTTTGTCGTGCCGGTCTGTTCCGCGCTGCTGGCCTCAGCTCTCGCGGGTCCGGCCCTGGCCGATCCCGTCGAGGATTTCTACAAGGGCCGCACCGTCACGATGATCATCGGCCTTGGCGAAGGCGGCGGCTACGATCTTTCGGCGCGCCTCGTGGCCCAGCATCTCGGCCAGTTCATTCCCGGCAAGCCCACGATCGTGCCACGCAACATGCCCGGCGCGGGCAGCATCGCGGCAGCCGAATATGTCTACAACGTCGCGCCGCGAGACGGCTCGACACTGGCGATCTTCCAGCCGACGTTCGTGCTCGAAAAGGCCACCGACAGGGCGCGCAAGTTCGAGTCCGAGAAATACGGCTTCGTCGGCCGCGTCGACCAGTCGGTCCTCGTCGGCCTCGTCTGGAAGGACGCGCCGGCCCGCACCATCGAGGAGATGAAGCAGCGCGAGATCGTTCTCTCGGCCAATGCTGCCGCGGGCACATCCGCGACGATCCCATGGGCGCTGAACCGGCTCATCGGCACGAAGTTCAAGGTCGTGCTGGGTTATGGATCGAGCGCCACCATGGGCCTCGCGCTCGAACGTGGGGAAGCGCATGGCATCGGCTCGACGAGCTGGGATTATCTGCAGACCAAGCAGGAATGGTTCGACGAGAAGAAGATCGACATCCTCTACACCATCGCGCTCGACCGCTTTCGAGACCTGCCCGACGTGCCGACCGTGCTCGAACTCACCGACGTCGAGAAGGACCGCAACGTCCTGAAGCTCATGGCGAGCACGTCCTCGATCGGTCGCGCCTTTCTGACCACGCCCGAGACGCCGCCCGAGCGCCTGGCCGCCCTGCGGGCCGCCTTCGACCGCATGGTCAAGGACCCGGCCTTTCTGGCCGACGCGGTCAAACGCAAGCTTGGGGTCGATCCGCTTCCCGGCGCGCAACTCCAGGCGCTTGTGACCGATGTCGCGACCCAACCCGCGGAAGTCGTCGACGCCATGAAGGCCGCAGTGCTCCCGCCCGGCAGGGAAAAATGACTCGGGCTCAGGCATTCACAATCTGGACACGATTCTCGGCTTTGAACCGGGCATGAACCTTCGTTCCGCCGCCCTGCCGATTCTGTGCCTCCTCGCGCTTCCCGCATCCGCGGCCGCCGAGCCGCATGATTGCGGCGCATGCACGGAGCTGGATCGCGCCACCATGGCGGATCCGGTCGCGCCCTCCGATCTGCCGGCGCCGCGCACCCCGGTCGATACCAGCGCCCAGGCGCGGGGCGACGCGATCGCCGTTCCCCTGCCCGGCCCCGACGCGACGGTTTTCCACAAGAAGGGTTCGGGCGTCTGGGTCAGCGATCTCGCGGGCGGCAACGTCTACGTCAAGCCGCAGGGCAAGAAGCTCACGGTCGATCTCAAATACGGCTTCTGATCAGACGGCGAGCGGCGGCTTCAGAGATGGCCGGGTGGCGATGAGGTCGCGCAGCGTCGTGATGGTCGACGCATCCGCCACGCCATCCACCTGCTCGCGCCGGAAATGTCGCTGAAACGCACGCACGACCTGTTCGGTGGCCTCATCGTATACGCCCGTCACCGCGATGCCGTAGCCATAGAGAGCGAACATCGCCTGCAGAGCCTGCACGGGCTGCCCCTCGTCGCCGCGCGCGAAGAAGCGCCCGCCCGCAATCCGCGCCGCCGGCACGAAATGTCCGACGCCCCGCGCATGCAGGACGTCCCACGGAAAGAACTCGCCCGGGTCGCGCTTGCGCGCCGGCGCAATGTCGGAATGCGCGAGCACGCGCTCGGGCCTGATGCCGAGGCGGCCCGAGATCTCGGCGCAGAGGTCGGCGACCGCGTCGATCTGGACGGCGGGAAACGGCGGCGAGCCGCCTTCATGCCCGGGGTTGACGATTTCGATGCCGATCGAGCGCGAATTGAGGTCCGATTCACCCGCCCAGGACGATAGGCCCGCGTGCCAGGCGCGCCGGGCCTCCGGCACCAACTGCAGGATGCCCCCGTCCTCCCAGACGAAATAGTGACAGGAGACTTCCGCCACCGGGTTGCATAGCCGGCCCAGCGCTTCCGCGCCGGTCGGCATGCCGGTGTAGTGCAGCACGATCATGTCGGGCCTGACCCCGGTCGCCCGCTCACCGTGGTTCGGTGACGGAAACACTTTGGCGGCGAGGGGCGAATCCGGACGGGGCTGGCTCATGCCCCCTCATACCAAGCTCGCGCGCCGAAGCGAATGCCGCGCCTTACTGGTAGTAGCGCACGCAGACGGGCTCGCCATAATAGTCGTAGCCATAGCGCGCGCAGCGTGGCGCCGTCGCACCGCCGATGACGGCGCCGCCGACAGCGCCGATGGCCGCGCCCGCCAGCGCGCCGCCCGGGCGTCCCGTCGCCAGTCCGCCGATGGCCGCACCGGTGAGGCCGCCGATCGCGGCGCCGCCTGCGGCGCGTTCACCCGGTGTGTTGCAGCCTGCCAAAGGCAGGGCGGCGAGCAGTGCGACGGCGAAAACAGCTTTCTTCATGTCGAGTCCTCCAGCCGGGCGCGCGCGCGACGTCGAGCGCTGCAACCCCACGGCAGAAGATTAGCGGAGGGGCGCTGCCTTAGCTTTGCGCTGGCGCACAGCGTGGCTTTGGAACCGGGTCCAGAGCAGAAGCGAAGCAGAGTCGCACCACCGAATGCCTAAGTGCGTGAGTTGAATAGTTTATTTTTCATGAATGCCCATTGTGGGCCAGACTAATTTTCATAATGCACAGCTTTTCAGATTGTGGCTCAAGTACATCGAGACATATAGTTCCAGACATCTTCGCATCCACGCCGCTTTATGGCCCCATTTACCCGTCAGTTCCCTCGCCTCACCAACCCGTGACACGAAAGGAACCAAGGTAGATGAACGTGAAGCATATCTTTGCCGTGACTGTATTGGGATTGTCCTTTTCGATCAGCTCCGCCTCCGCCTCCGAACTCGGCGGCAATTACGCCCAGATCCTTTCCAGCGAAAAAAACCGCCAGGCCATTGCCTCCCTGGGCCGCCAGGAAGCCGTGGTGGCAGGATCCGCCCTGACAGGCGTCACCCAGGCAGCCGAGGCGCCTCGGAACATCCGCTCTTCCCGTCGTTCCGCCCGCCGCGCTGCCACGGCCTCTGTTGCCCCGGCCGGCTCTGCCCAGTTGCGCCAGCTCGTGGCCCAGCACGCAGCCGCCAACGGCGTTCCTCCGGCGCTCGCCCATGCGGTCGTCATGGTGGAAAGCCGCTACAATCCCCGCGTCTCGAATGGTGGCGCCATGGGCCTCATGCAGATCAAGCCGCAGACCGCCCGCGGCGAAGGCTTCAGCGGCCCCGCATCGGCGCTTTACGACGCCGAGACCAACGTCCGCTACGGCATGCGCTATCTCGGCGCGGCCTATCGCAAGGCCGGTGGCGACGTGTGCGGCACGGTTCGCTACTACCAGTCGGGCCTTTATGCGCGCGGCATGTCGGGCGCGAACCGCGCCTATTGCGGCAAGGCGCGCGGCTTCATGGCGCAGGTTGCCGGCCGGTCCCTCTCGGACGGTTGATGCAAGCCGGGGCCGCGGGCTTGACCTGCGGACCCCGCACCCGTATTCGCCATGAGCCAGCCGGCCGGACGGCCGCTCTCCTCGCGGAGGGAGGAAAGTCCGGGCTCCATGGAGACACGGTGCCGGATAACGTCCGGCGGGGGTGACCCCAGGGAAAGCGCCACAGAGAACGAACCGCCACGGATCCGTCCGGGGTAAGGGTGAAAAGGTGCGGTAAGAGCGCACCGCGCGGCCGGCAACGGGCGCGGCATGGCAAGCCCCACCGGGAGCAAAACCGAATAGGGGCGACGAAGGTCGCGGGTTCGCCCGTGGCCTGGGCCCGTCTCTGGGTCGTCGCCCGGGTTGGTTGCTCGAGGCGGCCGGTAACGGTCGTCCCAGAGGAATGGCCGTCACGTGCGGGCCGCAAGGCTCGCGCCATACAGAACCCGGCTTACAGGCCGGCTGGCGCTAACATCTCACCGGCGGATGTCGAACCCCGACCTCTCGAAGACATACGAGGCGGGTTCGCCGATGATCAGCTTGAACAGTTCGACGGCCGCCGGATTCTCCTTCCCGGTCTTCGTCAGCGCCGCCGCATGCACCGTGGTCAACTGAACGGAATCGGGCATGAACCCCGCGAGCGCAACGCCGGGAAAGGCCGCGATTTCGCTGGCCTGCGCAAAACCGAGCGCGGCGCGCCGATCCGCCACGTCCATCAGCACCGCGACGCCGCCCTCGCGCATCACGCCTTTTTCCCGCAATTCCTTGTCGAGCCGGAGCTCTTCGAGCATGCGCACCACATGCGCATCCGTCGGCACCCCGCTTTTGGGGTTTCCGTAAGCAAAGCTCGGCGTCGCCTCGATGACGGCGCGCAATTTGGCGACGCTGGACACGTCCGGCTTGGGAGTGCCGACGCGATGCGCGATTCCGATCCGCACGCGTCCGACGACCTTCGGGTAATCGGGAGCGATGCGCCCCGCCCTCACCAGGTTGTTGAGTTCGCTGAGCGACCAAAAGACGATGTCGGTGCGAGGGTCGGCCGTGAGACGTGGCTCGATGGAATTCGCCGGCCCGTAGGTGGTGACGATGCTATGCGTCGTGTCTTTCTCGAATTTGCTCGTGATGGCCAGCATGGGTTTGCGAACGGCGTCGTTGGCGACGACGCGGACCTCCGCCGCCGTGACGCTCCAGATGCTCCCGGCGCTCGTGAGGAATGCGGCGGAAAGAGCGATAACGGCACTGATCTTGACCATGCGGGACTCCAGGCGCGTGATGTCTGCCCGTGGGAAGGCGCTCGGATCGGTGCGCGCAACGGACTGCGTCGCCCTGCTCCAGCATCGCGCCCAAAGCCTTCCGGAAGCTTACGCCCAGGGGGTCACCGCGGCCGCAAGCAGAAGATAGCGCCCGATCTTGGCAATCGAAACCAGGAGCAGGAAGCTGAGGATCGGTTCGCGCAGCAGTCCAGCCACGACGGTGAGGGGATCGCCGATGACCGGCGCCCAGCTCAACAGCAGCGACCAGCGGCCCCAGCGCGCGTAAAAGGTCTGGGCTCGCAGCAGCGCTGCATCCGACGCCGGAAACCAGGAACGTCCCCGAAAGCGGTCGAGGCCGCGCCCGAGCAGCCAGTTCACGACCGACCCCAAAACATTGCCGACGCTCGCCACCAGCACGAGGAGCCAGATGGGATGGTTTTTGGCCAGGATCAATCCCGCCAGCACCGCCTCCGACTGCGCCGGAAGGATCGTGGCGGCGACCAGCGCCGAGACGAAGAGGCCCGCATAGGCGGCGAGATCGGCAGTCATCTAAACCCGGCGCACACCGCATCATTGCGGCTGTTCACAGCCATGTAGAACCTTCGTCGCAGGCGCGCCAGCGCATGTTGACATGCGTCCGCCCGAAGCGCGCAATCGCCGCCCCAGCGCCGTCATTGCGAGGAGCGCAGGCGACGCGGCAATCCAACGGCGTGTGCATCACGCCCGGCGATGCGCAACTGGATTGCTTCGCTCCGCTCGCAAGGACGGCCCGCGTCACGCTCCTCACAAAACCAGACCCATCGTCGCGAGTCGAAGCGGCAATCCAACGTGGCGCGCGCCTTACCGCGAAAACTTCTTGTACTTGAGCCGGTGCGGGATGATCGAGTCGATGCCTAGGCGGCGCTTCTTGTCTTCCTCGTAATCCTGGAAGTTGCCCTCGAACCATTCCACATGGCTGTCGCCCTCGAAGGCGAGCATGTGGGTGGCGATGCGATCGAGGAAGAAGCGATCATGCGAGATGATCACGGCGCAACCCGCGAATTCGGTCAGCGCATCCTCGAGCGCGCGCAGCGTGTCGACGTCGAGATCGTTGGTCGGTTCGTCGAGCAGCAGCAGGTTCGCGCCGGTCTTCAGCATTTTGGCGAGATGCACGCGGTTGCGCTCACCACCCGACAGCATGCCGACCTTCTTCTGCTGGTCGCCGCCCTTGAAGTTGAAGGTCGAGCAATAGCCGCGTGAATTGATCTCGCGCTTGCCCAGATAGATCACGTCGTAGCCGCCCGAGATTTCCTCCCAGACGGTCTTCTTGTCGTCCAGCGCATCGCGCGACTGGTCGACGTAACCGAGCTTCACCGATTCGCCGACCGAGATCGTGCCGGAGTCAGGCTTGTCCTGGCCGGTGATCATGCGGAACAGCGTGGTCTTGCCGGCGCCGTTCGGGCCGATGACGCCGACGATGCCACCCGGCGGAAGTTTGAACGACAGATCGTCGATCAGCAGCTTGTCGCCGAACCCCTTCGACAGATGCTCGAAATCGATGACGTTGTTGCCCAGCCGCTCGGCCACCGGAATGATGATCTGCGAGCTCGACGGCGCTTTGTCGTTCTGCTTGGCGACGAGGTCTTCGTAGCGTGCGATACGCGCCTTGCTCTTGGCCTGCCGGGCCTTGGGCGAAGACGCGATCCACTCGCTTTCGGCTTCGAGCGCGCGCTGGCGCGCCTCTTCCTCGCGACCTTCCTGCTGAAGCCGCTTCTGCTTCTGCGTCAGCCAGGACGAGTAATTCCCCTCGTAGGGAATGCCGCGGCCGCGATCGAGCTCGAGAATCCAGCCCGTGACGTTGTCGAGGAAGTAACGATCGTGGGTGACGATCAGGATCGCGCCCGGATAGGTACGCAGATGGCCTTCCAGCCAGTTCACCGTCTCGGCGTCGAGATGGTTGGTGGGTTCGTCGAGCAGCAGCAGTTCCGGCTTTTCGAGCAGCAGCTTGCAGAGCGCGACACGACGCCGCTCGCCGCCCGAGAGCTTGTCCACCGCCCAATCGTCCGGTGGGCAGCCGAGCGCTTCCATCGCCTGGTCGATCTGTGCGTCGAGATCCCAAAGGCCCTGTGCCTCGATCTCGTCCTGCAGTTTCGTCATCTCGTCGGCGGTCTCGTCCGAATAGTTCATCGCCAGATCGTTGTAGCGATCGAGGATGTCCTTCTTGGCCGCGACGCCCAGCATGACGTTGCCGCGCACGTCGAGCGTTTCGTCGAGCCTCGGCTCCTGCGGCAGGTAGCCGACCCGCGCACCCTCGGCCACCCAGCCATCGCCGGTATACTCGGAATCCATCCCGGCCATGATCTTGAGCAGCGTCGACTTGCCCGAGCCGTTGACGCCGAGCACACCGATCTTGGCGTCCGGATAAAACGACAAATGAATGTTTTCCAGAACCTTCTTGCCACCCGGATAGGTCTTGGTGAGGCCCTGCATATGATAGATGAACTGCCGCGCCATGGGCTCGAAGTCTCGTTCTTGAGGAAAAAGTCGCCATTCTTTAACGCCCTGCGGCGCAAGGGTCCAGCACACTCTCTCACCCACCGGGACCGTGGCCTGTCCTGGGCGCGACATTCCTTTTCGGAAGCGAAAAGATCAGTCGCGGGCCTTGCCATTGCCACACACCCGGAGGAGTCTCGCGCCGCGGCGGACCCGCGCCGCCGGGGGCTCCCTCCGGCGACGCGTTGAATTGGAGCTCAGGA
>JAQGJH010000077.1 GCA_028290705.1 Hyphomicrobiales bacterium
CTTGGCCGATGATCGACTGGGCAAGCACGATCAACCCGCCGCCGCCCGCCCCCTGGATGGCCCGGAACGCGATCAGCTGCCACATGTCCTGGGCCACACCCGACAGCACGCTGCCGACCAGGAACACGACGATCGCCACCTGGAACAGGCGCTTGCTGCCGAAGAGATCAGCCAACTTGCCGTACAACGGCGTCGTCAACGTCGACGCCAGCAGGTAGGAGGTCACCACCCACGACAGGTGGTTCAAGCCACCCAGGTCACCGGTGATCGTCGGCAGGGCCGTCGCCACGATCGTCTGATCCGCGATCGCAAGAAACATCGGGATCATGATCGAAGGGAAGACGGAGAAGAACAGCTTGCGCGGGGAGGGCTCCCCAACCGCGCGCTCGTTCGGGGACGTGCTCAATGAGTGCTCCGAAGATCTGGCGAACGGGCGAACCATAAGCGCGCCTGCTCCTCCATCGCAGTTTTTTCTGGCCAACTCACCAATTTGTGCCGGGCAAATCTTACCGGAGCTGACGGCCGGACAGTCCCATCAAACCGGCAAGGCCACGCCAGAGTTTGGGGGGTTGCTCAGGATCGAGCAATTCGTTTTCGCTCAGATTCTCCTCGATGGACCCCACCGGGTCGGGCCGGTACGGCTGCAGCGAACGCCCGTTGCCGATCGACTGCTCGATCGCTCCGATCAGCGAGCCCGCCTCGGCGACCTTCCGGCCGAAAGCTTCGGCATCCATGCCCAGATGTTCGGCCAGGAGATCGTGCCGAATGGCGCGGATGCTCTCCCTCACCTTGATGTTCGCCGGCCCGTCGTCGACCTCGACGGCGAGATCGCACTCCGTGTCAAATCCCTGCGAGCGATTGTTCAGATTGGAAGAGCCGACGCGCAGCAACCGATCATCCACGATGGAGATTTTCGCATGTACGTAGATCGGCTCGCCCGCCTTGGTGACGGGCGTGTAGATGCGAAACCGATTGAAGCGGTCGGCCGCATGAACGAGGTGCAGCAGCTTCGCCCTCGCGGTGTCCATCACGGCGGCTTCCAGGACGCCGTCGGCCGAGATGGGATTGACCACGATGATTTCGGGGCCGTCCTGATCCTGAAGGCGCGCCGCCATGGCTTCCGCAATTCGTCTCGACGCGAAATACTGGCTTTCGAAATAAAGCGTATGCTGCGCTTGCGCGATGCAGTCGAGATACAGCGTTTCGATTTCCCGGATCTCGTCCTCTTCGTCACTCTGGGGATGGGTCCGGGAGATCGCGATCTGCACGTTCTCGAAATTCCAGGCAAGGCCTTTTGGCCAAGGTGGATCACGGGGCGGAGCTGGCGGGAGGTCGCCGTCCGTCGCACGCCTCCAGGCGGCGCGGGCCAGATCGCCGAGCGCGCGGGCCGCAGGGCCTGTCACCGCGGAGGTCACGTCATGCCACGGGCCGTAGGTTCGGCCCATGGGGGTCTGCCGTCGCCTGTCGTCGTCCAGGTGATCGCGCGTATCCCAGCGGCGGTCCGTCATGTCGATCCCCCCGCAAAACGCCAGGGCGTCGTCGATCACCACGACCTTCTGGTGCAACACCGAGCCCAGCGGCCGGGCCTTGTCGAGGCGAAACTGGAGGTTGTCGCGCGTCTTCCAATCCAGCCATTTCAGCGCCAGCAGAGCCGTAGGCGGTGTCGCGATGAGGCCGAGATCCCACTTCAAGACGTCGATCTGCAGATCCGGGCGCGACTGGCCGATCCATCGCAGGAACGCGCCGAGCTTGTTGGGGCCTTCCAGCGTTGCGCCATCAGGTTCGAACTTGATGCGCGGGTCGAAGTCCCAGCCGACCAGCAGGACATTGTGGCGAGCCTGCAGGATCGCATCCTTCACGGCTCGAAAATAATCCTCGGCGTCGATGATGAGCGCGAAACGGCTGGCTTCCTCCATGCGCCAGCAATTGCGGCCCACGTCGAGGATCGGTTGCGGCATGGTCCTGCGCTTCTGTTGGATCGTCGAAAATCGCAAACCTGTAGCAGCACTGGTCCCACGCGAAAGGGTTGGACCGTGCGGCGGCAGGTAGCTGATCCTAGAACAAGGCTAAGCCGCGCAGGTTCCCAACGTGGCCGCGGACCTTGAGCCGCCTTGACGTGCGCGTCGGCTGTGCTCAGGATTGTGGCCGTCGCCGCCGCCATGCCCGGGACCCTGATCGATGCTCTTTATCATGATGATCTTGTTTGCTGGTCTGGCCTATGTGTTCGAGCGATACGGTCCGCTGGAAGCGACGGCTGCCGGGCTGATGCTCACCGTGGCATTCCAGCTGACCGAGATCACCGACTGAAGGCTCCGCTTCTCAGCCTTTCGTCATCTGCCTGAAATCCGGTTCGCGGTGAAACCAGAATTCGTAGCCGCCGACGTTCTTTGGCATAGCCACGTCGTGGAATGGCTGGTTCAGCGGAACGATCGGAACCTCCGCGATACACAACGACACGAATCCCTTGACGGCCTGCTCGTATTCCGCAGGATCCGACGCGAAACGCGCTTTCTCGATCAGCGCATCCATGGCCGGGTTCTTGTAGGCCGAGATGTTGAAGATCGAATTGTTTCCGTGGAAATTCCAGAAGAAGTAATATTCGGGATAATCCAGCCAGCCGCTGAACCGGTTCAGCGCGATCGGCAGTTCCTTCTTGTTCAGCGTCGTGCGCCAGTTTGCGCCCGGGATCTTGTCGATCGTGGCGCGAATGCCGATCCGCGCCAGACTTTCCTGGATCAGGATGGCGGTAGGCTCGCCGACGGTCGCGGTGCCGACGTCGAGCGAAATGGTCGTGTCGAGGCCCTTCTCGAAGCCGGCCTCGGCCATCAGCGCTTTCGCCTTCTCGAGATTGGTGGTGAACGGGAAGGGCTGTGGCCAGACGGCCGTCTCGACCTTGTCCGGACCGCCATACATCGGGACCGCGCGACCGAAGAAGGCGTTGTTCTGGATCTGCTCGTAGGGCATCGCCCATGCGATGGCCTGGCGCAGCTTGACGTTGTCGAAGGGCGGCTTCGACGTGTTGAGGGCGATATACCAGAGGCAGTTCGGGATGGGCACCGCCACGACCTTGACCTTGTTCTCCTTGATCAACTGGTCGAAGTCCTTGGGCGGAAACCCGGTCGAGAGATCGGCGTCGCCGCGCTCCAGCATAGCCCGCCGCGTGCCGGACGAGGGCACGTCGCGCGCGATGATCCGACGAATTTTGGGCAACGGGCCGCTCTTCCAGCCGTCGAAGCGCGCGAAAACCGTTTCGCTCCCCGGCTTCCAGCTTTCCACCCGATAGGCGCCGCCGCCAGCCTCATTCGACTTCAGCCAGGTCAGAGCCCAAGGATCCTGCGCGGTGGCGTTCTTCCTCGCGAGCGTCGAGTTGATCACGAAAGGGACCACGACTGCCAGATTGTAGAGCAGCATCTTGTCTTTGCGCAGATAGTCGACCCGAAACGTATGATCGTCCACGACGACGAATTGGTCAGGCTTCTCCAGCGAACCGGCCGACATCTGGAACGTTGGAAAGCCGCCCACCGACACGGCCCGGTCGAAAGACCATTTCACGTCATGGGCCGTCACCGGCGTTCCGTCGTGAAAGACAGCATCGCGGCGGAGCTTGAACGTGCAGGACATGCCGTCCGCCGCGACCTCCCAACTCTCGGCGAGCTCGGGTTCGAGCTTCATGCGGTCGTACGAAGGCGTCCCGTCCGCGAGCGTTTTCACCCCGTAGGTCATCAGTCGGTCGTAGCAGTTCCATGAAAGCCCGTTGACCGTCTGGTTGCTGCCGACGCCCTGCATGTCCAGGCTGTTCGGACCCAGTTCCTGCACGACGAGAAGCGTTTCGGCGCGAGATTGGGCAAGCGCGCTCCCGGGCAGCAGCACTGCGGCGGCGGCCGCCGCGCTCGTTCCCTTCAGGAGTGCGCGACGATTCAATGCGATGCGATCGAAAGACATGGGCGCCTCGGGTCCTGTGAAAATGGACAAGGCCGCCATAGCAAGGCTCGTGCCGGATGAGCGCTATTTCTTCGCCGCGACGGCCGCCACCACGTCCACCTCGAACATCATTCCAGGCCGGGCCAGGGCGACGACCTGCAGGAAGGTGTGGGGCGGCAAAGGCAAGCCCTTGAACGTCTCCACGCGGCACTGCCGCATCTCGTCGCGATAGCGAACATCCGTCACATAGCTGGTCGCCTTGACGATGTCCGACAACGTCGCACCATTGGCCGCGAGAGCCTGCTTGACCTTCGACCAGGCGAAGCGGCACTGCTCGAGGAAGTTGTCGGCATGGCGCGCGACGCCGCTGTCTGGATCCTCCGACCCGATCCCTGCCAGATAAATCAACTTGGCCGGCCCCTCGACCGTGGCGGCTTCGGAAAACGCCCCGGTGGCGAACTTGCTGTAGTTGAAATTCTCCTTCTTGAACTCCTGCGCGGCTGCGGGCGCGACACCAGCGACGAGCATGAGCGACAAAGCTGCGAGACGGGCGGACACGGGCATGAACTTCTCCATCGGTTCGCGACACGGCTGGCATGAACCGTGCCAGATACGGGATCAGCCCCGTATTCGGTTCGGACCACCCGGAGGATCATGCAAAGCCCATGGACCCGTTCATGAAACTGAGCCATCCTGCGCCGAACAAGAGAACGTCCGTCGGGCGAACGGGAGGGACGACACGGCTGCGGCGCAGGGCCACCGGCGCGCGAAATCGACGAGACATGTGCGATTTTTGGGACTAGCCTGAAGGGGTTGGGCCACTGGAGGCGACATTTGTGCCGGACGCCGGGTTCATGCGCCCGTTTTGACCAGACGGTAAACTGGAGTGGGGAATGCCTGAGATCTTTATCTGCAAGAAAAGCGAACTACAGGACGGTGAGCGAAAGATCGTCGCCGTGGGGGAAGACGAAGTCGGCGTGTTCCTGCATCAGGGCCGATACTACGCTTACTCCAACTTCTGCCTTCACCAGGGCGGGCCCGCCTGCGAAGGACTGATCATTGCGAAGACGCAGGAACTCCTGAACGAGGATCGCACCTCTCAAGGCCTGTCCTTTTCGAAGGATCAGACGAACTTCGTCTGCCCGTGGCATGGCTATGAATACGACATCAAGACCGGTGAGTGCGACTCGGATCGTCGTCTGAAGCTTCGCAGCTATCAGGTCGTCGAAAAGTCGTCCGACATTTACGTCGTGTCCTGACGCAGTCGATCGAAGCAAGGCGGACATCGATATGTCAGGTGACATCCCAAACCCCGACGAACTTGCGCGGCAGGTCGACGAGCTGATCAAGAAGCTCGATGCTGCCGTGCTGGCCGGCGGTCCTTTCGCCGTCTCGCCGGACACGGTGCAGAATCTGATGGGCCTCTCGTGCCGCCTCTATGGCGCGCAGATCAACAAGGGCGAGACCTATCTTCCGGTCGGCGGGCACAACGCGATCACGGCGGACGATGCGCTCTTCGCATGCAGCGGTCTCCTGGAGGCCGCGAATCTTTCGCCGTTCGAATTCGGTATGTGGAAGAATCATACCGGCCGCTGAAACAGAACAAGCCACCAAGGAGGGTGCGTGATGCATCTCGTATCAGACAACGACCGCGTGGTCTCGGTAGACGAACTCAACACGAGCCGGCTCCTTCGCCACGCGAGCAAACAGGCGGAAATGCGCAAATTCGACGAGATGATGATCGTCGACGTCGACGCGCATCACTACGAAGCGGAGAATTTCAAGGACATCATTCCGTTCATGGAAAATGACGTCTATCGTCAGCTTTCTCTTGCGCAGATCGCCAAGTCGGGTCGCGGCGTCGTCAACACCACGAACTTCGGCTTCCAGGATATCGGCGGTCGCGTCACGCGCTATCCGCTGCGCGCGTCCGAGCGCACCCCGCCCGAGAAGATGCGCGATATCGAGATCGGCGAGCGCTGGATGGACGCGATGAGCGTCGACTACTCCTGCCTGTTCCCGACCGGCATGCTCAACATCGGCATGCATCCGTCGAAGGAAATGGAGGTCGAACTCTGCTGGGCCTACAACCGCTGGGTCACCGAGAAGGCGCTGCCGGAATCTCAGGGCCGCATGTATTCGATGCTCTGCCTGCCGTTCTCCAACCCCGCGGCCTGCCTCAAGCATGTGGAAACCTTCGGCCACCGCAAGGGCGTCGGCGGCTTCATGATCACGACCGTGCGCGACGACATGCCGGTCTACGACGACGCCTACATGAAGGTCTATCGCGCCATCGAAGAGCGCGGCCTGGCGCTGTCCTTCCACTCCGGCTTCAATTGGGGCAAGTCCGGCGTGTTCCAAAGCTGCAACCGCTTCATCGCGGCTCATGCGCTCGGCTTCTCTTTCTACAACATCCTCCACCTGACCAACTGGGTGGTGAACGGCATGGGCGAACGCTTCCCCAAGCTGCCGGTCATCTGGATCGAGGCCGGCCTCGCCTGGGTGCCGTTCCTGATGCAGCGGCTCGACCACGAGTTTATGATCCGCTCGTCGGAGACGCCGCTGCTCAAGAAGAAGCCCAGCGACTACATGCGCGACATGTATTACTCGACGCAGCCCATGGAAATTCAGGACATGGATGCGCTCGAGACGACCTTCCGCATGATCAACGCGGAGACGCAATTGCTCTACTCGTCGGATTACCCGCACTGGGATTTCGACTTACCGAGCACGATCTCCGATCTTCCCTTCCTGTCGGAGCGCGCCAAGCACAACATTCTGGGCGGCAATGCCGCGCGTCTGTTCAATCTGCCGCCGCGCAACGAGAAGCAGCGTGAAAACCTGATCAAGTACGGAAATCTCGCAGCCGACGCGGCGGAATGATTTCGGGCGGGCAGGGGGCAAGCCGCTCCCTGCCTGTCTCAATGCACGGGGGCGACGGACGCATGAGTGACAAAGAGGCCGATTTTCAGTCGCTCGCCCGTGAGTTTCCCACAGCGCAGGATCTACGCGAAAAAGCCCGCAGGCAGATGCCCAACTTCGCCTTCTCCTACATGGACGGCGGAGCCGGCACCGATCAGGGCATCGCCCGCAACTGGGCGGCGCTGGACGCCGTGGAACTGGCGCCCCGCTACGGCAAGGTGGCGCGGCCTCCCGCTTGCGCCGCGACGCTGTTCGGCCAGGAGTATGCGGCGCCGATTGGCGTCTCGCCCATCGGCGGACCCGGCACGGCCTACCCAGGTGCCGAGACCTATCTGGCGGCTGCCTGCCAGGCCGCGCGGGTGCCCTATACGCTAGGCCTTCTCTCGGGCATCGACGTCGAGCGCGCCGCCCAGATCGCTCCCGACGTCCTCTGGTTTCAACTCTACCGCTTTGCCCGCAACGATCATCAGATCGGCCTCGATCTGACGCGCCGGGCCGCGGCGGCCGGCGTCAAGGTTCTGGTCCTCACCATCGACACGCCGACACGCACGACGCGCCCTCGCGAGACGAAGAGCGGCATCCTGCATCCCTTCCGGGTCACCTCGCGATTGCGCCTGGACGCCATGACCTCGCCACGCTGGATGGCCTCGCTGGCGCGCAACGGCTCGCCGCGCTTCGCGTCGTTGAAGCCCTACATGAAGCCCAATGCCAGCCTCGAAGAGGCCGCGGCTTTCATCCGTGTCGAATCCGGCGGCGCCTTCACCTGGGACGAGATGGCGAGATATCGCGATGTCTGGAAAGGTCCACTCGTCATCAAGGGCATCCTGCACCCCGCAGATGCGCGCAAAGCCGTCGATCTCGGAGCCGAAGGCATTTTCGTCAGCAATCATGGCGGGCGTCAGGTCGAGGCGCTGCCTGCCGCCATCGACGTGTTGCCGGCCATTGCCGAGGAGGTCGCCGGACGAGCCTCCATCATCTTCGATTCAGGCGTGCGCTCGGGCGTCGATGCAGCACGCGCGCTGGCTCTCGGCGCCGATGCAGCCCTCTCCGGCAAGGCTTTTCTCTGGTCTCTCGGCGCGCTCGGGCCCGACGGGCCGGCGCATTTCATTCGCTTGTTGACCGATGACCTGCGCGCCACCATGGGCCAGCTCGGCTGCTCGGAAGTCTCGCAATTGCGCAACGTCGATCGACGTCACAAGACGGCATGGTCGCGTGACGGATTCACGTCCTAGTCGAATGTCGCTGCACGCCAGCCTTGCAGCGCTGCAAAACTCTGAATAGCCTGCACATCGGAACTGCCAAAGGCGGTCCGACAGACGAGAAACAATCGTCGAACGGGAGGAATCCATGGGGATTGCACTGCAATACGCCTCTCGCGTCGCGGCGAAAGCGATCGCGCTCTTGGCATTCGGATATTCGTTGAGCGGGCCGGTCCTTGCTGCCGGCTTCTACGAAGGCAAGCAGATCAGCATCATCGTGGGATCGGACTCGGGCAGCGCCTACGATGCCTACTCGCGTCTTCTGGCGCGTCACATGGGCAAGTACATCGAGGGCAACCCGACGTTCCTCGTTCAGAACATGCCGGGCGCAGGCAGCATCATCGCGGCGCAATACATAGCCAACATCGCCCCGAAGGACGGGATGGTGATCGCCATGTTGTTCCCCGGTACGCTGATGGAGCCACTGACCGGCGACCCGGCAAAATATCGCTACTCTCCGGTAGACCTTTCCTACATCGGCACGGCGGACAGCGGCACACGCCTGTGCATCACCATGGCGAGTTCCGGTGTGCGAACGATGGAAGACGCGCGCCGCAGGAAAGTCGTCATGGCCGGCACTGCGCCAGGCAGTTCGACGGTGGACTACGCGTGGTTCATGAACGACCTCACGGG
>JAQGJH010000115.1 GCA_028290705.1 Hyphomicrobiales bacterium
GGGGCTCCTCCAGGCGCGCCCGCGCTCCTGGTCCGCACTTCCGCTCTCATCGTCTCGGGCGCGTCGCGCCACCGCGACGACCATTTTCCTGCTCCTCCGGTCCCCGCCCTCGGGGCGCGCGCACCGCCCCTCGCCTGACGATCCGACGAACGATCCTTCGCCATGACCGGCACGACCGGTCCGGATTTCAGATGAGGTACCGCATGTCCATCATTCAAAAAGCCCTGGTCGCTGGCGTGTTGTCGCTGGCGCCGCACATCGCCTTCGCGCACGTCACGCTCGAACGGCAGGAAGCCAACGCCGGCGCCAGCTACAAGGGTGTGTTGCGCGTAGGGCACGGCTGCGACGGAGCGCCGACGACCAGCCTGTCGGTCGAGATCCCCGACCACGTCGTCGCCGTGAAGCCGATGCCGAAAGCCGGCTGGACACTGGCCGTCCAGGAAGGGAACTATGCCGCCCCCGTGACCCTGCATGGCCGCAAGCTCGAGGCCGGCGTTCGCCGGATCACCTGGAGCGGCGGCAAACTGGCTGACGGCGAATACGACGAGTTCGTGTTCGCGGGCCAGATCGCAGTCGCCGCGCCGGCCGGTCAGCTCTGGTTCCCGGTCGTGCAGACCTGCGAAAAGGGCGAGAATCGCTGGACCGAGGTTCCGCCTCCTGGCCAGTCGGCGCGCGGACTCAAGTCCCCGGCGGCTGCCTTGCGGATCCTGGCTTCATCTTCGGCTCCGCAAGCCGCGGCGCAGGGTCCAATCCGGATGGAGCAGGCCTGGTCGCGCGCCACGCCTGGTGGCTCGAAAATCGGCGCGGGCTATCTGCGCATCACCAACACGGGCTCGACGCCCGACCGGCTGGTTTCGGGAACAAGCGACGCCTCCGAGCGGGTCGAAATCCACGACATGAGCGTGACCGATGGCGTGATGAAGATGCGGCCGCTCGCCGAAGGCATAGCGATTGCGCCCGGACAAACGGTCGAGCTGCGCCCGGGAAGCCTGCACATCATGTTCGTCGGCCTGAAAGCCCCATTGACCGCAGGCGCGGGATTCAACGTGACGCTGGATTTCGAGAAGGCCGGCAAGATCACCATGCCGTTCGTCATCCAGCCGATCGGAGCAGGCGCGCCCGGGTCCACCAAACCCGCCGAACCCGAGATGGATCATTCGAGCCATCACCCCGGCCACAAGTGATCAACGGCCTTTGAAAACCGGCGCGCGTTTTTCGGCAAATGCGCGCCGACCCTCCTCGTAATCTTCGCTTTCGAAACAATTCTCCACGGCGCGCGCAGCCAACGCGACATCACGCTGGCTTTCAGGACGCGTCAGTTGGTTCAGCGCGAGCTTGATCGCCCGCAGCGTCAGTGGCGCATTCGCAGCCAGGCCCGCGAGATACTCGGCACTCTCGGCCGCGAACCCCACCGCCGGCCAGACCTTCGTGGCGACGCCGAGCCGCAGCGCCTCCGCGGCGTCGAACCCGCGGGCCGACAGGAGAATGTCGGCCGCCGCTCCCGGTCCGAGCCGCTGCACCATCATCTCGACATTGGCATAAGCGTAGCCGAGCCCAAGCCGGGCCGCCGGAATGCGAAAGCGGGCGCCCTCCGCGACCAGCCGAAGATCGCACGAGAGCGCCAGCGCAAGCCCGCCGCCGAAACATACGCCGCGGACCAGCGCGACGCTGGGTTTTACGCCGCGCGACAGCGCCGCCAGGCCGCCGCTCACCGCCTCCTCGTAAGCTTCGACCGCCGCTGTTCCGCTGCGCTTTTCGCCAAATTGCGAAATGTCCGCTCCGGAGCAGAATGCGCGCTCGCCCTCCCCTGCCAGGACGACGGCGCGCACCGACCCGTCGGCTTCGGCCTGCGCCAGAAGGCCCGGCAGGCTGGCCCACATGTCGAAGCTCATCGCATTCATTCGTGCTGGCTGCGCGATCGTCAAATGCGCCAGCCCATCCTCGACCCGATACCTGATCCGCCCGTCCGCCATGCCCGTCTCCCCCACTCTGCCGACAAGCGCTAGCCCGACCGGCGGCCGCTGGGCAATGCTCCTTAGGGCGGCATGCAACCCGAAGCGCTGGCTTACCGTTGAGGCTGCGACACAGGAGGCGACATGACGACATCGCGGGCCGAACCCCACGCATCGACCACGCAGCGCGCGGACGGCCTGTATGAAAGCGATGTCCCGAGGCGGCTCGAGCGATTGCCCTGGGGACGTTTCCACACGCTCGTCGTCGTCGCCCTGGGCATCACGTGGATCCTCGATGGTCTCGAAGTGACCCTGGCGGGTTCCGTCGCGGGCGCGCTGAAGGAGAGCCCCGTTCTGCAATTCGGCGATCGCGAGGCCGGTCTCGCCGGCACCTGCTACCTGGCGGGGGCCGTGCTGGGCGCGATCTTCTTCGGCTGGTTGACCGACCGGCTCGGTCGCAAGAAGCTCTTCTTCATCACTCTGGCGGTCTACCTCGTCGCGACCGCCATGACGGCCTTCGCCTGGGACGCCTACAGCTTCTTCTTCTTCCGGTTTCTGACCGGCGCCGGCATCGGCGGCGAATATACGGCGATCAATTCGACCATCCAGGAACTCGTGCCCGCGCGATATCGCGGCTGGACCGATCTCGTCATCAACGGCAGCTTCTGGATCGGCGCGGCGCTCGGCGCATCAGGCTCGATCGTGCTGCTGGATCCCGCGTATTTCGCGCCCGATCACGGCTGGCGCGCGGCCTTTCTGATCGGCGCATTCCTGGGCCTGATCATCATCTTCATGCGGATGTGGATTCCCGAAAGTCCGCGATGGCTCGTCATTCACGGCCGGCCCGACGAGGCCGCCCGCATCGTCGATGACGTGGAGGCACGTTTCGTTCGCGAGGGACACCGGCTCGGAGATTTGCCTCCCGGCAAGCCGATGCTGCTGAAGGGACGCACGCACACCCCGCTCGGCGAAGTGTTCTCCGCGCTTTTCGTGCGCCATCGCGGCCGGACGGCCGTGGGACTGGTGCTGATGGCCGCACAGGCCTTCTTCTACAACGCGATCTTCTTCACCTATGCCCTCGTGCTCACCCGCTTCTACAACGTGCCTTCGCACGATGTCGGCTGGTACATCCTGCCCTTCGCGCTCGGCAACGTCATGGGCCCGATCCTTCTCGGTCGTTTCTTCGACACGATCGGCCGCCGCAAGATGATCGCCTTCACCTATGCGATGTCCGGCATCCTACTGGCGTTGGTTGGCTGGATGTTCCAGCAGGACATGCTGACGGCCTCGCAACTCACCATCGGCTGGATGATCATCTTCTTCTTCGCCTCTCCCGCCGCGAGCGCCGCCTACCTGACGGTGAGCGAGACGTTCCCCATCGAGATCCGCGCGCTCGCCATCGCGATCTTCTACGCGGTGGGGACCGGCATCGGCGGCGTCGCCGCCCCCGTGGTGTTCGGAATGTTGATCGAAAGCGGCTCGCGCACCAGCGTCTTCGGAGGATATCTGTTCGGAGCGGCGCTGATGATTTTCGCGGCTTTCATTGCCGGGCGGTTCGCCGTGGCGGCCGAGCGGCGGTCCCTCGAGGATGTCGCGAGCCCGCTGTCGAGCCACCATTGATCAGGCGGCGCGAACCATGTCGCGCGCGGCCCTGTCGAGCGTCGTCCTGAGCTTCGCCGGCTGGCACGGCTTCTGAAGGCAACCCATCGCCCATCCGGCGATGTCGGCGCTCATGCGGGCATCCACGTGCGCGCTCAGGAAGATGCTGGGAATGTCATAGCGTGCACGTATGGACCTGGCAGCATCGATGCCGCTCGATCCTCGTGCGAGGCTGATGTCCGTCAGCACCAGATCGGGCTTCAGGTCGCGCGCCATGCGCTCCGCCTCGTCGGCCGTCGTGGCAATTCCGCAAACCTGGTGACCGAAGCCCGTGAGCAGGTCCTCGAGATCGAGTGCGATCAGGAACTCGTCCTCGACGATCAGGATGCGTAGATGGGGAGCCACCGGCATGGGAACCTCCGCCTCAGGGTCCGGCTGTATGCGTTTGAGGAACAGGCATTCAGCCATGGCGGTTCGTCCAAAACCGTCAATTTGACTCAAATCTCCGGCGGCATGGTTGATGAAGCGTGAACGCGTTAGATCCCGCAGGGTCTTGCTCTGAGGCAAGGCCATGGTGATAGTGGGCCGAAGTTCCCCCGCCCGCCGAAACGGCGGAGCACAGCAAGCGGGGAGCCATGGAGGAAATAGATGCACATCTGGAAAAACATGGCCTGTGCGGGCTCGGTGGCCTTGGGCTTCGCCATGAGCTCGACGGCGGGTTTTGCGCAGGCCGAGTTCTATCAGGGCAAGACAGTCAGCCTGTACGTCGGCTATAGCGCCGGTGGCGGCTACGACGTCTACGCCCGGATGGTCGCGCGCTACATGGGCAAGCACATCCCGGGCAATCCGACCGTCGTCGTGCAGAACATGCCCGGCGCGGGCAGCCTTCGCGCCGCAAACTGGATCTTCAACGTCGCGCCGAAAGACGGCACGGTCTTCGGAACGGTCGCGCGCGGCGCGGCCTTCGATCCCCTGTTGGGCCTGCCCGGTGCGCAGTTCGACGCCACCAAGTTCAACTGGATCGGAAGCGCCAACGACGAAGTCAGCGTCTGCGTCACCTGGAACCCCACCAAGGTAAAGAGCTTCGAAGACTTGATGACGACCGAACTGGTCGTCGGCGGCACGGGCGGAAGCGCCGATACAGATCAGTTCCCGAAGGTCATCAACGGCGTGCTCGGCACCAAGATGAAGGTCATCGCGGGTTACCCGGGCGGCAACGACATCAACCTCGCGATGGAGCGCGGCGAGGTGCAGGGCCGCTGCGGCTGGTCCTGGTCGAGCGTCAAGTCGACCCAGCCGGATTGGCTGAAGGACAAGAAGATCAACGTGATCCTCCAACTCTCGATGGAGAAGCACGAGGATCTGCCCGACGTGCCCGTCATTCTCGACAAGGCCACGACGGATGAGCAGAAGGCCATCCTGAAGCTCATCTTCGCCCGCCAGGTGATGGGCCGCCCCTTCATGGCGCCGCCCGGTGTCCCCGCCGATCGCGTTGCGACGCTGCGCAAGGCCTTCATGGACACGATGAAGGACCCGGCGTTCCTGGCCGAATCCGAGAAAGCCAAGCTCGAAATCACGCCTGTGTCGGGAGAGAAGATCCAGCAACTCGTGGTCGATTCCTACAAGGTCGCCCCCGAGATCGCCCAGAAGGCTGGTAGCCTTCTGAAATAAGTTGAAAAATGCGGAGCGGCATTTGGCGCGAGCCATTTGCCGCTCCGCAGCCGAACGAAAACTCAGCGAACAGACCGAAGAGCGCCGGTCTCCCTCGCATCAAGAATAAGGCGCTCGCAAAGAAGGGAACAGCATGACCAGGAACACCGACGACAAGTTGCGTGGCTGGCAGTCTGACATCATCGTCGATCTCATCAAGCGCTACGACTTCGAGTACATCTCGATGAACCCCGGCGCGAGCTTCCGTGGCCTGCACGATTCGATCGTGAACTACGGCAAGGAAGATCCGCCGATGCTGCTCTGCCAGCATGAGGAAATCGCCGTCCAGATCGCGCATGGCTACGCCAAGGCGTCCGGCAAGCCGATGGCGGTCATCCTCCACAATCTCGTCGGCCTGCTGCATGCCACCATGGCGATCTATTACGCCTATATCGACCGCGCGCCGATCTTCATCATGGGCGCGACCGGCCCGATGGATGAAGGCAAGCGCCGCCCGCACATCGACTGGACGCACACTGCGCTCGTACAGGGCAACGCCATCCGCGACTACGTGAAATGGGACTACCAGCCCTACTCGATCGACGGTGTTCCGGAATCCTTCGCGCGCGCCTATTCGGTGATGACCACCGAGCCGCAGGGCCCTGTCTACATGTGCTACGACGCGGACCTGCAGGAGCAGAAGCTCACGCGCGAGATCCCGCTGCCGCCGGTTGATTCCGTCCGCACGCCCTCGCCCATGATGCCGGACCCGCGCGCCATCGAGGCCATCGCCGACAAGCTGCTGGCCTGCGAAAACCCGCTGCTCATGCCCGAATACGTCGGTCGCCGCGAAGGCGGCTTCGACGCCATGGTGAAACTGGCGGAAGCCGTCGGCGCTGGCGTGTGGGACATCAACAACGCCCTCAACTTCCCCAACAAGCATCCGCTGTCGCTCAGCCTCGACAAGGGCGCGCTCAAGACCGTGGACGTCGTCCTCGGCCTGGATTGCAAGGACGTCGAGAAGGCGACGCGCGAACTCAACAGCACGAAGCGCGAAGTCACGACGGTGGTCGCCGACAATTGCGACTGGCTGGAAATGGGCTTCGCCGAAATCAACATGAGCAAGTGGTCCATGGACTATTGCCGCATGCAGCCTTGCTCCATCCGTGCGCTGGGCGACACGTCGCTCGGCATCCCGGCGCTCACCAAGATCATCGAGGAGAAGGTCGCCAAGGACCCGGCCCTCAAGGAGAAGATCAAGAAGCGCACGGCCTCGATCACCAAGCGCCACCACGAGACCTGGGCCAAGTGGCAAGAAGAGGCCAAGCAGGATTGGGACGCCGCTCCCATGACCGTGCCGCGCCTCGCCCACGAAGTCTGGGATGTCATCAAGAACGAGGACTGGGTTCTCACCGCCAACACGCTGAAGAACCAGGTCCGCAAGATGTGGGACTTCGACAAGCCCTACCGTCATCCGGGCGTCGAACTCGGCACGTCGACGCAGATCGGCATGTCGATCGGCGTGGCGCTCGCGCACAAGAAGGCGGGCCGCCTCGTGGTCGATCTTCAGCCTGACGGCGATCTCATGTTCGATGCCGGCGCGCTCTGGGTCGCGGCGAAATACGAAATCCCGATGCTGATCGTGATGTACAACAACCGCGCCTATTACAACGACTGGGAACACCAGATCCGCATGGCGCGGCTGCGTGGCACCGACCTCGAAAAGGCGCACATCGGCATGGATCTGTTCGGACCCGAGCCGGACTTCGGCGCTCTCGCCCGGTCGATGGGCGTGTGGGGCGAAGGCCCGATCGAAGACCCGAAGGACGTCCGCGGCGCGCTGGAGCGTGCGCTCGCAGTGGTCAAGAGCGGCAAGCCCGCGCTGGTCGACACGATCACGCGCCATCGCTGATCAAGGCGACAGACATCAAGAAGCCCGCGCACGGAAGTGCGCGGGCTTTTTCAGATGCAAGCTTCCTTTTTCAGATGCAAGCTTCCTGGCGCCGAAAAGCTCAGCGCAGAAACGCGAGGAGCAGAATGATCGGAATCGGAATGCCCAGCATCCAAAGCAGAATTCCACGACCCATGACGTCCTCCTGTTCAGGTTCGTGGTCTCAACTCCCGCCAAGGTGAGCAGTTCCGCTTGCCGCTTAGGCAGATATGCCTCGAAATGGATCAGGAGCCGGAACTTTCTAAAAGTGTCGCGGTTCTCCAGCGCAGCAATGAGGCATCTGGCTCATGGCGGTCGGCCACGCGCGTCGCGTCGGCCATTTACGGGGATTACGCGGATGGCAAACATCTACACCACACCGGCAGGAAACGCGGGGGTCGCCATGACCGCCGCCAGCGCCGACGCATCGAACTCTTCCGCAGTCTCGTGGGCCGCCATTACGGCTGGCGCGGTCGGCGCAGCGGCGATCACGCTGCTGCTCCTCGTCATCGGCGCGGGATTGGGCTTCGCTTCGGTTTCCCCCTTCGCCAACTCGGGCGTCTCCGGCACGACCTTCACGGTGGTGACGGCCGTCTGGCTGATCGCCGTCCACGGTATTGCCGCCGGGATCGGCGGCTATATCGCTGGCCGGCTCCGCACCAAGTGGATTGGCGTTCACCATGATGAAGTTTTCTTCCGCGATACCGCTCACGGCTTTCTCTCGTGGGCCTTTGGGACCCTCATTGGCGCGCTGCTGCTGACCTCGGTCGTCTCATCGATCGTCGGCGCAGGTGCACAAGCGGGCGCGACCCTGGCTTCAGGCGCGACGCAGGGCATCGCCGCGGGCGTGGGCGCCGCCGCCTCGGGCGGAAACAACGCATCGGGATCGTCCATGACCGATCCGACGAGCTACTTCGTCGATGCCATGTTCCGGACGGATCGCCCTTCGCCGGACGCCAATGACCAGGCGGTTCGGACGGAAATCGGCCGCATCGTCGCCAATGCGGTGCGCGCCGGGGAACTGCCGCCGGCCGACCGCACCTATGTCGCCCAGGTGATCACCAACCGCACGGGCGTGCCGCAGCCTGAGGCTGAGAAGCGCATCGACCAGACGATCCAGTCTGCGCGCGATGCAGCGAACCGCACCACCGAGCAGGCCAAGCAGGCTGCGGAAGCGGCACGCAAGACCGCGTCCTACGGCTCGCTCTGGATGGCCCTGGCCATGCTGGTCGGAGCGTTCGCGGCCAGCATTGCAGCCACCTGGGGCGGTCGTTCGCGCGACGACTGACCGCATCGTCGGAGTTGAGAAAGGCCCCGCAACGCGGGGCCTTTCTTCATTCCGCAGCTTGGCGCAACTCGGCCGCCGCAAAAGCGCTGGAGGGCACGTAGAGCGTGCCGTCGAAGAGCAAACGCGCAGTGCGCAGCAGGCCGGAGCGTTCGATCACGGGATCTTCCTGCGTCCCGCCCACTTCCATGCGCACCGAAAATTCGCCCGTCGGATGCTCGACCGACAGCGTCTTGACCTTGCCCTCGGGAATCTGCGCCGCACGCCAGCCCGGCGAATTCGGCAGGACGCATGCGGTCGCCACCGACACGGCGGCGAAAACCCCGATGGAAGCATGGCACTCATGCGGGATGAAGCTGCGCGTCGAGACATTGCCGCCATGAATCGGCGGGGCCACCAGCGCGATCTTCGGCACGACCTTGTCAGTGACGTCGCCCAGATTCATCAAAGGCCCTGCCGCAATGCGAATTTCTTCGATCCGCGCCTTCAACTCGGCATCGACGTTCAACTCGTCACGCGGTTCATAACCGGTGCGTCCGACCGACTTGGCCTCCAGCACGATGACCGGCATGCCATTGTCGATCAGCGTACACTCCACGCCGGCGACGACGTCGACCGCATTGCCGGTCGGCAGCAGCGATCCGCAGACGGAACCGGCGGCATCCAGAAAGTCGATCGCGATCGGCGCAGCCGTCCCGGGAACTCCGTCGATACGCGCCGAGCCTTCGTAATTGACGCGCCCCCCCGGAGTCTCGATCAGCAGTTCGGCGATCGTGCCGGTGTTGATGGTCCGCACCTTCACGGTGGTGACCGGATCTTGCGCTTCGATCAGGCCGCGCTCGATCGCGAACGGCCCGACTCCCGACAGGATATTGCCGCAGTTCGGGGTGGTGTCGACGAGCGGCCGATCCACCACGACCTGACAGAACAGAAAATCGATGTCGCAGTCGGGCGAAGTCGACTTCGAGACGAGCGCAACCTTGCTGGTCAACGGATGCGCGCCCCCGACGCCATCCACCTGCCGCGGATCGGGCGAGCCCATGGCGGCCAGCAGAACGCGATCGCGGGCGGCGGGATCGGACGGCAAATCCTCCGCGAGGAAATACGCCCCCTTCGACGTGCCTCCCCGCATCAACATGCAGCGAATACCGGTCAGCATGCGAACCTCCTAATCGTCGAACCCGTAAAGCCGCGCCGGATTGTCGACGAGAATGCGCTTCTGCGTCGCCGCGTCGGGTGCGAACAGCGGGATGAGGTCGACGAGATCCCCGTCGTTGGGCATGGACTTCACGTTCGGATGGGGCCAATCCGTGCCCCAGATGCAGCGATCCGGGGCGGTCTCGATCAGCTTCGCGGCGAACGGGGCCGAGTCATGAAAAGGCGGTCCCGCCGACGACACGCGTTCAGAACCGCACACCTTGACCCAGGCCTTTTCGTCGTTGCGCATGAGGCCGACCAGAATGCGGAACGGCTCCTGATCCAACCCGTCCGATGCCTTCACCCGACCCATGTGATCGATGATGTAGGGGACGGGAAGCTTGCCGAGCATGTCGGCGTATTGCGGCAGGTCGATCGCATCGAAATGCAGGTTGAGATGCCAGCCGAGCGGCGCGATCATCGAGACGACGCGATCCAGAACGCGCATGTCCGGCACGCCGCCGAGGTGACGCACGAAGTTGAAGCGGCAGCCGCGGAAGCCGCCCTCGTGCAACTCGCGCAGCCCCTTCTCGGTGATCGTGCCGTCGATGTTGGCGACGGCGCGATACGCGCCGTTGCTCTGCGCAATCGCGTCCAGCGCCACGCGATTGTCCGTGCCATGCGCACTCGCATTGACGATGACGGCACGCTCGATCCCGAGCTTCGCATGAAGCGCGCGAAACATTTCGAGCGGCGCATCCGGAGGCGTGTACGTGCGGTCCGGCGCGTAGGGATATTTGCTCCCCGGCCCGAAGATGTGGCAATGCGCGTCGCAGGACTTCGGCGGCACTTTGAATTTCGGCGTCTTGGTGTTGGGATCGGGGCCCGGGATCGTCGGGGTATCGTCAACCAATGTCTGTCCTCCGCCAGTGTACAACCAGATCCGTCACTTGCCGGCCTTGCCGGCTCCACGTTCCTGAGCGGCCGCCACCGCGACCGCGAGTTCGTCCGCCATTCCGAGATCCGCGAGCATCATGCCTGCTTCGCGCATTTCCGCTCCGCGCCGCACGCCATGCTGGTTCACCCGGCCGGCCATCGTGACCGCAAGCTTGGGCCAGTCGATCGACGGAAAACTCTCCTGGAGACTGCCGAAAACCTCTTCCTCGACGTTCCAGGACTTGGCGGCCCTGGCGCAATCCACGATCAGCGCCTCCAGCCCCTTGATCATGATCGACCGGCACAATTTCATCGCCGATGCGCGGCCGTATTCACGGGCAACCGGCCGGATGTTCATGCCCAGCGCATTGAGCATGGGAGCGAGCTCTTCGGCGCTTGGCCCGCCAGCCAGGATGGAAACCTTGATGCCCGGCCCCGGGACCGGGGCCATGACGGCGCCCTCGACGTAGGCCGCACCCGTCGGCGAAATCATTGCGGCCGCCTCGGTCTTGGTGCCCGGGGAAGCGGAATTGATGTCCAGAAAAAACTGGCCAGCCTTCATGTAGCCGGCAGCTTCTCTGGCGACATCCTTCACCGAAGCCGCAGTCACGGCGGAGATCACCACGTCGGCGCCCTCCGCGGCTTCCGCTGCACTGCGCGCGAGCGCTACCCCGTCACGCTCCGCCGCGGCAACCTGGCTGCCGGACCGCTCCGGCCGGTCGAATAAGATGTCGTAGGCTCGGATGCCCTCCGCTCCGCCGGCGAGCAACTCACGCGCAAAGATCTGGCCGACTTCACCGTAGCCGATCAGCGCAATTTTCTTGGCGGCAACTTTCATGGCGACGAACATCCTCCCGAACTTTGGCGGGAACATGCGCCCGGCCTGACGGCGATGCAAATGACTGGTTTTTCCTCACTCATGAGCCTGGTTCACGCGGTGCGGAGCCTTGGCATGACCGGCTTGGCACGGGCCACGCCATCCGCCTTGACCATGCGCTCGACCGTCTTGCGAAGCGAGTCCGCAGCCGGGCTCAAGGGGCGCTCCCGCGCACTCAGCAGGCCGACCGTGCGAGTGATCCCTGGATTGTGCAGCGGCAGCGCCACGAGGTCGCGCATGTCGATCCCGTCGATCGCCAGCCGCGGAATGACCGTCAGCCCGACACCAGCGCTCACCATGCTGACCGCGGTGGCGATGTGCAACACCTCCCAGCGCCAGTCGAGTTGGTCGCGCCTCGGCCCGAGCGCGTCGTCGATCAGCAGCCGGTTGCCGGCCTGGCGGCTCGTGCGCACCAGGGGAATGCCCACCAGATCGCTCCAGTCCACCTGCCCGTCCCGCGCGATCGGATGGCTTTTTGGGCAGAGCAACACGAACGGCTCTTTCATAAGGGGCTTCACCTCAAGATCCGGATGCGTGTCGGACGCGAGCGTCAGGCCGAATTCGGCCGTGCCGGCGCGCACCAGGTCGCAGATCTCGGTGGCGGAATTGTCGTAGATGCGGACCGAGACACCCGGATGGCTGGCATAGAACTCGCGCAGCAATTGCGGCAGGTAATGCACCGCGAGTGTCGGCAGGCAGCACACAGCGATCCGCTCCTGCCTCTCGCGGCCTTTCTGGCGGAGTTCTTCGAACGACAACGCAAGCTCGCCGATCATGCGTTGCGCGTTCGGAAGCAGCTGCGCGCCCGCCTCCGTCAAGGTCACCTGGCGGGTGGTTCTGACGAAGAGTTTCAGCCCCAGGTCCTGCTCGAGCTTCTTCATGCGATGGCTGAGCGCCGTCTGCGACAGGTTCAATTGCGCGGCCGCTCTCTGGAAGCTGCCGCGCTCGGCAATCGCCAGAAAGGCCTGCAGGCCCAGAAAGTCGATTCTGGCGTTCATGGTCGTTTCCCTCTGCACTCCCGTCAGATGAAACCATTTCATGAATGCGCAGGCAAGCGCCGTGGCGTGCATCTTTCGGCTCGTGGGATGAACTCCCTGCGCATTGCGGTCGCCCAAGCGGCTTCCTATGCTGCGCCCAACTTCCATGGAGAGCCCTGATGCGCATTGCCGTTCTCGACGATTACCAGCGCCTGTCCCTCGAGCTGGCGGATTGGTCGCGCGTGCGGCGGCAATGCGACGTGACGGTCTTCGACAAGAACATCCCCGACGAGGACGAAGCTGCGCGGCTTCTGGCCCCGTTCGACATTCTCTTCGTCATGCGCGAACGCATGCCGGTGCGCCGCTCCCTTCTCGAGCGACTTCCCAACCTCAAGATGATCGTGTCGACGGGCACCCGCAATCGTGGCCTGGACTCGGCGGCGGCGCGTGAACGCGGGATCGTCGTCACACACACGACCGGCCTGCACGCAACCGCGACCACACTCGAGCTCACCTGGGCGCTGATTCTCGCGGCCGCGCGCAATATCCCCTACGAAGACCGGATGATGCGCGAGGGCCGCTGGCAGGAGACGCTCGGCATGCGGCTGGTGGACCGCACGCTCGGGCTCTGCGGCTTTGGAAAACTCGGTTCGGCAGTGGCGAAGATCGGCCAGGCGTTCGGCATGAAGACCATCGCCTGGAGCCAGAACCTGACGGAAGAACGAGCCCGCGCCGGCGGCGCCGAACTCGTCAGCAAGCAGGATCTCTTCGCACGATCCGACATCGTGTCGGTCCACCTCGTTCTCAGCGAACGGACCCGCGGGCTGATCGGCGCGCCGGAATTCTCCGCCATGCGACCGGACGCGATCTTCGTCAATACGTCACGCGGCCCCATCGTGGATGAAGCCGCCCTCGTCGACGCGATGCAGCGCAAGGCGATCCGGCGAGCAGCGCTCGACGTCTACGACGTCGAGCCCCTGCCCATCGATCATCCCTTGCGCAGGCTCGACAACGTCGTGCTGAGCCCGCACCTCGGCTATGCGTCGGAGGACAACATCCGCCAGTACTACGTCGACGGCGTCGAGAACATCGAGGCCTTCCTGGCCGGCAAGCCGATCCGGATCGTCGAAGACTGATCCGGCCTCACGCGTGCTCGGCTTCACCCGTCTCCAGCGCGCTCAGGATGCGCGCCACGAGAGCCCGAGCCGACTCGGCGCTGAGTTCGACCGCCACGCGCTGGCTGGAGTCCGGCGACATGAAATCGATGCTCAGCGCGTGATCTAGAGGCGCGTGATACGGGTGATCGAAATAGACGTTGGCGCTCGTCACGTTGACCCAGCCGTCGGGCCCCTTGGCGCTGCCGACGATCGCCGCCGTTTCGGTGATGTAGGAACACATGGCCCCGGCCCTCAATCCAGATGCTTGTGGAAGAACGAAATGACCTTCTGCCATCCGTCCTTCGCCTGTTCGGGACGATAGCCCGGCCGGTCCGCCGCGAAAAAGCCGTGCCCGGCGCCGTCGTAGCGGTGGAACTCGTAAGATTTGCCGAGGCTCTTCAATGTTTCCTCGAGCTTGTCGACATGCGCGGGAGACGGGTTCTTGTCGTCGTTGCCGAAAAGGCCGAGCAGCGGCGCCTGAAGCTTCCCGGTGAGATCGATCGGCGCCACGGGCCGCTGCGGCGTGAGCTGCGAGGGATCGTCCACCACGACGTTGCCGCCCCAGCAATCGACGGCAGCGTCGACCCCCTCGAGCCGGCAAGCCGCCAGAAACGTATGACGGCCGCCCGAGCAAAAGCCGATCACTCCGACCTTGCCGTTCGCCTCGGCCTGCTCGCGCAGGAAAGCCATGCAACCCGCAACATCGCCCACCACCTGATCATCCGCGACGCCTCCGGCCGTGCGCGCCTTTGCGGCGAGATCGTCCGGCGTTCCCGGACCGTGCCGGAAATAAAGATGCGGGGCGATCGTGGCGAAGCCGAAATGCGCCAGCTTGCGGGTCGCCTCCATGCACCAGTCATCCCAGCCAGGCATGTGATGGATGAGCACCACGCCGGGGAAAGGTCCAGCCCCGGAAGGCCGCGCGTAATAGGCCTCGCCCGTATCGCCATTGTGTGCCTTGAACGACACCATTTCAGCGATCATCCCACGGTAGGACATGTCTTCTCCCCTTGTCGTTGAAGGCGCGATGCTAAGGACCGCGCCACGAAAGTCCAGTGCCGGGACCGATCAGCCGTAAACGAGCCTGCGCACCTCCGAAAGATCGGCGACGAACGCCTCGTACTCCCTCCGCTTGTCCGCCTCATCCTGCAAGCGCAGCAGGAAAGAGGGATGAACCGTGACGAAGACGTCGCCCAGGAAGGGCGAGGCCAGGACTTGGCCGCGTGTCTTCAGAACGGAGTGACTTTCGCCCGTCAGGCTCCTGATCGCCGTCGCCCCCATGGCGATCGTGAGCTTCGGCTTGAGCAGGGCTGCTTCCTGTTCGATCCACCAGCGGCACGCGTTGATCTCCGAGACGTTCGGAGACTTGTGGATGCGGCGTTTGCCGCGCGGCTCGTTCTTGAAGTGCTTGACCGAATTGGTCACGTAAGCCGCCGTCCGGTCGATGCCGGCATCCGCCAGCGCACGATCGAACAATTGCCCTGCCGGTCCCACGAAGGGGCGACCCGCCAGATCCTCCTTGTCGCCGGGTTGCTCGCCCACGAACAGCAGCTCTGCATTCGCTTCGCCTTCGCCGAAAACCGTCTGGGTTGCATTCGACCAAAGCGGACACCGCTTGCAACCCGCAGCTTCCTGCCGAAGACCCTCGAGCCCACCGACATGCGGCGCCGAGGGCCGCGCGGCCTCCACCTGCTTCAGAATTTTGGCGCTGCGTTTCGCCGCGACCAGCGCAGGCGCCGCGATCATGCCTTCGGATGCCCGCGAGGCGCTTTGAATGAGCCCCGGGATGGCGCTACTCTCGGGCAGGTTCTTCCAGTATCGCATCGGCATTTCCCGCTTCATCGCGGCGATCTTCAGTCGCGCCGGATTGAAGATGTGGGCGTAGTAAGTGCGCCAATGCTCTTCGAGCCGGTCATCGTCGGGCGCGAGATCGCGGGTCGCGCCGGGCGTGAAGCTCAACGCCTGACGATCCCAATGGACGCAGAGTTCAGGCGTGAGAATCGACCATCGCATGGCCGCGAACCTGTCGACGAAGAACGGCGCGGTCAGACGCACGACGTGGTGCTCGGGCTCGAACCAGGCCACGAAGGCCGGACCATCTTCGGTCGCGACCTCGCGAAAGCGCACGAATGCCGTCATCTTGTGCCGTTCGCGGCGCACAGCCTTGGCCATATTCTCCGCTCGGAACACGTCGTCATCGGTGACGAGTTCGAGCAGCTTCGGCTGCTCCTGCAAGCGCAGAAGCATACGATAAAGAAGGGCGAACCGCTCCTCGTCCCGGTGACAGACCACTCTCTCAGCCAGATCGACGAAACGCCGCGACACGCGGAGCTCGCCGCCATTCTCGCTTACGTCCGGCATGACGGCTTCCGCGGCGAACAGATCCCGCAGCCCGCCGGGCGTGCGCCACTGCACGTCGCTTGGCGCAACTCCCGCCATGGCGAGCCGCCGGGCGGCTGAGCGCCAACCGTCGAAATCCGCAGCATGCTCCAGATCGACCGCGATCATCAGAAGAGGCTCAATTGCAACGGTTTCTCGATTTTCGGCGTGACGCAGGCGACGAGACCGGCGGCATCCGTCGCAGCACCGGGATGCCAATCGAGCGTCACGATGAACGGCCGCATGGTTTTCAGAGAGCGCGTCAAGCGCGCGACGTCCGCGAGACGCAGAGCCGCCAGCCGCCTCATGCGGATCATTTTATCGACGCTCTTCACGCCCAGGCCGGGGATGCGCAGCAGCATCTCGCGTGGCGCGCGATTGACGTCGATGGGAAATCGATCGCGATGCGAGACGGCCCAGGCCATTTTGGGATCCAGCGCGAGATCGAGCATCCCATCTGTCGTCGAGGCGACGATCTCGTCGACCGAGAATTCGTAAAAGCGGTACAGCCAGTCCGCCTGGTACAGGCGATGCTCTCGCATCAGCGGCGGGGTCTGCGACGGCAACGCCGTCGGGCTCCCGGGTATCGGGCTGAATGCGGAATAATAGACGCGCTTCAGATGATAGCCGCTGTAGAGCGTCGCGCTCGTGCGGATGATTTCCGAGTCCGGCGCGGCATCCGCCCCAACGATCATCTGCGTGCTTTGTCCGGCAGGCGCGAAGCGCGGCGCACGTGTGCTCTTGCGCCGCTCCTCACGTCCCTCCTCCATGCGCAGCCGCAAGCCGCCCATGGCCTTCCGGATCGAGCGGGAATCCTTCTGGGGCGCAAGTTCCGTGAGACTCTCCTCGCGCGGCAGTTCGACGTTGATCGAAAGCCGGTCAGCATAAAGACCGGCCTCTTCGAGGAGGCGCGGATCGGCGTCCGGAATGGTCTTCAGATGAATGTAGCCCTTGAAGCCATGGTCTTCGCGCAGGAGCCGCGCCACGCGAACCAGTTGCTCCATCGTGTAATCGGGCGTCCGGATGATGCCGGACGACAGGAACAATCCCTCGATATAGTTGCGCTTGTAAAAGCCGATCGTCAGGTCGACCACTTCCTCGGGGGTGAAGCGCGCGCGCTGGACGTTGCTGCTGACCCGGTTCACGCAATAAAGGCAGTCGTAGATGCAATGGTTGGTCAGCAGCAGCTTCAACAGCGAGATGCAACGGCCGTCGGGTGCATAGGAGTGGCAGATGCCCATTCCCTCAGTCGAGCCGAGACCGCCATCCCTCGAATGGCGTTTGCTGGTTCCGCTCGAAGCACACGAGGCATCGTATTTCGCGGCATCGGCCAGCACCGCGAGCTTTGCCATCGAGTCGAGTTGGGCCATGAAAACGACGCTCCTGTTCCGCCTTTGTTCTAGGGCGCGGCAGGAGGAGGGTCAACCTGAGCGGGGGACGGGCTGATCCACGAAATCGTGAGCTGCCCTCTCCTGGGCCGGGCCTGCGGTGCGGTGCAGGTTGAGGGCGCTGTTGATCAGACCGACATGACTGAACGCTTGCGGAAAATTGCCCAGCATCTCGCCCGTTCGCGGATCGTGCTCCTCGGCCAGCAACCCGACATCGTTGGTGAGGGACAACAGCCGTTCGAAAAGCTGCCGCGCCTCGTCGCGGCGCCCGATCAACACGAGGCTGTCGACCAGCCAGAAGCTGCATGCCAGAAAGACGCCCTCCCCAGGCGGGAGTCCGTCCTCGACGCTTTCGGTGTCGTAGCGCAGGAGCAAGCCGTTCCACGTCAGTCGATCCTGCACGGCCGAAATGGTGCCGCGAATGCGTGGATCGTCCGGCGGGAGAAAACCGACGAGCGGAATCTGCAAAAGGCTCGCATCGAGCTGCTTCGAACCATAGGACTGGACGAAGCTGCCAAGCTCGGGGTCGAATCCCCTGGCGCAGACGTCGGCATGGATATCGTCCGCGACCGCTCGCCATCGGGCGACAGAAAGCGCCTCCTCTTCACTGTGCGGCACGAGAGACGCAGCCCGGTCGAACGCAACCCAGGCCATCACTTTGGAATGCGTGAAGTGCCGACGCTCACCCCGCACTTCCCAGATGCCCTCGTCCGGCTCGCGCCAGAGTCCGCTCAGATATTCCAGCCCCACACCGCGCAGCGCCGCCGTGCGCGGATGCGGCGGAAGACCACCCTTGGCCGCCTGCATCATGGCGTCCGATACTTCGCCGTAGACGTCCAGCTGGAGCTGCCCTGCGGCGGCATTGCCGACACGCACCGGCTTCGAGCCCCGGAACCCTGCAAGCCAGGGCACCTCCCATTCCGGCAGCTGTCGTTCACCGGCGACGCCATACATGATCTGCAATTGCGCCGGATCGCCCGCGACGGCGCGCAGCAGCCAATCGCGCCAGGCGCGCGCCTCGCTGTAATAGCCAAGCTGCATGAATGCCTGCAAAGTAAAGGTTGCGTCGCGAAGCCAGCAGTAGCGATAGTCCCCGTTGCGCGATCCGCCGATCCATTCGGGCAGCGAGGTGGCGGCTGCCGCCACGATGCCGCCGGTCGGCTCGTAGGTGAGCGCCTTGAGGGTGATGAGAGATCGTTTCACCGGTGCTGAGTAAGCGCCGACGGGTGGACAACGATCTGAAAATTCACGCCAGAAGTTTTCCGTCCGTGCAAGTTCGAGCATGGCGTCGCCATGTTGACGCGTCTCGACGGTCGAGCTCTTGTGAGTCAGCACGAAGGGCACGTGCTCTCCCGCACGAACCCGAAACTGACCGACCGTTCGATGATCTTCGCCATGCAACTCGGCCGGCGTCCGCAAGAGCAACTGGTCGGGACCCGCCAGGAGCGACAATGTTCCGTCCTCGAGGCGCGTGACCCACGGAACCGTGCGGCCGTAGTCGAAGCGCACCACCAGGGTCGTCTCGAAATCGACCTCGCCCCATTCGCCGATCACGATGCGCACCAGGTCCGCCAGAGGCTGGCGTGGTGTCATGAAGTCGACGACGGTCGCGGCGCCTGTCGACGTCTCGAATCGGGTTTCGAGGATGAGGGTGCCATCGCGATAGGACCGCGAGGCCTGCGCCTCAGCATCGACGGGCGCCAGCGCCCAGAAGCCGTTCTCCGGCCCGCCGAGCAAGGCCGCAAAACATGCCGGTGCATCGAACCTTGGCAGGCAAAGCCAATCGATTGATCCCGCGCGTGAGACGAGCGCAGCCGTCTCGCAATCACCGATCAGGGCGTAATCGTCGATCCTGGGCGTCAAACATGGCTCCGCTTCGCCTACCGTGCGCCTCTATCTGGAGTGCACGTCTCATCCGTCAACGGTCAAGTCAGACGACGATGCGAACGCGATCGGATACGGCTCCGGCACGCTTGCGCAGTTCCGGAATCACGGTTTCGGAAAAGATCTCACGACATTCCTGCGCAACCACCTGGGCGGCCGTCCCGCCCCGATCCGGCATCCAGACGAGATTGATGCAGCGGATCGGCGTCGAGGACGGAAACGGCGCGATCGTCAGATCGCTGGCCTGAACGTTGGCGCAGTACAGACACAACGGCGTGGACGCGGTCCATCCGAGCCCGCTGCGGACGAGATCGAAGACCGCGAACGACGAATCGAATTCGAGCGTGCCATGCGTCTCGATCCCGAACCGCTCGAACTGTCGCTCGACGACCCGGCTCAGTCTGCGCTTCGGCCCATACCGGATCATGTCGAGCGATTTTGCGAGAGCCGCCATGTCGGGCCAATCGGCAGGCGCGGCGCGGTTGCGTGGCAGGCAAAGCACCACTGGTTCGACCAGCAGACCGATGGATTCTGCGCCCTCGACGCCGTCGACTTGTTCGGTCGTGATGATCATGTCGATCTCGCCGCGGATCAGCTCCGGCAGCAAGGGATGCGTCGTGCCACTGGTGATCGACAGGTTGCCCACCTTGCTCGACAGGCGCGGCACCAGCTTTGGCAGCAAGGCAGCTGCCACGGATTCGATCATGCCGATTTTGAGTTCGGGGATCTCGCTGTCCCGATAGCGCTTCAAGCCCCGTTCGATCTCGTCGATTTCGCCAAACAATTTGCGCGCACGCCGCCTGAGGAATTCGCCCGCGATACTCGGGCGCGGGGGCCGCACGGAACGGTCGACCAGCAAGAGACCCAGCTCTCGCTCGAGCTTGGAAAGATGCTGGGAGACGGCCGCCTGCGTGACGCCCAGCGTTCTTGCAGCCGAGGTCAGTCCGCCCGTCTCGCACACGGCGAGAAAGATTTCGAGCCCTCGAATGTCCAAACTCCCGGTCCTCCCCGCAGGTCAGATACGCAGGAGAACTGCAAGCAATGTGCCGTCCGTCTCAGCTCGAGGCCACGAGGCGCAGATGCGACCCGTCCGACGCTGCGGGCTTCGGCAGCCCGGGAAAAAGATCGTCGGGCAGCGTGCTCACATGCGCGATGATTTCGCTGGACGGCAGAACGTCTGCATATTTCGCATGCATGTCGCACAGGTTCACGGCATGGCTGGCCTGCGACCGGTCGAAACAACCATCTTCCGCAACCGCCACACGAAAGTTGAGGCTGAAGGCATCGATGACTGTCGCGCGAACGCAGCCTGACGTGGTCGTGCCCGTGACGATGACGCTATCGGCGCCGAGCAACTGCAGATAACTCGCGAGATTCGTCCCGAAAAATCCCGAGGGCTTCTGCTTCAGGACGACGATGTCCTGGGGCTGCGGACCGATCTGCCGCACGATCTCGTTGGCGTCGAGCTCCTGGGTCGGGCGCGGCACCGATTCATCCGTGCGGGTGTTCTTCCACGCCCAGCTGCCGATATCCCAGCCGTCGGCCCTCGTCTGGCCGGTCGTGTAGATGACCGGAAGCTTTTTGGCCCGAAACGCCTTGGCGAGATCGTCGATGGCCGCGATCGCGTCCCAACTCTCTGCGCCGCAGGAATTGCTCCAACGCTTGATGGAATCCAGAATCGGCTCCGGCTTGTCGCCCGAAAATCCATAGCTCACATCGATCACGAGCAGCGCGGGCTTCTTGCCGAAACCCGCGCGGGCGCCGAAGCCCGAAGTCGCGAAGACCTGCTTGTCGCGTTCAGTGAGATATTGATCCCAGATCCGGCCGTTCTTCCTGTCTTCGCTCATCTCATCCACCTCAGTAATTGACGGCCTTGGCTTCAGCCTTGGGTGCGCCTTTCGGCAGGTCGAACATGCCCGAGGGAAGCGTATCGAAGAACGACAACACCTCCGCGGTCTTCACCACGTCGGCATATTTGGCGTTCATGTCACAGAGGTTGATGGCATGGCTGGCCTGGGATCGGTCGAAACATCCCTCCTCGGCGAGAGCGACGCGGAAGTTGAGGCTGAATGCATCCAGCACGGTGGCGCGCACGCATCCTGACGTCGTGGTCCCGGTCACGATCACGCTGTCGCAGCCCAGCAGTTGCAGATAGCTCGCCATGTTGGTGCCGAAGAAACCCGACGGCTTCTGCTTCAGGATGACGATGTCCTGGGGAGCCGGCGCAATCTCCGGCACGATCTCGTTGCCGTCGATGTTGCTGACCGGAACCTTGGGCTTCTCACCGCCGCGGCTGTTCTTCCACCCCCAGGAGCCAGCGTCCCAATTGTCTTCGCGCCGCACGCCCGTCGTGTAGATGACCGGCAGGCCCTTCGCGTGGGCCTTGTCGATGAGCGACCGGATGGCGGCAACCGCCGGCCAGGCATCCTCACCGCAGGAATTTCGCCAGCGCTTGATGGACTCGAGGATCGGCTCCGGCTTGTCGCCGCAGAAGGCGTAATTGACATCGATGACGAGCAGCGCCGGTCTTTTGCCGAAGCCCCCACGCGCGCCATATCCCGAGGCTTCGAAGACCGCCTTGTCGCGATCCGTCAGAAATTCGTTCCACACTGGTTCCGACATCATGCTTCTCCCAATGGTCTGGACATCGCTGTCCGTTGATCCGAGGCTGAAATTACTTGGCGACCTCAGCCTTGAGGGCCTTGAGGAAGCGATTGTCGATGATCTGATCGTAAGGAACGTCCTGCTTGAGAATGCCGGCTTCCATCACGACGGATTTGCCGGTGTCCCATGACGCCTGCGAGATCGAGCCGTCCTTGCTCCACAGCTCGTCCTTGAAGGTGCGGTCCAGAGTAGCCTTCAGGTCTTCCTCCGACATGGTGGGAAACTCCTTCTTGGCCACGAGGGTCGCTTCGCCCGGATTGGCGTAGGTGAACTTCAATCCCTTCACGACGCCGTTGACGAACTTCTGCACGGTATCCGGATCCTTCTCGATGGAGTCGAGACGCACGTTCAGTGTCGAATAGGCGTAGGGACCCAGATCTTTGGGAACCGACAGGAAAGGTTCGCCCCAGAGGCCTTCCTTGAGACCGCGTGCGATCAGCGGCTCCGAAACGTTGCCGATGTCGGCCGCGCCCGTCTTGACGGTCGCGATCACGGCAGCCGTCGACGTTTCGACCAACGTCACGTCCTTTTTCACGTCGAGCCCATATTTGGCCATGAGGTATCGGGTGATCGAATTCGGCGTGCCGCTGTATTGGCCGACGCCGATCTTCTTGCCCTTGAAATAATCGGCCATGCTCTCGCCGGGCTTCGGCTCCTTGCCTTTCCGGGCCACGAAATAAACATTGCCGCGATCGACCACGTTCACGACGGCGCGCAACTCCGCACCCTTCAGCTTGGCGAATGCATTGTGCTCGGGCCCACCGATGAATGCGAATGCCTGACCGGTCAGCACGGCGTTGGTGTGGCCAGACCCGCTGTCCACGGTCATCACCTTCACCTCGATGCCCTCTTCGGCGAAGTAGCCCTTGTGCATGGCGACGTAGAGCGGGAGGTACCCGATGCCGTGCGTCGGCTCCGCCACGATGAGCGTCTTCTTTGCCTGCGCGTTTGCCGTCGCGGGCAAGGCCAGGGAAAGGGATGCGGCGGCTGCGGCAGATGCGAGCGCCAACGTCGTCCGGCGGGTCAGACCGCGCATGCGTGTGATCGTCTTCATGTTGATCTCCAAGATCAGGCGTCGAGACTGAAAGGATTGACGTCGCGTTTCAGTGCACGATGCCCTTGCGAAGGAATTTTTCGAGGTAGGCGACAGACACGTACATGACCATCGACAGCGCCGAGAGCACGAACACGGCCACCCAGACGAGCGGGATTTCATACGTCTGCCCGGCGTAGAGGATCGTGCGGCCGAGGCCGTGCTGCGAGGACACGAATTCACCCACGATGGCGCCGGTGAGCGCCAGCCCGATGTTCACCCGCAGGATCGAGATGATCCACGGAATGCAAGCCGGCATGACCAGCTTGGTGAAGACCTGCCAGCGGCTCGCGCCAAGCGAGTAGAACAGCCGCTCCTGATCCTTGTCGACGGCCTGAACGCCCGCATAGGACGTCAGTGTCGAGACCACCAGCGTCAGCGCGGTGGCGATCGCCACCTTCGACGATAGGCCCATGCCGAAAACCAGGATGATGAGCGGCGCGAGGGCGAGCTTGGGCAGCGACTCGAGACAGATGATGTAGGGCTGCATGATGCGCGCATAGTTTCGCGACCACCAGAACGACATTCCGAGCAGCGATCCCATCGTCGTCCCGATGAAGAACCCCAGCAAGGTGGACCGAAACGTGAAAGCGATGTCGGTGAACGCGTCTCCCTGGGTGAAGAAAATCACTCCGGTCTGGAAGATCGCACTGGGCATCGACCAGAAGAACGGATCAATGACGCCGAACCGTGCGCCAAGCTCCCACGCAAGCACCAGGCCCACGAGAAGCCCGACCTGCACGAGCGCAATGAGGGAACTCGGCCAATCCCGCCGGACCGGCAGGCGGCGCACCGGACGGGCGCGCGGCTCGATCATGGACGTTGCACTCGACGTCGTGTCCCTGACGGACTGCGGCATCGGCAAGGAAGAGGTCTTGGTAGCCATCGGCAACCTTTCAAGCGTAATCGCGAAGCCTCAGGCGGCTTCGGAAGCGGGTTTGTCCATGTGGAGAAGATCGAGGCAGTACTTCTTCATCGCGACGAAACGCGGTGAGCTCACGACCGAGCGGTCACGCGGTCGAGGCAGGTCAATCGGCAGCTTCTCGACCAGCCGCCCCGGCCTGCTGGCCATGACGTAGATCTCGTCCGACAGAAAAATCGCTTCCTCGACGTCATGCGTGACGAACACGACCGTACGGCCGAAATCGTTGAACAGCTGCAGCAGCCACTCCTGCATGCGCCCCTTCGTCTGCGCATCGAGCGCGCCGAACGGCTCATCGAGCAGCACCACGTCCTGATCGACCAGCAGGGTTCGCAGCAGGGCCGCGCGCTGACGCATCCCTCCGGAGAGCGAGGAAGGATAGCGATGCTCGAACCCGCCGAGCCCGTACTTCGCGAGCAGCGGCATGGCGCGCTCGCGCGCATCCTTCATCTTGACGCCACGGATTTCCATGCCAAGCGCGACATTGTCCAGAACCGTCCGCCATGGCAGCAGAAGGTCCTTCTGCAGCATGTACCCGACCCTGCCGATGAGGCCGGTGGCATCCTCACCGTCGATGAGCACACGCCCCGTGGTGGGAGGCTGCAGGCCTGCCACGATGTTGAAAATCGTGCTCTTGCCGCAACCGGAAGGTCCGATCAGCGAGATGAACTTGTTGGCCGGGATTTGCAGATCGACGGGAGCGAGCGCCGTGAAAGGTTGTCCGTCCGTCTGGAACGTCATCGAGACATTTTCCAGAACCAGCTTTGGTTGGCTCGACATCAGTCGCCTCCATAAGCGCAGGATCGCGGTCCTGCCATCCTGCGGAAGCCTCAAGCATGCGCCGTGCCAAGCGGACTTGGCGCCGGGTTCTCTCTGAACTGCGCGATGGACCCGTTCGAACCCGACACGTTGCGCCTGCCGGGGTTGGCGCAGCCTTGCTCTCCGGCTCGAATTCGATCACCGCGAGACGGTCGATCGACACAGAGAAGGTGCTCTAAAATCAGCGGCTGCCAGCGCAACTTCAGCGGATCTGATGGAAGAATGCCCAGCAATAGGGCAAGTCTGCCCGCTCGCACGACATCTCAAGCCAGGCGGTCCCGCTCGCGCAACTGGGGAAATGTCCGTGCACAGATGGCAGCGACGCCAATGGCGCCCACCCCACCGAGAACCACCGCGAGAACAGGCCCAACGAAGGATGCGAGCAGACCCGACTCGAACTGGCCGAGTTCGTTCGATGCGCCGACGAAAACGGTGTTCACCGCGGACACGCGGCCACGCATTTCATCCGGCGTCTCGACCTGGATCAAGGTCGATCGAATGACAACGCTGACCATGTCTGCGGCGCCCAGGATGAAGAGAAACGGAGCCGCGACCCAAAAGCTCGTGGAGAGACCGAAAGCAATCGTCGCGGCCCCAAACAAGGCGACGCTCTGGAACATACGCAGTCCAGCCTTCTTGCGAAGGGGAAAGTTTGCCAGCACGAGCGACATGGTGAAGGCGCCCAGAGCCGGCACGCTGCGCAGAAGGCCGAGCCCCCAGGGACCGACTATGAGAATATCGCGCGCGTAGATCGGCAACAGAGCCGTCGCCCCGCCGAGCAGCACCGCGAACAGATCGAGGGTGATCGCCCCCAGGATGATGGGCCGCGATTTGATGTAGCCAAGGCCCGCCGTCATATAGGCGAAGCTGAAACGCTCCGGACGCGCAGTGACGCCACGCCGGCGCATGATCAGGTAGCCGGCGAGCGCGCAGGAAAAGCAGAATGTCGTTGCGCCGAACACCACTGGCGCGCCGAAAGCGTAAAGAAGGCCGCCCAGCGCGGGCCCAGCGATGATCGCGGTCTGGTAAGCGGACGAACTCAGCGCCAGCGCATTGGCCAGATGTTCCGTCGGGACCAGACCGGGCACGATCGCCTGACCCGCCGGGTTGGCGAACGCGCGCGCGGTGCCGAATACGGCGATGAGAACGAACAGCGACGGCACGCTGACATCCGGTTGCAACGACACGAAGACCAGTCCGAGCGCGCAACTCGTCGACAACAGATTGCACGCCACCAGGATGTGCTTGCGATCGAACATGTCCGCCACCTGCCCGGCCGGCAAGGCGAACAGGATGTTCGGAATGAAGATGCAGAGGCCTACGAGCCCGAGCGCCAGCGCGCTCTCCGTCAACGTGTAGACCAGCCACCCGATCCCGACATCGACCATCTGCGCGGCAAGCGCGTTGAAGACGCGAGCGATGTAGAATGCCGTAAAGTCGCGGTATCGAAAGGCCACGAAGCCGCCGTGCCTGGCAACGTTCATCGAGAAGAGCCGTCAAGAGAAGAAGAATGCCACGCGGCGAGGAGCCGGACAGTCGCCTTCGTCAGAACGCTTGTCAATCGGACCGCGCAGCCGGGATCCCGACGGCGCCATTCGCTTTGGAAAGCGCCTGAACGATCTTGGCAGCCAGTTCCTCTTCCTGGAACGGCTTCTGGACGATGCCGTTTTCCCCCACCTCCTTCAGTGCGCCCAGATCCGCATATCCGGTCAGGTAAAGATACGGCAAGCCGGGCCGCCGCGATTGCGCCTCGCGCACGACATCAGCGCCATTCATACCCGGCATGGCATAGTCGACGACCAGAAGATCAATGTCGGCGGCCCTGTCGAGTTGATCGAGCGCAGCACCGCCACTTCCCGCCTCCACCACGACGTAACCAAGCTCCGAAAGCGTCGTGACGGTGATTTCGCGGACCGAGGCATCGTCATCGACCACGAGAATCTTTCGCCCCGAATGTGGCCGACCAGGATCGGCCGAACGCTGGCCGCCGACGGCACTTTCGACACCGCGCACCGACGCGCGCGGCATCAGAACGCGGACCTCGGTGCCTCGCCCGACGCAGGTCTCAATCTGCACACCGCCGCCCGATTGTTTTGCAAACCCGAAAACCTGAGCGAGACCGAGCCCGGATCCCTTCCCCACCTCCTTGGTGGTGAAAAACGGCTCAAACGCTTTCGCGAGAACCTCGTCGGACATGCCCGCGCCTGTATCGGCGACGCTCAACATGACGTACTCGCCCGGGCCCGGCTCCTCCGGGCGGCGCGGCGGGTCGTACAAGACAGTGTTGGACGTCGCGACAGTCAGGCTGCCACCGACCGCCATCGCGTCGCGTGCATTGATCGCAAGGTTCAGGATGATGAGCTCGATCTGCGTCGGATCGACGAGGGCGGGCCAGAGATCCGAGCTGAGATTGGTCTCGATCTGGATGCTGCCACCCATCGTGCTTTGCAGCAGATCGCGCATGCTGTGAACGGTCTCGTTGAGATCGAGCGGCTTGGGCTCGAGTCTCTGCCGACGCGAAAACGACAGAAGCTGAGATGTGAGCTTTGCCCCCCGCTCCGCCGCGATCCGCATGTGCGACAGGCGTCGCATCAGGGACGGCTCCCCGCCGGCGCTGCTCAGGCCCCGCTCGATGAAGGTCACGTTGCCGAGTATCACGGTCAGCAGGTTGTTGAAGTCATGCGCAACCCCCGAAGTGAGCTGGCCCACGGCATCGAGCCGCTGCATCTGCTGCAGGGTCTTTTCCACACGCTCGCGCTCGGCTATCTGCTGCAACAATTGCCGATTCGCCGCCTCGAGTTCAGCCGCCGCTTCGCGCTCCGAAGTGATGTCGCGCGCGACGCAATACATGAGGCCATCCTCTGTCGCCGCAGTACCCGACAGCCAGCGGAAACTGCCGTCATGATGTCGGCACCGCGCCACGAAACGGGGAGATGCGTCGTCGGCAAAGAGCCGCGCCAAGGCGGCACGGGTGGCCGAGAGATCGTCAGGGTGCAGGAGCTCGTAGAAAGGCCGGCCAGTAATGTCCTCAGACCGCCAGCCAAGAACGCCGGTCCACGCAGGATTGACGCTCAGCATGACGCCGTCGGCCGATAGAACGCAGAGGAGATCCCGAGACAGGTGCCAGATCCTGTCACGCTCGCGCGTTCGCTGCTCGACGCTGGCTTCGAGCCGCTCGTTGAGTTCGCGCAGCGCCTGCTGGGCGCGCTTCTGCTCCGTGATGTCCTGCACGACACCGGTGAAGCGGACGCAGACGTTGCCTTCGAAAATGCTGCGTCCCCGCGTCGCAATCCAGCGCTCACCAGCGCTCGGATGAAGAATGCGGAATTCCTCGTCGATCTCGCGTGTTCCCTCCAGCAAAATGGCTTGCTGTACGGCCGCATCCATACGTTCACGGTCCTGCGAGTGAACGCTGCCAAGAAAAACGGAATAATCCAGCGGTGCGGCTGGATCCGTGCCAAACATCTCGCGACAGCGCCGGTCCCACTGCAACTGCCCGGTCGTCGGCATGAAGGCCCAAAGCCCGAAAGAAGCCGCTTCAAGCGCGATCCGCGTGCTGATTTCGCTCGCCGACAACGCCGCCTCGGCGCGCCGCCGTTCGCGCCGCTCGTGCGCTTCCGCCAGCGCGCGGTCGACAGCAAATGGGAGACGCATCAGATTGCGCTTCAGAACGTAGTCAGTCGCCCCCTGCTTCAGGGATTCGGTCGCGAAGAGTTCACCCAGCACACCCGACACGAAGATGAATGGAGTGTCCGGCGATATGTCGCGCGCGAGACGCAAGGCGAGATGACCATCAAAGCCCGGCAGTGCAAAATCTGAAAGGACCAGATCATACCCGCCCGTCCTCAAGGCGTTTTCGAAGTCCGCCTGGGTTTCGACCCGATCCAGTGTGTATGTCAGACCCGCGCGACCAAGATGTCCCGCCAGCAGTTCACCGTCGAGTTGGCTGTCCTCCAGCAGGAGAATCCGGACGCTCCGATCTTGCCGTGGCTTGCTCGTCATTTTAGCGGACACGCGGCGGCGGTTCGTTGAGGATGGCCCAGAACATGCCCAAATCCTGAATGGCTTCGAAGAATGCACCAAAATCGACAGGCTTGACCACGAAGGCGTTGACGCCCAGCTCGTAGCTGCGCACGAGATCGCGTTCTTCGCGGGAAGAGGTCAGCATCACGACCGGGATGCGGCGCAGCATGGCGTCGCCCTTCAATTGTTCGAGCACTTCGAGCCCGTCGACCTTGGGCAGCTTGAGATCCAGCAGCACCACCGCGGGGTCGCCGGGGTCGCGATTTTCATGAATGCCCCGACAAAAAACATAGTCCAGGGCTTCCGCGCCGTCGCGCGCGACAATGATGTCATTGGCAAGCTGGCATTTGGCCAAGGCCGCGAGAGTCAGCTCCATGTCCTTGGCACTGTCTTCCACGAGTAGAATGGGTCTTAGGTCGCTCACGTCGTTGCTTCCTTGTCGCGCACCGGAAGACCGAAGGTGAAGGTGGCGCCCTTTCCGAGCTCGCCTTCAGCCTTGATCCAACCGCCGTGTCGATCGATGATCCGTTTGGTGAGAGCGAGCCCGATGCCCGTGCCCTCGAACTCTTCGGCGCGGTGAAGGCGCTGAAAGACCCCGAACAACTTGCCCACATAGGCCATGTCGAACCCGACGCCGTTGTCGCCGATGCTGATCACTGTCTCGCCCTGCAGCTTTTCACCCTTGATGCGGATGACCGCCTCCTCGCATGTGCGTGTATATTTGAGTGCGTTGGAGCAAAGATTGAGGATCGCCTGGCGCAACATGGCGTGATCTCCCCAGACGACCGGGAGCGGGCCAACGTCCCAATGTACCTTCCGCGCGGCCTGCTCGGTCTCGAGCGTGCGCCGGGCCTCTTCCACCAGCTTGACGACGTCGACATTGGCAAGCGCGAGCGAGTGGCGTCCGAGCTGCGAAAAGCTCAGAAGATCGTCCACCAGGCGTCCGGCCGACATGGCCGCATCGATGATGTTGGCGAGATAGTGCTGCGACCTCTCGTCCATGTCGCCGTTACGATCGCGCAGGAGTTCAGAAAATCCGACAATGTGCCTGAATGGCGCGCGCAGGTCGTGCGAGACCGAGTACGAGAACGCCTCCAGCTCCTTGTTGCTCCGTTGCAGCTCTTCAATCAGCTTGGAGCGCTCTTCGGCCTGCCGGAGGACCACGTTGAGGATGGCGTTCCTCAGATCATTCGCGCCCAGCACGTCTATGTCCGACCATGGCAGCGATCTGCCCTTCACGAGTTGTTTCCACGTTCCGAACGATTGCCGCGGATGCAGCCGTTCGGGCTCCTGAACATCCGCGACCTTCCGCGGCTCGCCGCCCCAACTGACGAGTTGCACGCGTTCCGGCCGAAACCAGATCAGGCAATTGGCGCGAAGCTGCGAGATCCTGACCGCCAGAATGCCACTCGCCACATCTTCGGGCGCGCCCAACTCCGGAGCAAGCTCACCCAGCCGTTCAGTGGCGACGACTTCGTCCGTCTGCTCGTAAATCCATGCGGCAAGCTTCTGGATAAAAGCCTCATCCGGCACGACGCCCGCCGTGACAATGCCTTCGTCCAACACGGCGGCGGCCCCCTGTGCAGAGGCAAGCTTCAACCAGAGGTCGGGGTTGTCCCGGAGACCCTGAACGACGCTCAAACTCTCCGACAATCGCGAGAGCAGCGTGACCTCGATCTGCTTCAGCTCGACGGCTCGGGATGCAACCTCGGCTCGCTCCAGCGCACCGATCTGCAGGGCCATCATCTGGCCAATGAGTTCACATGCCGCGCGCGCTTGCGCGCCAACGTGATGCGGCTGCGCACTGTGGCATGAGATTAAGCCCCAAAGCCGGCCATCCACGATGAGAGACACCGACATCGACGATGCCGTGCCCATGTTGCGCATGTATTCGAGGTGTACGGAAGACACGCTGCGCAAGGCCGACATACTCAGATCGAGTGGACGGCCGTCGACCGGACTCGTGTCCGGCACGATGGGGGATGGCTCATACGCCGCCGTTCTGATGAGCCGAATTCGATTGAGCAGGTAAAGCTGCCGCGCCTGTGCCGGAATGTCGGACGCGGGAAAATGTAGATCGAGATAGGACGGAAGTGTTCCATCTCCATCCTCGGCGATGACTTTGCCGTTCCACTCCGGATCGAAGCGATAGACCAGAACCCTGCTGAAACCGGTCAATTGTCGCGTGTGACGCGCCACCGTGGCGCAGAGTTCCGCGAGACTCTGCCCGTGACCCAGCTGCATGAGAAAGGCCCGGGTGCCGGGATATTGCACGGCGTGAGAGCCGTCGCGCGGCGGATCAGCCGGCTCGTATTCGACGATCGCGCCCTGGGGAGTCCGATGCACCGAGACATCGTAACGTCGAGCGGAGATCTCGTAGGTCCGAACGAAGACGGGCTCAGCGACGAAATCCCAGCTCGCAAGATGAGACGAAAGCTCTACGCCTCCGGGCAGGTCGCAGAGCCTCATACCAATGCGAACGTCGGCTTCGAGACAGGAGGAAGCATTGGCGCTCGCCTGTGTGAGGCGCCCATCTACCGGATGAAACACGAGCAGCGCGCCGTGCGGTTGAATCGCGCCGGGGATGCGGATTGGCTCACGGGCGCAGATCGCGTCAAGATCACGGGTGGCTTCGGGCATACGACGATCTCGTTGGAAGCCAATCGGCAAGTAGAGAAAAGGTATGGACCGCTCCCGCAACGATCAGCGGCGCGTCCAGCGAGGTCGAGGCTGTAACGAGGCGCGTCCGAAATTCGTTCCACATCCGCCCGGTCTCGTGACCGTAGGGATGGAAGGTTCGCAACCCGCCCGGGGGAAGCCACTTCGTTCCAGCCAGATTTCGGGTGATCACCTGCCCGCCGAGAGTCGAACCCTCGATGACATAGGCTGCGCCCCATGCTTCGGAAACGCTGCGGCCACACGTCTCGGCCCCCAGGCAGATCGGCGCGACATCATCCAGATCGAGGTCGACGCCGAGGTCCGACAAGTCGGCCCTGATATGTGGGATACGACTGCGCGCCGGCATGAACGAAGCCAGTTCGGCATGGCGAAAAACGGCGGGCTCGAACACCTGATGGAAGCTCAGAAAGCTTCGCAGAACGGCTATGAAATATTCGCGATCCGCAGGGCGCGCGAGGAGATCGAGACTACTTTCGAGACGCTCGTGTTCCGACCTGGTGGAGCGTCGAAGCGCCTCGAGAATCGTTGCGGTCCTTGCATCATCCAATTCTCGGCACTCCGGAACAACTCGGCGGAAGCGGCGAGAGAGTACGCAAGCGCGCAATGGAATCAACCTGCAGCTCAGCTTTTGGAGATTCGTTTTACTTGAGCGGGCGACCAAATTGTCCCAGCGCTGCAAGTATCTTCGCCTCGAGCTTGTCCATGAAGCGGTGCATCGCGTCTTCATGTGTCGCGAGATGCCGGCCCGTCGGATGAACCGCGTAAAGCGTTCGAGTGATGGCCGGCCGGTCGATCCGCCGTCCCACCAGGGCTCCGCGTTTGAGCTCATCGGCCGCCAGCGAGAATGGCATGATGCTCGCGCCCACCCCGCGGGCAATCAGCGATTTCATGGAATTGATCGAGTGAACTTCGAAGGCGAGCCTCAGCTTGAGCGAAAGTCGCTGTGCCTCGGCCTCGACGATGGATCGCAACAAGCCGCGTTCGCCGCCGATCACCAGTTCCATCTCCAGGGCTTCAGCGAAACTGACCGTCGGGTTCGAGGGAGCGAGGCTGGGTGACGTGACGAGCACGAAGTCTTCTTCCAGGATGGCCTGTCGGGTGAAGCCGCTCCGCTGTGCGATGTTGTAGGCCAGGATGACGTCCAACTGGCCGCGCTCGAGCGCCTCTGCCAGAACGAAACTGCGTTCTTCCGAGAGGCTCAGGAACACCTCCGGCATTTCGCTCCGCGCCTCGAGCAGGACGTCAGGGCCGATCAACAGCATGATGCTCGGCGATAAGCCCAGCACGATCGAATCCCTCCGCGCCGTGCCGATGGTCTGAACCTCCCGGCGCATGTCCTCGACCTCGCGCAGAATGACCTTGGTGCGCTCGTAGAGGCGCCATCCGGCTTCCGTCGGCGAAACCCCGCGTGAGTGACGCACGAGGAGAGACACGTTGAGCTCCTTCTCGAGCTGCCGCATCTGCGAGCCCAAGGCTGGTTGCGCAAGGTTCAGTTGTTCGGCCGCGGCCGTCATGTTGCCGGCATCCACGACTCTCAGATAGTAGGTGAGCTGCCTGAGATTGATCGAACCCTCCCGCGGTCGCGCGTCTTGAGAAGAGACTCTACACGGCCTCCCTTCGACGCCCAATGCCGCAAAGAAAAGGCGGCCCGAGGGCCGCCTTTCAGGCATGGAGCCGTAGACCGGCTTCTTTACGGACCGGACTTCGCCGGTACACCACCCCCAGGTTAGCCGGCGGTGTAATTTCCGTACTTGATGAGGTTTTGCTTTTGAGCCTCGTTGCGGGGCTCCAGCTTGAACAGGCGCGCGGCAGTGCCGCCCACGATGTTGTGCTTCGCTTTCTCGGACAGGAACGGCAGATCCCAGATCGTGCTCGGCAGATCGAAGTCCCAGTGCGGATAGTCTGACGCGTAAAGCAATTGCGTTTCGGCGTTGATCATCCGGAACGTACATTCCAGCGCGTCCATGTCCTGAATTTCCATCGGCTGCGAGGAGTAGAACATGTCGCGCATGTAGTCCGACGGCTTCTTCTTGAGAAGCGGCGCTTCCGACGGACGCATCATGTACTCATGATCAAGCCGCTGCATCAGGAATGGGATCCAGGCAAGACCGGCTTCGATCCAGATCACCGGCAGTTTGGGGAAGCGCTCTCCCATGCCGTTGATCACCCAGTTGGTGCAATGAAGGATGTTGTAGAAGCTGAATCCCAGCGCATGCACGGACAGGAATCGGTTGCAGCCTTTGAAGACGGGCTCACCCCAGTTGGGACCCGAATGAAAGGCCAGCGAAAGCCCACGCTCTTCGATGGCGCGATAGACTTTCATCAGCGAATTGTCGTGCACTGGTAGCGTCCGGACGGTCGTCACCATGAAGCCGGTGACGCCCTTGCAATGGCCGAACTTCTCCACCTGGCGCAACGAGGCGTCCGGGTCTGAAATCGGCAACGCAAGCTGCGTATAGAAGCGGCCATGATGTTCCGGCAGAACCACTTCCGTGAGCCAGCGATTGTAGGCCCAGCACAGCTCGACCTCCATTTCCTTCTGCGGGTGGAGGCCCACGTTCAGCATGCCGGTGGGGAACAAGCAGGAATAGTCCACCCCCATGGCATCCATCCAGCGCTCGCCGAGTTGTGCATCGCGCAAGCGGCCCGGCTCCGTCTTCTCGGAATTGCGCAACGGATAACGCGTTACGCGGCCGCCCATGTCCTGGTAGCCGATCTGACCCGGCACGATGGAGTGACGCCCCTTGGCGCGGCCCGACATGGTGAGCTGACGGAAAACGTCATTCTCCATGAATGGCAGAATCTCGCTGAAGTTCTCGTTCTCGTAATGATGCGCGTCGCAATCGACGATCATCACGTCCTCGAACTTGCGGTCGCGCGCCTGCTCGGCCGCATGCGCCAGCAGCTTGGTGGTATTTAATTCTTCGACTGTGACGCGTCGCCCGCGATCGGCAATCAGATCCATGGGTCTCTCCTGTCCAACGATGCAGACGCCTCGGATCAGCGACCCGTCCAGCTCTGCCACATTCCGAGTTCGAACACCTGCAGATCGGCGGCCTTCAGCATCGCGCCGCAAAGGACGAGAACGTCGGTGCCAGACACGCTTTGCGGTCCGGCCAGTACCGGATAGCTGTTGCCCGCTTCGACGTTTGCCCCATAGAGCTTCGCCAGCGACGACAGCATGGACTGCAGCGCGTGCGGCGTCAGCGCTTCGAGGTTTCCGGCCATCTGCGCGGCTTCGACCTCCCGCGCGAGAGCCATCACACGCTCCGACAGCGTCGCTTCTTCGGCCATGGGCGCGCGTTCAGGCGACGACATAGATATCGTCCCCTTTTTGGACGACATCGAACCGCTTCAGCTTGAGGCGCCGATCCGAAATGCATTCGCCCGTCTTCATGTCGTACTCGTAGCCATGCCACGGACAGACGAAGTTCATCTCGGTCTCGGAGAAGAACAGCCCCATGGACGTCTTGTCTTCGCGCAGATGCTCCTCCACGCGCGCGATCGTCAGGCCCTCGCAAGCCGGACCGCCCTGATGCAGGCAATAATTGCTGTAGGCGAAGAACTCGCCCTCATGCCGGAAAATTCCGACCTCGGTGTTTCCGAGTTTGACGATCTGGCGCGCGCCATCCTCGAATTCGGACAAGCGACCAACGAACTGCTCGGCCATGAATTCAGACCCTCCCGTCGAATTCGCCGCTGGTCTCGATGTGCGATCCGCGAGGCTTCTGCTGGCCTTCTGCGATGCGCCGACCTGACGGCTTCGATAGGCCGTACCCTAGAAACGATTCAGACTTCTGTCCAAAACAATCCTGTTTGTCCTGCCCAAAGTTTTTCTTTGGTCTTGGCCGGAGCCTTCACTCTTCACCCGCAGTTCGAAGCGCCAGATCCAGCAAGGCGCCGGGATCGCGCATATCCTCCAGAAGGTCGAAGTGATGGCGCCCCTCCACCACCAGCGGCGGCGCCGCTCCCCAAGCCATGGCGAACTCGGCTGATTGGCGCTTGAACTCGTCTGTCTCCAGCCCCCCGAGCGCGACCGCCACCCGCACGTCCAGAGGCCGCGGATGAAAAAGAGGTGACAGGCTTCGCGTCTTCGCATCGTCATCGAGCCCGATCAGCGCACCCATGGGCAGAAATCCCAGCGGCGCGAGATCGAAGATTCCCGACAGAAGCAGAGCGGAGGCAGGCCGCGGCCCCTCGGGATCGATGGCTGCCATCGCCGCGAGCTGCGCGCCCGCGCTATGGCCGGCAAGATGGATGCGGGCCGGATCGAACCCGAGCGAGGCTGATTGCGCGACCAGGAACTGCAGGGCGCGTCTGATCTGCGCGACGATCTCGGGCAGCTTCGTTTCGGGCGCCAGACCGTAATCCAGCTGCGCGACGGCGAAACCCCGAGCGCGCATGCCTTCACCGAACTGGCCGTGCTGATCTTTGGTACAAGCCTGCCAGTAGCCGCCATGCAGGAACACCCATAGGGGCGCGCTGGTATCCGCGGCAGGATAGAAATCCAGCACCTCCTCGCGCGCCCGTCCATATGACAGGTCGAGACCGCCCTGCCCGGCGCGCGCCTCCATGCCGTCATAGTTCCACCGGCGGAAGACCTGCCGCATGTCGGCCTGCGCGCGCGCATTGTAGCCCCGCGCGATCTCGGCGCGCGTCATGCCGCGCCAAACCACCGCGTCCGCGACAGGCCGCCCAACGTGAGCCTCGGCCCGCAAACAGAGGTTGGCGTCGGAACGCACGTAGCTCACCGGCCGCCGCAATCCCCCGCAGACCTCGCGCCAGGCGAGGTCCATGTCTCGCCGCGCGAGATGGAAGGCCAATGGATCACGCGCCGCAAGTTCGAACTGCCGAACGTCGCCCGGCGCAGCACCCTCTCGCGCGAGCGCCGTCATCAGATCCGCCAACGCGATCCGCAAAGCGTCGGCAGGATCGGCCATGGAGCAGCGTGCTTCTGCGCGGACCACGCGGACATCAGAACGAGACATGCCGATGCACCTCCGCGCGTTCGCGCACGAAGTCGGCGCGTGTTCCGGCCCAGATCGTACGGCCTTTCTCGATCACGTGATGCCGGTCGGCCAGACGCTCCAGGACCGTGATGTTCTTGTCGACCAGCAGGATCGATTGACCCTCGGCCTTGATCGCCTCGAGGCAATGCCAGATCTCCGCACGGATCACGGGAGCGAGCCCTTCAGTGGCTTCGTCGAGAATGAGCAGATCCGGATTGGTCATCAATGCCCGGCCGATGGCCAGCATTTGCTGCTCTCCGCCCGAAAGTGTTTTCCCAGCCTGCCCCTGCCGCTCGTCCAGGCGCGGGAAGAGGCCGAAGATGCGTGGCAACGTCCAGGGCGATCTTGCCGCATTCCTGTCAGCTGCGGTCGCCACGAGGTTTTCACGCACGCTCAAGGTTGGAAAGATCTGGCGGCCTTCCGGCACGAGGCCGATCCCGAGCCGCGCGATCCTATCGGCCCGCCAGCCCGCGACCGAGCGGCCGTTGAATTCGATCACACCCGCCTGCGGTGGCAGAAGGCCCATGATGGCCCGGGTCGTCGTCGTCTTCCCCATGCCGTTTCGACCGAGCAGCGTGACGACCTCGCCGGATGCGACGTCGAGCGAAACGTCGAAGAGAACGCGGCTGGCGCCGTAGGATGCCTTGAGGCCGCGCACCTTGAGCATCAGGCCTCCTCCGTCCCCAGATAAGCGCTGCGCACGACTGGGTCGCGCTGAATGTCCTCTGCCGAACCGCACGCGATGACGCGTCCATAAACGAGCACAGAAATTCGATCCGCGAGCGCGAAGACGGCGTTCATATCGTGCTCGACCAGCAACATGGCGACCTCGCCGCGAAGGCTGCGCAAAACTTCGATCATCTGTGCGCTCTCGCCGGGCCCGAGCCCGGCCATCGGTTCGTCGAGCAGCAGCACGCGCGGCATGGTGGCCAGCGCCACCGCCAGTTCGAGAAGCTTTCGCTCTCCATGCGCGAGATCGGCGACGCGAACGTCGCCGCGCCCCGCCAGCCCAGCGCGGAGAAGAAAACCGTCGGCTTCCTCCGCGAGCGCGCGATCGTGACGCGGATTGACGAGGGGGCGCGTCCGCCGGTGCGCGAGCAACGCCGCCAGCACATTGTCGCGCGCGCCATACTCGCCGAGCACTTCGGGCACCTGGAACGTGCGCGCCAGGCCACGGCGCACGCGGCTCGCCTGCGACAAGCGCGACAGGTCCTGCCCCTCGAGCAGAATTGTTCCAGAATCGGGCTCGATCTCGCCCATGACCTGGCCGATCAGCGTGCTCTTGCCCGCACCATTCGGCCCGATGAGCGCGTGAATCTCCGCCGCACCAACGTCGAGCGTCACGTCATCGGTGACCAGCAAACCGCCGAAACGCTTGCTCAAGGCCTCGATCTGCAGAACCGGCGGGCTCATGGCCCCTGCTCCGATCGGCCGAGGCGCGCGAGACCGCCGCGGAACGTGAGCGCCATGAGTACCAGCGCGGGCCCGAGAATGATCTGCCAATGTTCGGTCCAGCCCGCGAGAAGCGTTTCAAGTCCGATCAGTGCGAATGCCCCCAGCACGGGACCGAAGATCGTGCCGGCTCCACCCAGCACGACCATGATCAGCAACTCGCCCGATTGCGTCCAGTGCATCATGTCGGGGCTGACGAATCGTCCGAACACCGCCATCAGGCCGCCGGCCAGACCCGTGCCCACACCGGAGAGGACGAAGGCGAGCCAGCGATAGCGCACCGTCGGCACCCCGATCGCCTGCATGCGCCTTTCGCTCTGCCTGATGCCCCCGAGAAGCAGGCCGAACCGCGAGTGGAAGAGCCTGGCGCTGACCCCGAGCCACGCGAGCAGGATCGTCAGGCTGGTGAAGTAGAACGTCACGTCGTCGCGCATGTTGAGGCCGGGAAGCGCGTTGCGGCGCCGCATCGACAATCCGTCGTCGCCCCCATAAGCCTTCAGCGCCACGAAGAAGAAAAACAGCATCTGGGCAAAGGCCAGCGTGATCATGATGAACGGCACGCCGCTGGTCCGCAGCGCCAAGGCGCCGATGAGTCCGGCGACGATGCCACTGACCGACATCGCCACCAGCAGGTTGACGGCAAGGTGCTCGCTGCCCGGCACGAAGCCGAGGAAGGGCATGCCGGAGGCGCCATGCGTTGTGAGAATACCGACGGCATATGCGCCGACGCCATAGAAGGCCGCATGGCCGAAACTCACGAGGCCGCCGAGTCCAAGCGCGATGTTGAGAGCGCTGGCCGCGATGGCAAGGATCAGCATTCGGGTCGCCAACGATGTGAGCGCCGACTGCCCGAACGCCTGGGCGGCGAACGGCAGGGCGACCAGAAGAACGAGCCCCACGAGCGGCAGAAAGCCGCGCCAGCGCGGGGAACCGCTCTTCTTCATCGGGTCTGAACCGCGCGCTTTATCCATGGGCGGGAAACAGTCCCTTGGGACGAACCAGCAGCACGATCGCCATCAGCAGATAGACGCCCATGGCCGAAATGCCGCCCGCCAGGGCATCGGCCTCCGAGCCCGTCATGATGCCGCGAAGCAGGCCCGGGAGAAATGCGCGCAGGGATGTGTCGACGATGCCCACCAGCAGCGCGCCCGCGAAGGCGCCCGAGACCGAACCGAGACCGCCGATGACCACGACGACGAATGTGAGGATCAGGATCTGCTCGCCCATGCCGACCTGAACCGACAGGAGCGGCCCCGACATCAGCCCCGCAAGCCCGGCCAGCAGCGCACCGAGCCCGAACACGACCGTGTACAGGAGCCGGACATCGACGCCCAGCGCCTGCACCATGTCGCGATGGGTTGCGCCGGCGCGAACCAGCATACCGAGCCGCGTGCGCTGGATCAGCCAGAACAGGGCTCCGGCTGTCGCCAGACCCACGGCGATGATGCACAGTCGATAAACAGGATAGGAGAACAGCCCGAGATCGATGGCGCCGGCGAAAGCTGGCGGGATCTGCACGAACATCGGCTGACGACCAAACATCAGCACGACCAGTTGATTGAAAAACAGGATGAGCCCGAAGGTCGCCAGCACCTGATCGAGATGGTCGCGGGCATAAAGGCGCCGCACCACGGTGAATTCAATCGTCATGCCGACAAGCGCCGCCGCCGCCAGGCCTGCCGGGATGGCCAGCAGGAACGAGCCCGTCGCCTGCGCGACGAAGGCCGCCGCGTAAGCGCCGACCATGTACAGCGAGCCATGCGCCAGGTTGATCACGCCCATGATGCCGAAAATCAGCGTCAGGCCGGCCGCAAGCAAAAACAGCATCACGCCGAGCTGAACCCCGTTCAGCATCTGTTCGAGCAGCAATGCCATGTGACCCTCGGGCAGGAAGCGGTTCGCGCCAGCGAGGCGCGAACCGACCGATGGAGCAGTTCGCTCCTAGAGCTTGCAATCCTTGGCGTACGAATCGCCCACTTCGGAGAGGATCTTTTCGCGCGTCTTGATGATCGGATTGCCGGCCTCGTCCTTCTCGACCCGCATCGAGTACCAATCCTGCACCGGGTGCTGGTTTCGGCCGAACTTGAAGTTGCCGCGAACCGACTTGAAGTCGGCCTTCAGCATCGCCGTGCGGAAGGCTTCGGCGTCCGCGACTTTTCCACCCGTGGCTTTCAGCGCAGCTCCGATGGCCAGCGCCGTGTCGTAACCCTGGCTGGCGTAATAGGTGATCGGGCGGTTGTACTTCTTGGTCCAGGCTACGACGAACTCCTTGTTGGCGGGATTGTCGAAGTCGCTGTTCCACTGGGCCGAGACGTTGAGGCCGAGCGCCGGAGCGCCCACGGCTTTCAGGGTGACGGCGTCCATCGAGGGTGACGGCACGACCATCGGGATCGCCTCGATCAGACCGGCCTGCTGGTACTGACGCAAGAAAGCGATACCGGCGCCGCCCGGGTGGAACTGGAACACGACGTCGGGCTTGGCATTGCGGATCTGCGCCATCTCGGCGGCGAAATCCGTCTGGTCGAGGCGCGTGAAGACCTCACCGACGATCTCGCCCTTGAACATGCGCTTGAAGCCTTCCAGCGCATCCTTCCCGGCCTGATAGTTCGGCGCCAGGATGAAGGCCTTCTTGTAGCCGAGATTGTTGGCGTTCTGACCCGCGCTCTCGTGCAGCGAATCGTTCTGCCAGGAGACGACGAAATAATTGCGGTGGCATTCCTTGCCGGCCAGCGTGGACGGCCCGGCATTCGGGCTGACGTAAATTCCGTCATTGTCGAGAACGTCCGGAACGACCGCGAGAGCGACGTTCGAGAACACGATGCCGGTGAGCAGTTTCACCTTGTCGGTCTTCATGAACTTGTCGGCGATCTGCTTGCCCTGGCCGGGCTTCAGCGCATCGTCCTCGACCAGCACCTGCACGGGCGTGCCCCCGAGCTTTCCGCCGCCCATCTCCACCGCGAGATTGAACGCATCGCGGATGTCCTGGCCGAGATATCCGCCGGGTCCCGAAAGAGTGGTCACCATGCCGATCTTCAGCGGCTCCTGCGCGCCCGCTCCGCCGGTCAGCGCCAAAATCGACATGCCGGCTGCGGCGGCCATGGCCGCTTTCCTGATCACGCTCATTTCGTCCCCTCTCGAACCGCTTTCCGCCGATCTTTGTAGAGGGCGACCGGCGTGGCTGGCAAGGGGATCGGCGGGTGGCGGCCGGTCGCTCGACGGCGGGCCAGCGCCGGCGCATTTGCGCGCCGGGCCTGGCCCGCCGACGTCCGGAAGCGCGGGCCTATTTGGCGCGCGCGCGATCCTGATAAGTGGTTTCGATGTATTTGGCCGGCGAGGACGGGCTGGCGTTGCCGTAGACGCTGCGGAGCTTCAGCACCATCTCGACGCCCCGCGGGTTGAGTTCGGCATTGCGGTTGAGCCCCCCCGGCCCGGTCAGCCGACCGTAGAGGGCCTCGGCCTCGTCGTCGCCGAGTCCCTTGCTGCGCGCCTTCAGCACCTCCAGCGCTCCGGCCTTGTTCTCGAAGACGAAATTCTGCGCCGCGATGACGGCTCGAACCAGCGCCATGATTTCCTTGTCATGCGCTTTGGCCCAACTGCGACGCACCACATAGGCGCTGCCCTGATAATCTCCGATCGCCGCGGCTGCATCGTCGAGAATTCGAAACCCTTCCTTCTCGAGTTCTCGATCCTGAGGCGACGAGACGATCGCCACCTGGGCGACGCCATCCTTCAAGGCCTTGACCCGCCCTTCCGTGCCGCCGACCGAAACGATCTTGTAATCGCGGTCCTTCTCCAGCCCCTTGTTCTTGAGGATCTGGTACAGCACCGTGGCATAGCCAGATGTTATCGCGTCGACCGCAACGGTCTTGCCCTTCAGGTCCTCGTACGTTTTGATCTCCGGGCGAACCAGAACGCTGTTCAGCCCCGAATGGACGCCGAGCACGGCCACGATATCGAAGCCGTCGTATTTGGCCGCGCCCTGCCCGTCCGTGTAGGCCACGATGTTGTCGAACGCCGACGTGGCGAACTCGTATTTGCCCGACATGATGTCGGCGATCTGCTCCCTGGAGCCAGGCGTGCGGTCGAGCGTGACGGCCAGCCCCTCCTTGGCGAAGAATCCCTTATCGAGCGCGACCCAGACCGGGAGATTGGTGGCGCCCCCGAAACCGATCATCCGGATGGGCGTCGGGGCAGCGGTTTGCGCCTGCGCGAAGCCGCCGATGGCCAGTGAGGCCCCGAGCGCCAGGGTCAGGCCGACGCGTCTCGTCAATGTTGTCATGGCTCGATCCTCCCGCAGTCTTTTTGATCAGGGATAACCCGGATAAGTTCGCTCCGAGCCGAATCCCCAGTAATTGCGCAACGTCTCGGGTCCCCAGGTCTTGGGACGCTGCGGCCTGTCCTGATGCCAGGGGCGCGGCTCGAAATATCCGAGATCCTCGTCCTTCATCTGGTCCATCTCGCAGAAGAACTCGACGCGCACGCCATCCGCATTCCGGTGGTAGCACGCGACATTGTGGCCGATGATGTGACGGCCCGGTCCCCACACGAGATGGATGTCGTTCTTGGCGAGCGTCTCGGCGGCGCGGTGGATCTCGCCCCAATCCTTCAGCTCGAACGCGATGTGGTGAAGGGTTGGATCCTTGTCGACCACGAAATTCACCGTGTGATGATCGACCCCACAGCGCAGGAAGGCGAAGAAATCGCCACGGAAATCCGAGACCCGGAAGCCGAGCATGTCGCAGTAGAATTTCACGGTCTGCTTCACGTCGAGAACACGATAGGCGACGTGGCCGAATTTCACCGGCATGATGCCGACCGGCTGCTTGTCATCCGGCGCGAACGTATAATCCGAATAGATCTCCAGCATCGTGCCCTTGTTGTCGTTGAAGCAAAGCGCCTGCGCGACTCCGGGGGTGATGCCGGACCGCAGTTCGGCCTTGACGCCTTCCTTCTGCAACTTGCTGGCGAGCTCGCCGAGGTCGGAGCCCGGCTTGATCTGGAACGACAGCCGCGTCAGCTGGCCGGCCGTATCGGCCTCCTCGAGCACGATCGACTCCTGCCCCATCTTGGTGGCCAGCACGGCCCGCTTCTTGTCGCGCGCGACGACGCTGAGGCCGACGATGCGCGTGTAGTAATCGAGCTGCCGCTCGAGGTCGGTGGTGGTCAGTGTGGCGTGCGCCAGTCTCTTCACCTGGATCATGGTTTCTTCCTCGAACCTTTGCGATCAGCCTGCGATATCGTGAGCCCGGACGGCGATCTTCATTTCGCCAAGCGCGGGAAGGGAATTGACCCGGATGACGTCACCGGGCTTGACGGGACCGACCCCCTCGGGCGTGCCCGTGTAGAGCAGGTCGCCCGGGTGCAGCGTGTAGAACGAGGAGGCGAATTCGATCAGCCGCCGCACGCTGTAGACCATGTTCGACGTGTTCGAATCCTGCCGCTTCTCGTCATTGACATGCAGTGTGAACGGCACGTCGTCAGGGTCGGCAATTTCGTCGGCCGTGCAGATCCACGGACCCAATGGCGAATAGCCATCGACGGATTTGCGAAACGACCGGTCTTCCGGGCCGCGCACGGTCATGTCCAGTCCCAGCGCATAGCCTGCGACGTGATCGAGCGCGCGCGATTGCGGAATATCCGATCCGGCCTTGCCGATGATGACCACCAGCTCCGCCTCGTGATCATTGCGCCGGTCGGGAAAGCGAATCGCGATGCCCTCCGATGGACCCACGACGGAGGAGTTCGCCTTCAGGAACAGTCCAGCCTTGCCGATGTCCGAGCCCATCTTGGAAGGGGCGCCGGCGCGGTTCGCCTCCATCTCGGCAATGTGCTTTCGGTAATTGGTCGGAGCCGCCATGGTCTTGGTCCAGCGCGCGACCGGAGCGAGCAGACGCACCTGCGACAGCGGAATCCCGGTCGCACGCGCGGCCATCTCTTCAAGTCGCGATCGCCATTCGGGCAGTGCCGCGATGACCGCGTCGCCCTTCATGGCATAGGGTGCTGCGGCGCGGATCTGATCCTGTGCGGCGGTGACGTCATGCACCATGTCGCCGACCACCACGCCGAGCCTGTCATTGTCGAAGCGGCAGATCTTCATACGTCGTCCCCTTTTCTTATTGCATCGACCTTCGTCGGCTCATCCATGGCCGCCTCCCTGAACATGGTGCTCGAGGCGGCGCAGCAGCGCGACGATGAGAATGAGCGGGGCGATCTGGATGACGCCGAGTGCGCAGACCGCGCCATAGCTTCCACCCTCTTCCCACATGGTGAGCGAAATCGTGCCCAGCACGTGCGTTCCCGGGCCCACAAGCATGATGGAGGCTCCGAGTTCGCGCACCGCCAGGACGAAAATGTAGATCCACGCCGAGAGTGCGACAGGAACCAGGAGCGGCAGGAGGATGCGCCGGAAGGTCTGGCCATAACTCGCACCGCTCGTATGCGCCGCTTCCTCCAGCTCCTTGTGGATCTGCACCAGTCCGCCTGAGGCGAACCGCATGCCGTATGGCATGTAGAGCGTGACGTAGGCGATCAGCAGGATCCAGATCGTGTTGTAGACAGGGATCGGCAGGATCAGATAGGCGAAGAGGATGCTGGCGCCCACGATGATGCTGGGAAACGCAATGGGCAGAAAAGCCAGAAGATCCAGCATCCATCCAAAGCGCGGAATGGCCCGCTGCGCGATCCAGGCCATCAGGAAAGTCAACCCGACGATCAACGTGGCCGCCATGGCGCCGAGTGAGACGCTGGTCTTCACCGCATCGGCGAAGATCGGGTAGTCGATGATGAAGCGGTAATTGTCGAGCGTCATTTCGCCGGCCCCCGCCATGAAGGGCAGCGTCGGCTTCTGGAAAAGTGATTGCCAGACCAGCGTGGCGACAGGCAGGCCCAACGCAAAGGCGAAAATGAAGCCCATCAGAATGGCCAGCGGCCAGCGCCACACACCGAGTTTCATGCGCGTCGGCTTGTAGCCTTTGCCCGTGATGGTGGCGAATGCCTCGGCGTTCCGCGTCGCGCGGCGGTAGAGGTAGACGCTGAACACACAGATCGCCAACAGCGTCAGACTGAGCGCGCTGGCGACGCCCAATTCCGGAACCGCACCCCGGATGGCAGCCTGAATGTCGGTCGTGAAGACCTCGATGCGCGCCGGATTGCCGATCAGCCGCGGAACCTCGAAGGACTCGATGCCGCGGATGAACAGCAGCAGCAGGGTCGACAGGATCGCGGGCTTCATCAACGGCAGCGTGACGCGCCGTGCGATATGCGATTGTCGTGCGCCCGACATGTAGGCCGCTTCTTCCATGCGCACGTCGAGCGAACGGAATGCCGGGCCCAGCAACAGATAAGCCAGCGGGAAATAATGCGAGGCCAGCACCCAGATCATGCCGCTCATCGTATAGATGTTGAAGGGCGCCGCCTCGAGCCCGAAGCCGATCTTCAGCAGAGAATTCACCCAACCGACATTGGGGCTGAGGATCAGCATCCAGGCCATGGTGGTGAGCAGACCCGGCAGGGCAAAGCTCAGCAGGGTGAGGTTGTGAAAGACTTCACGGCCCGGCATGTCGGTGCGCTCGATGGCCCAGGCCACGAAGCCGCCGATCAGCAGGGTGAGCACACTGGCGCCGCCGGCAAAAACCACCGAGTTCCAGAAGAGCGTCAACAGATGCCAGCGCGTATAGGCGCTGACGAAATTCTGCAGCGTGAAATCCCCCGGGCCGTAGATCGTGTCCTCGCTGAACGCCGTCAGCAAGAGAGCCGCGAGTGGCACGAACACCAGCCAGATGACGACGCCGATCCCCAGCACGGCGATCAGTTTCGCGATCGAAAAACGGAAGAGCGAGTCCCGTACGCGGCCCAGCCGGTCGGTAACGTCGAAACTGCTGGAAAACGCCAAGCCCGCCCCTCCCCTGTTCAGGCTCTCCGGCCTGTTTTCTGCATGCGTTCAGTGCAAGGCTCCGCGAAGGAGATGCGTCAACGCGGCCGCAGGAGATCTGTCGTGATCCTCTGCCATTTCTTCTCGTCGTCGGGGGTGAAGTTCGTGGCGATGATCTTGTTTGCGCCAAACCGCTTCACAGCATCGGCCGGATTGGGGAGCACGTCGGCGCGCACCGGCAGTCGGCCCGCGATCGTGAGAAGCGTCTGCGCTTCCTTGCTGAGCAGGAAATTGGCCGCCAGAAGCGCCGTCTTGGGATGGGGAGCCCGCACATTGATACCCGCCTGGCCGAAAAAGAGCGCGATCGGCTGCAGCGCCCAATAGTCCGTCTCGCCGCCCTTGAGCATAACGTTGATGGTGAGGTTGGTATAATTGTTCAGCGCAACCCAGTACTCGCCGAGGCCGACCGACCGCGCCAGCGCGAGATGCCCGTCGACGACGGTAGGCTTCAGGTTGGTGACGATCTCGCCGATGATCTGGCGCGCGCGCTGTTCGCCGTAATGCTCGAACATCGCATAGACCCACTGGCTGTCGTTGCCGTCGATCGCAACCTTGCCCGCCCAGTCCTTGCGACTGGCGAATTCCTCAAATGTCTTCGGCAGAAAAGCCTTGTCGACGAACTTCGTGTTGTAGGCCGGCGTATTATAATTGGCGTAGACGCCACACCACTTGCCCTTGGGATCCACCGCATCCTTCATGACGTTCTTGGCTTCGGGCAAATCCAATGGCGCCAGAAACTCGGACGGCAATTTGCTGACGGCCGTAGTCACCACCAGGTCCCAAGCCCGCTGCTGGGCCCGCGCCTCGAGCACGATCCGGCTCATCAAGCCGGTATCGGACGAGCGGACGTATCTGACCACGATGCCGGTCGCCGCCTCGAATTCCTTCCAGAGCGGCAGCGCCTCCTGCTCGTTCATCGACCCGTAGATGATGATCTCGCCGCGTTCGGCCTTGGCCGACGCAATGGTCGCCGGGGTGGCCCAGGACACGCTCTTTGGCGCGGCACGTACACCATTCGCCTCCTGGGCGAGTGCGCCGAACCCCGAGAACCCGAACGAAGCGGGCACGGAGGCTCCCGCAAGACTCGCGGCCCCTGCCCGCAGGATGTCCCGACGCCTCCAGCCCATACGCCCCTCCCTCGCGGTCGCTCTTCGCGCCGGAGAACCGGTCGTCATCGGCGACATTCGATGCCGCTACTATGGAGCGCTCCCGCGCAGGAAGGCAAGCCCGCCCTCTCGGGTCCCGAAACAACCGCCAGAAAAGCAGAAAGGCGTCCCCCGCCGAAACGGGGAACGCCAGCCGTACCGGAATCGACGTCAGATGTTAGCGGCTGGTGGCCGGGGCCGTGCCGGAAGCATTCGGAGCACGGGTCTCGACGTCGGAAGCATATTTGAACTCCGGCGCGTTCTGCAGATCCTGCTTGCTCATGCGAACCATGGCGCGCTCCGGGTAGTCCACCATGCCGGTGCGGGCGCCGGTCGCAGCCGTCGTTTCACGAGCAGCCCCCGTCGTCGCCGGCGCATTGGCCGAATTCGTCGTGGTCGCGGCCATACCGCCGGTGCGGTTGGCGTCGGTCGGAGCGGTCGTGCTCGAGGTCATCGAACCGGCATTGTCGCCACGGGTCCACTCGACCATGTCATAGGGAACCGCCACGTCCTTCTGGCCGAGCCCCAGGAAGCCGCCCACGCCGATGACGATCGCCTTCACGGAACCCGAGCGGTCGACGATGACCTCGTTGATGTCGCCGATCTTGGCGTTGTCGGTGCCGTAGACGTCGACGCCCACCAGCTTCGAGCCACGCCATTCGTTGGCCGACATCTGCGTCATGAACTTTCCGCCGGCAGGCGCCGGCACGGACGCGGTCGCATTGGGGGTCGCGGGGGCCGTTGTCGTCTGCGCCATGACGGGCGAAGCCATGAGGGCGGTGCCCAGAAGGGCGGCGGCGGTGATCTGTTTCAGCATGTTGGTCTCCTGTGTCGATTGTGCCGGAACGGCGTACGACCGATAACGGTTAGGGTCCCGTTGGGTTCGATTCGATCGCAGATAAGATCGATCCGATCTGGGAACGCGCGGTCGAAGGCTCGGGCATGATGAATGGAACGCGACAAACGGCGGATGGTTCGGCACGCAGGCGCGGATATCGGCTCAGGGCTTACGCAATCGTCATGCGCGTGTCCGACGACAACATCATGCTGGTTGCAGCTGGCGTGGCCTTTTACGCCATGCTGGCAATCTTTCCGGCGCTCGCGGCATTGATCTCGATCTACGGCCTGTTTCTGAATCCCGCGCGCATTCAGGCGCAGGTGGAAAGCTTTGCCGCACTGCTGCCGCCGGAAGCCATGAAGCTCCTCGTCGATGCATTGCAAAGTTTTGCGGAGAACAGCGCCAACAAGCTCAACACGGCGTTCCTCATCGGCCTCGCGCTGGCGCTCTGGTCGGCAAAAGCCGGCATGTCGTCACTGATGGCCGGCCTGGCGATCGCGCACCGTCGTCCCGATCAACGCAGCTTCCTCATGCAGCAATTCGTAGCGCTGGGATTGACGTTTGCCGCGATCCTTTTTGCGATCCTCGCGCTCAGCATGATCGCGATCCTTCCCGTTGTTCTCGCCTACATTCCGATGGACGATCGTTTGCGGAGCTGGATGAATTTTGCGCGCTGGCCGCTCCTCGCCACGATGGTGAGTTTCGGCATCGCGCTGCTGTATCGATTTGGATATTGGAAAAAAGGTCGCCGCTGGCGCTGGATGACCTGGGGTGCTGCGACCGCCACGATCCTCTGGATTGCTGGGTCGCTGGGACTGTCGTTCTACGTTTCGAATTTCGGCGCCTATGACAAGACGTATGGCTCGCTGGCAGCCGTCGTGGTGCTGCTTCTCTGGTTCTGGGTGACGGCCCTCGTCGTCCTGGTCGGCGCCGAAATCGACGCAGACGCTTCGGATGACCCGGTGGCCTCGGCGCAGCTTCCCGCCGCCGAAGGCACGCCCGTCATGTCAGCCGAAACGGCCCACGCCCAGGTCACGGGCCGCGCTTCGACCTGACGTCACGCGTCCGTCAGCGGCCGCTGCGCCGGCTGTCCGGCTTCCCGGTTTGTTCGGGGCTCTGCATCCCGGCGCGCCGCAAGGCGTCAGCCAGCAAACCGCCCGCAGACGAAGCCGGCCGCGCCGTCGGAACTGGCGACTTCGGCATGCGCACCGGCGGTGTGGCGCTCCGGCCGCGCGGGACGGACTCGGAAGCATTCTGATCGAGCCGCATCGTCAGGGCGATCCGCTTGCGCGCTGCATCGACCTCCAGCACTTTCACCCGCACCACGTCCCCGGGCTTCGCCACCTCGCGCGGATCCTTCACGAAGGTGCTGGACATGGCCGAGATATGGACGAGCCCGTCCTGATGCACGCCGATGTCGACGAACGCCCCGAAGGCCGCGACATTGGTGACGACGCCTTCCAGCATCATGCCCGGCGCGAGATCCGAGATTTTCTCCACGCCGTCCTGGAAGGATGCTGTCTTGAAGCTCGGCCGCGGATCGCGTCCGGGTTTTTCCAACTCTTTCAGGATATCGGTCACCGTCGGAAGCCCAAAATGCTCGTCGGTGAACTGGCTCGGTTTCAGCGCGCGTAACGAGGCAGCATTGCCGATCAGAACCTTGATGTCGCTCTTCGTCGCCTCGATGATCCTCCGCACGACGGGGTAGGCTTCGGGATGTACGCTCGATTGATCGAGCGGATCCTCGCCATCGCGGATGCGCAGGAAGCCGGCGCTGAGTTCGAATGCCTTGGCGCCAAGCCGTGGCACGTTCTTGAGCGCCGTCCGGCTTCGAAAGGGCCCATTCTGATCCCGGTGGAGCACGATGTTCTGCGCAAGGCTTTCGCTCAGCCCGGAGACCCTCGCCAACAAGGGAGCCGACGCCGTGTTCACGTCCACTCCCACCGCATTCACGCAATCTTCCACGACAGCATCGAGAGAGCGGGACAGCTTGGCCTCGCTCAGGTCATGCTGGTACTGACCGACGCCGATCGACTTCGGATCGATTTTGACGAGTTCAGCGAGCGGATCCTGCAGACGTCGAGCGATCGACACGGCGCCGCGGATCGAGACATCGAGATCGGGCAGTTCCGCCGAGGCAAAGGCGGAGGCCGAATAAACCGAAGCGCCCGCCTCCGAAACCATCACCTTGGTGAGTTTGAGATCCGCCGCCAGCTTCAGCAGATCGGCCGCCAGGCGGTCGGTCTCGCGTGACGCCGTGCCGTTGCCGATCGCGATCAATTCGACCGAGTGCTTGCGGCACAGGTTGCCGAGGATGGCCAACGACTCGTCCCACCGTCTTTGCGGCTCGTGAGGATAGATGGTCGATGTCGCCACGACCTTGCCGGTCGCGTCCACGACCGCCACCTTGACGCCCGTTCGGAAGCCGGGGTCGAGGCCGAGCGTCGCCCGCGCGCCGGCCGGCGCGGCGAGGAGCAGATCGCGCAGGTTGCCGGCGAAAACCTTGACGCCTTCGTCCTCCGCCTTCTGCCAGAGCCTCACGCGCAGATCGACCGCGAGACTCGATTCCATGCGCGTCCGCCAGGCCCAGCGCACGACGTCGGAAAGCCACTTGTCGGCCGCCCGGCCGAGCGCCGCTACCCCGACGCGTGCCGCGATCCTGTTTTCATACAGACCCGGCGTTCCAGGCGGAGGAGCCTCCGGTTCGGCATCCAGTTTCAGGTCGAGAACCTCTTCCTTCTCGCCTCTGAACAAAGCCAGGATTCGATGGGACGGGAGTTTTGCCAAAGGCTCGGAGAAATCGAAATAGTCCGCAAACTTCGCGCCTTCGACTTCCTTCCCGGCCCGCACGCAGGAGCGCAGAATTCCCTGCGACCAGAACGTTTCGCGCAACCTGCCAATCAGTTCCGCATCTTCCGAGAAGCGCTCCACCAGAATGGAACGCGCGCCATCCAGCGCCTGCTCGATCGTGTCAATGCCCTTCTCGGCATCCTTGAATGCTTCTGCGACGAGGCGCGGTTCGAGCGTCGGGTCCGCCAGAAGGTTGAGCGCCAGCGGTTCCAGCCCTGCCTCTCGGGCAATCTGGGCCTTGGTCCGGCGCTTGGGCTTGTAGGGCAGATAAATGTCTTCCAGCCGGGCTTTCGTCTCGGCGGCATTGATCGTCGCCAGGAGACCGTCGTCGAGCTTGCCCTGCTCGCGAATGCTCTCCACGACGGCCTTTCGACGATCTTCGAGCTCTCGCAGATAGCGCAGGCGCTCATCCAGCGTTCGCAACTGCGTATCGTCCAGCGTGCCCGTGACCTCCTTGCGGTAGCGGGCAATGAACGGAACGGTCGCGCCCGAATCGATGAGATCCACGGCCGCCCCGACCTGCCATTCCTCAACGCTCAGTTCACGAGCCAGACGCTGGTTGATCGAAATCATGCATTCATCCTGCGAATCAAGGGAGGCAACCTGACTATTGCCGGCGACCCGCGGGGTCAAAGGGAGCGCTGGGCGGTTGTGGGTAACTCGCCAGCGCGAATCAGCCGCCTGGAACCAAATCGCGCCCTCACGCGTTATCTCTGAGTACAGTCAAGCTCAAACAAGGAACCAGATGACGTTTGAAATGAAGAATAACGAGCATGAAGCGCATTGCGACGAGGCTTTGGAGAACCAGGTCGAAGTCAAGGATGAGCGCGAGATCCACGGCGGTTTGACCCGTGAGGAACTCCGCGCCATCGTCGTAGAGATGATCGGCTGATCGATGATCTTAGCTGTCGATTTCTTCTCATTTTCCGCGGCGAGAGCGTAGCCCGACACCCGACGGGCTCAACTCCCGCGACCTTCGCTGGCCAAGGCCGGCGCAACCATTGCAATCACGTTTCCTGAACCTGAAACGCTCGGCCGTTCCGACAAGGCTTTGCGGACAGTCAAAGCCAAGATATCCGGACGATATGGCTTGGGCACAAGAACGAAGCCGTCCGCCAGAACCTTGGCGGCCGCCTCACTGTAGCCCGTGGCCAGGACGATGAGCACGCCGGGGCGGCGCTCTCTCACGGCACGCGCGAGATCCAGCCCGTCCATCGTGCCTGGCATGACCAAGTCCGAAAACACGAGTTCGATCGAAGCGTCGGAAATGATGATCTGCAGCGCCTGATCGGCCTGCGAGGCCTCCACCACGTCATGCCCCTCCTCGGCCAGGATCGACGCGGCGAGTTCCCGGACTTGCGGATTGTCCTCGACGAGAAGGATCCGGGCCGGTCGGCGCTCGCTTGCGACCTCCACCGAAACGGGAGAGGCTTCAGCCACGACCTCACCGGAGGCGCGTGGGAGCAGGAGCGACACGGTCGTGCCCCGCCCAACCTCGCTGGAAATGTCGACAGCCCCGCCTGACTGATGAATGAAGCCGGTCACCTGCGACAAGCCGAGGCCCGTTCCGCGACCGATCTCTTTCGTCGTGAAGAATGGCTCGAACGCACGTTCGAGCACCTCCGGCTGCATGCCCGACCCGGTGTCCGAGACCGAGATGGCGACGCCAGGCCCCTCGCCCAGAGCGCTGTTGACTGTTCGAACGACGAATGAGCCTCCGCGGGGCATGGCATCTCGTGCATTCACCGCAAGGTTGATCAGCGCGGTCTGCAGCTGAACCGGGTCCACTTCAACGGGCCAGATCTTGTCGGCCAGATCCAGTTCGAACTTGATGTCCCCGCGCAGCGACTGGATGATCATGTCAGTCATGCCCGCAATGAGCATGTTCACATCCAGGATTTCCGGGCGGAGATTTTGCCGGCGGCCAAAAGCCAGCAATTGCTGGGTCAGACGCCGACCCTGCTCGACCGCGTGCATGCCATTGTCGATAAGTCGGGGACGGCGATCTTCCTTTGCGCGTCTGAGAAGATCGAGATTCCCCATGACGACGGTCAGAAGATTGTTGAAGTCATGCGCGATGCCGCCGGTGAGCTGACCAAGCGCCTCCATGCGTTGGGCGGTCACCAGCTTCGCCTCGGTTTGCTTGTGTCGCTGCGTCTCCTCCAGAAGGTTCTGCACGGCCTGCTGGGCGCCTCGCGTCCGCGAAAGCGCCAGATAGGTCATGGACCCGAGTCCCAGCATGGCCGCGAGGGCGAAAGCCGCAAACAGCGCCATCTGCTCCCACCAGCGCGCCAAAACGGCTTTGGTGCCGACCGCGAACATGACATAGACCGGGGCATCATTCAGCTTCCGGTACGACACCAGGCGCTGAACTTTGTCGATCGTCGAGATGCCCACGTAGGTTCCGGACGGAGCCTTCGCGGCCGCTTCAGCGAACATCGAGCTGGCGCGCTGCTCTGTCGTCTGCTCAGCGGTGTGTGCGTCACGCACGATGAAGATGCCGTCATGCCTGATCAGCCCCGCGGAGTAATTGAGATCGGGCGCGGCATTGGCGAAACGCTGCCGGAAGAATTCCGGAGAGCTCGACACGACGATGGCGCCGCGCAACTCACCTCCCGCGCCCAGCAGAGGGCGAGAAACATTGATCAGAGTCCGGCCGGAAGAGCGTGCCTGGGAGGGTTGGCTGATGAACAATCCCCGTTCGCCACTCTTGAAAGCTTCGAGGAAATCTGGAGATTCCAGGGCTTGAAATCCGGTCGGGAAACGCAGGCTCGAGTTCAGCGGAACGCCATTGACGTCGACGACCCACAGCGATCCCAACTGTGCGTATGAACCGACGATGGATTTCAGTCTGTCGTGCAGGGCGGCCGACCCCTGGATCTCCCCGTCGGATAGCTGTGCTACCGAATCATCTACCCGGTCCATGGCGAGTTCGAACGTCTCGAAAACCGTATCGAATTGCGCTCGAAGTGTTTCGGCCATCCGGGCGGAGGACGCCTTCGCATCCTCGACTGCTTGATCGTGGCTGTGCCAGGCGGCAAGAGCCAGCAACGAAGCCGGAATCAGGATGGATGCGACCAGCAGGCCCCAAAGTATTTTGACCGCGCCCTCGGTCCGTACGTGAGCCTGTGTTGGCAATTCGTTCCGCCCCTCGTCCGGCTTACACCCCGGGTCATGGACAACGCAAGGCTCCGCCCATGGTTCCATGAGCGACCGATGATGCCAAACACCCGACACAGACGAGCCGGGAACCTGCCCGCCGGAAGTGAAGTTGCCGCAGACCCAGCCATGCCGGCAAGCACCGAAAGGGACACGAATGAGCGACGCGACCGAGGAGGAAAGCGGACGACATGCCGCCGGCGCCCCGGAAGCCTTCGTTCCGAAGGCTTCCCCCAAACTGAACAACCCTGAAGCCGAGGGCTTCTACGCCGTCGCTCTTGAAGAGCTCGCCCGGCTGAAGCTCCCGTTTCTCCTCGCCGGCACATACGCCGTATCGGCTTATACCGGGATCGTCCGGCAGACCAAGGATCTGGATATCTTCTGCAAGGCGGGCGACTTCACCCGGATCCTGGCCCATTTCCAATCGCTGGGCTACGCCATCGAGATCGAAGACGAACGCTGGCTCGGAAAGGTCTACAAGGGACAGCACTTCTTCGACGTCATTTTCGCGTCTTCGAATTCCACCATGCCGGTGGGTGACGCATGGTTCGAGGACGCACGGGAGATCGAGATCTTCGGCCAGCCCGCCCGTATTCTCGGACCAACCGAACTCATCTGGTCGAAGTGTTTCATCCAGCTCCGGCATCGCTACGACGGCGCCGACGTCGCCCACACGATCTTGCGCGCGCATGACCAGATCGACTGGCACAAGCTGCTGGCCTACATGGAAGTCCATTGGGAGGTGCTCCTGATGCACCTCCTCAACTTCCGCTGGATCTACCCGACCGAGCGCGAACACATTCCTCGCTGGCTCATGGACGATCTGCTCGACAGGTTGAGCAAGCAGCGGGAACTGCCACCCCCACAGATGAAGGTGTGCCGCGGTCGCATGTTCTCGCGCATCGATTTCGAGATTGACGTGAAGGAATGGGGTTTTGCCGATGTCGGAGGCGAGGGAGACTGGCGCAATGACTGATACGCAGCCACAAAATGCTAACGAACCGGTGGTCATTGCCGCCATAGGCGATCTTCACGTCAAGGAAACGTCCGTTGCCCCTTACCGCGAATTGTTCGCGGAAATGTCCAAGGCTGCGAAGATCATCGTGTTGACGGGCGATCTGACCGATCTCGGAACCGTCCGGGAGGCTGAGATTCTCGCCGAAGACCTCAAGGCTTGCACCGTTCCCGTCGTGGCCGTCCTGGGCAATCACGACTACGAGTCCGACCAGGTCGACGACGTCAAGGCGATCTTCCGCAAGGCCGGCGTCACTCTGCTGGATGGCGACGCCTGCGAAATCGATGGCGTCGGATTTGTCGGGCTGAAGGGCTTTGCTGGCGGCTTTGGAACGCGCATGCTTGGCTCGTTCGGCGAGCCGGCGATCAAGCAGTTCGTGGGCGAGGCTACCCGCGAGGCCATGCGGCTCGAAATCGCCATGCGCTCCGTCAGAAAAGGCCGGACCTTCGTGGTTCTACACTATGCGCCCATCGCCGAAACGGTCGAAGGAGAGCCACTGGAAATCTACCCGTTTCTCGGCTCATCCAGGCTGGCTGAGACGATCGACCGCTTCCAGGTGTCGGCAGTTGTTCACGGACATGCGCATCGCGGGACCTATGAAGGTCGCACGCCCGGAGGCGCGCCCGTTTACAATGTCGCGCTCAAAATTGAAAAACCGAGCGGCAAGCCCTATGCGCTCCTGACCATATGAAAAAAGACGCGCGGCGAGACACCGCGCGTCCTGAGATCACGCCGCAGCGCCGCGCTTGCTGCGCAGCTCGAAGAGCAGGAACGAGCGCCCCGTCACGGCATATTGCTTGCCAAACTCGAACTCCTCCTCCTCGGCCAGGCTGGCGAGATTGGTGTCGACGAGTCGGATCCAGCTGGTTCCGCCGACCACTTCAGGCAGATGGAAGTTGACCATGTCGTGGTGGGCATTCATCACCATCAACAAGGTCGCGTCCGTTCCCCTCCGGCGAATGCCCGTCGGCTGCGCCCGCCCGTCGAGCAACACGCCGAAACAGCGCCCGTTCGGATCGTGCCAATTTTCCGAAGTCATCTCCTCGCCCGCCGGCGTGATCCAGCTGACGTCCTTGACTTCGAGTTCCTCGTTGTAAGCGCCGGTCAGGAATCGACCGCGCCGCAACATGGGTTGCCGCCGACGGATGGCCACGAGCTGACGCGTGAATTCCATCAGCTCCGCACCGTCTTCGTCGATGTTCTCCCAGTCGATCCAGCTGATCTCGTTATCCTGCGCGTAGGCATTATTGTTGCCGTTCTGGCTGCGACCGAACTCGTCGCCACCCAGGATCATCGGAGTACCCTGCGAGAACAGCAGAGTCGCAAGCATGTTTCGCACCTGGCGCAGGCGTACGCTGCGGATTTCCGGATCGTCCGTCGGCCCCTCGACGCCATAATTGTTCGAGAGATTGTGCGAGTGACCATCGCGGTTGTCCTCGCCGTTGGCTTCGTTGTGCTTGTCGTTGTAGGAGACGAGATCCATCAACGTGAAGCCGTCATGCGCAGTGATGAAGTTCACCGAGGACCAAGGCTTGCGGCCGCGTTTGTTGAACAAATCCGCCGAGGCCGTCATGCGGGCGGCAAGATCGGCCAGTTGACCTTCGTCGCCGCGCCAGAATCCCCGGACGGTATCGCGGAACCGATCATTCCATTCGGCCCAGCCGGGCGAAAACCGACCGACCTGATAACCGCCCGGCCCGCAATCCCACGGCTCTGCGATGAGCTTGCAGGAGTTGAGCACGGGGTCCTGCCGGCAGGCATCAAGAAAGCCGCCGCCTTCGTCGAACCCGTGCGGCTCCCGCGCGAGAATGGTCGCGAGATCGAAACGGAAACCGTCGACCCGCATTTCAGACGCCCAATAGCGCAGGGAATCCGTCACCATCTGCAGCACGCGTTGATGGCTCAGGTTCACGGTGTTCCCGGTGCCGGTGTCGTTGATGTAAAATCGCTTGTCGGGGGCGAGCCGGTAATAGGAAGCATTGTCGATGCCCTTGAACGACAGCGTCGGCCCGAGCTCGTTTCCCTCGGCCGTGTGGTTGTACACGACGTCGAGGATGACCTCGATTCCGGCATCGTGCAGATGCGCGATCACTTCCTTGATCTCGTTCACGAAGGGGGTCGCCATGTAGCGCGGCTTCGGAGCGAAGAACCCGATCGAATTGTAACCCCAGTAATTATGGAGTCCCTTTTCGACGAGGTAGGAATCGTCCACGAAGGCATGCACCGGAAGCAACTCGATGGCGGTGATCCCGAGCCGCCGCAGATGCTCGACCGCAGCGCCCGTCATGAGGCCGGAAAACGTGCCCCGCGCTTCTTCGGGAACATCCGGATGCATTTGCGTGAAGCCACGCAGATGAGCCTCATAGAAAACCGTCTGGTCCCACGGCGTCTGCGGCTTGCGATCGAGACCCCAGGTAAACGCTGGATCGATCACGCGGCACTTCGGCACGAATTTGGCGCTGTCGCGCTCGTCGAATGACAAATCCTTGTCGGGCGAGCCGATCGTATATCCGAACAACGCCGGATCCCACGTTACCTCTCCGACGAGCTGTTTCGCGTAGGGGTCCATGAGCAGCTTGTTGGGATTGAAGCGGTGGCCCTCTTTCGGCTCGTAGGGGCCATAGACGCGATAGCCATAAACCGTGCCCGGTCGCGCATCGAGGAGATATCCATGCCAGACTTCATCCGTATATTCGGGCAGCTCGATCCGCTCGAGTTCGCGCTCGCCGTCGATATCAAAGAGGCAGAGCTCAACCTTGGTGGCATGCGCGGAGAAAAGCGCAAAGTTCACACCGATACCATCCCATGTGGCCCCGAGGGGAAAAGGCCTCCCCTCACGAATGCGAGGTCCCGTCGGCGCGCGACCGACGAGGCCCGCATGAGGGCTTTTGGGTTTGCTTTGAATGTTCATGTGATCGTTCCGGGGCGCAGCAGGGCTGGAGCTTCCCCAACGCGGAAGTCCGGCAGAAGTGCCAATCTGCCGGACATATTTACCGCGATGCACGATCACTTCTTCCAGGACTTGGACGAGCCCGGAAGAGGACGTGTCTTCAGTGCTTCGGTGGTGCGGAACCCGGCGCCGCGGCGATCAGAGCCTTGGCGCGCGTGACGACCTCGGCCGGTGTCCGATAGAGTTCCTGAACCAGCTTGTCGACGTTGGCTCCGTCGATCGGGGCAATCTCGAGCGAAAGCGCCTTGGCTTCGGTGAGAAATTCCGGATCCTTCATGGTCGCATCGAAGGCAGCCCGAAGCGCATCGCGACGATCTGCCGGGATGGACGGCGGCGCGGCGAACGGTCGGGCCACCACTTGCCGGCTGACGATCAGCTTGATGATTTCCCGCTCACTCTCGCTCCTGGCCTTCTCGAGCACAGTCGGAACATCGGGCATGTCGGGGCTGCGGTCGAGCGTCATGGCGAGCAGGATACGCAGCTTGTTGGGACCTGCGGCCCAGTCCGGACGCGTTGCCTTGATGGAGCCCCAGGACCATCCGCACCGCCCGTCCAGCTCGCCACGCTCGATCGCCAGCGTCATATCGTTGCCGCCAGGGTAGCCGGTCACGAGTTTCATTTTCGAGCCCAGCAGATTGCGCACGAGAAGCGCATAGGTGTCCGGATCCGAGCCGGAGCCCTCGCCTCCCACGGCAACTTCAGTCTTGAGCGTTTCCTCAAAAGTCTCGACCTTGGACTTTGCCGTCACGGCGCAGACGCTCAGTTCGTTCGAGGCACTGCCGATCCAGGTGACCTTTGTGGCGTCGTACTGCACCTTTGCGCTGCCGATCAGCGGCTCCATCACGAGACCTCGCCCGAAAGTCGCGATCGCGGTGCCGTCTTTCGGCGCAACGTTGTAAAGATAGTTGAGCGATACCAGGCTTCCGGCGCCCGGCATGTTGTTCACGACGACTTTCGGATTTCCAGGGATGTGCTTACCCATGTGGCGCGCCACGGCTCGGGCATAAATGTCGTAACCGCCGCCGCTGCTGTAGCCGACGATCATATTGATCGACTTGCCGCGGTAAAAGTCAGCCACGGCATCCTGCGCGGCCGCGGCGCCCGACGCCAGCGAAAAAGCGGTCGCCAGCGTGCAACCCATGACACGCCCTCCCCGGCGCATAGCCCGGCTGAAAACTTGCATGCACAGCATCGACATTCTCCTCAAGCGACCGCAAACGCCATCCTGGTCAGCTTACTCAAAAGCAAGCCATGTGCCAAAATCGGTACTGAGCTCTTGCGGCGCAACATGTCTTCCCACAGAATAGGCTTTTGGGACGCTGGGGCGGCGCGAAGCGCCGACGGGAGAGATGGGCATGTGGACATGACACCCCTGGAGGCGAGACAGGTTCTGGTCGCTGCCGGGCGTTTGCTCGAAGCACATGGCCAGGCGGATTTCACCAATGGGCATGTTTCCGTGCGCGTCCCTGGCCGTCCCGATCTCTTCTTCATGAAGCCGCATTCCATCGGCTTCGGCGAGATCACGCTGGACAACATCCTGACGGTGGATCTTGACGGCGTGGTGGTCGAAGGGACGGGCCGCAGACACAGCGAAGTCTTCATCCATACCGAGATCTACCGCGCGCGGCCGGACCTCGCCTCCGTCATGCACAGCCATCCGCCACATTGCGTGGCGCTTTCTTGCACGGGCGAGACCCTTCGGCCGATCAGCCAGCCCGCCGCGGTCTTTTTCGAAGCCTTGCCCCTCTACGACGGTGAGATCGATCTTATTCGTACGCCTGCCATGGGCCAGGGCGTCGCCGAAGCCTTGGGCCAGCACTCTGCCGTGCTGATGCGCAATCACGGCATCGCGGTCGGCGGCAGAAGCGTGGAGGAAACGACCATTCTCGCGCTCATGCTCGAACAGGCCGCGATGATCCAAATGCTCGCGATGGGATCGGCCCGTACCGCGCCCGAATTCTCACCCGAGAAGGTGCGTGCTCTCCAGAAGAACCTGTCGCGGCCAGATCAGCACGCAGTGAACTTCAATTATCTCCTCCGAAAACTGCAGGCGTGAAGCGCCAGACTTGCCGCCGGCCCCAGGAGGCGTCACCCTGCCGCTCATGCACCGAATGCCCATTATCCCGAAGGAACAGACGTGAAGCCGGCCTCGTTCATCCATCATAGACCGAGTACGATCGACGAAGCGGTGCAACTCATCGCCAGACATGCGCCCGAAGACGGGCGCATTCTGGCCGGCGGCCAGAGCCTCGTTCCCATCATGGCGTTCAGGATGGCCAAGCCGCCGCATCTGATCGACATCAACGAGATCGCAGAACTCGACCTCCTCGAGATTGCAGGCGACGCGTTGCGCATCGGCGCGCGCATTCGACATTCAGCCTTCGGCCGCGACCGCATCCCGGGCCCGACCGGTGCGCTTCTGGCAACCATCATGCGCAACATCGCTCATCATCCAATCCGAACGCGAGGCACGTTTTGCGGAAGCCTTGCGCATGCGGACCCTGCCTCGGAATGGTGCGCGGTCGCGGCTGTGATGGACGCGATCCTGGTGGCGCGCAGCATCGAAGGCGAGCGAGAGATCCCCGTCCGTGATTATTTTGAGGCCGTCATGACGACGGCGCTGCGTCCGGACGAGATACTCGTCGAGGTCCGCCTCCCTCTACTGCCGACAGGCACCCGCTTTGGCTTCTGCGAATTCAGTCGACGCGCCGGCGACTTTGCGCTCGCCATGGTATTGGTGACCATGCGCATCGAACAGGGCCGCATCGTCGACCCTCGTTTCGGCATCGGCGGGGCGGAAGCGTTTCCGCGTCGACTTCCGCAGGTCGAGGCCATCCTGAATGGCGCAGCGCCCGACGGCCTCACCTGGGCCAGAGCCGCAGCATTGGCGGCCGAAAGTCTTGACCCTTTGGAGGACGCCGTGACGAGCGGCGACTACCGCCGCGACCTCGTCCGCTCCCTTTCGATCCGCGCCTTCACACAGGTTGAAGCATGACCAAGCAGGACATTACGCTCGACGTGAACGGGCGTCGCTACGCCATTTCCGTCGAGCCGCGCAAGACGCTGGCGGATGCCCTGCGCGACGAATGCGGCCTGACCGGCACGCATCTCGGCTGCGAGCATGGCGTCTGCGGCGCATGCACCATCATCGTGGGCGGTGAGACGGTACGCAGCTGCCTCATGTTTGCCGTGCAGGCGACCGGCCGCACCATCCGCACGATTGAAGGCTTGGCAGATGGCAACGATCTGCATCCATTGCAGCGCGCCTTCATGCAGAATCACGCCCTGCAATGCGGCTACTGCACGCCGGGCTTTCTCATGCTGGCCGCAGGCGTGCTCGAGCAGAACCCCGACATCGACGACAAGGAGCTGATCGACGTTCTCTCGTCGAATCTGTGCCGATGCACCGGCTACGAAAACATCCTCGCGGCCGTCCGCGCGGCCGCGGCCGAAATGAGGGCCCCGACATGAACGACATGCCCAAGGGACCCATTGGCCGTCCTCTGCTTCGCCTCGAAGACCCGCCGCTCGTCACCGGCCGAGGCCGCTTCGTCGCCGACATCTCATTTCCGCATCAACTGCACATGCGCCTGGTACGCTCGCCGCATGCCCACGCGCGCATCAACTCGATCTCCATCGAGGCGGCCCTTGCGCTGCCGGGTGTGTTCGCGGTCTGGACAGCGCGCGACATTCCGGAAATCGGCCCGATCGATTTCCGCGAAGGCAAGATCGAGAAGCTCGAGCCCTACAGGCAGCCGGTTCTTGCGATCGACCGGCTGCGCTACATCGGCGAACCCGTCGCGGCCATCTTCGCCAGTGACGCTTATATTGCAGAAGACGCAGCCGATCTTGTCACCATGGATGTCGAGGATCTGCCAGTCATCACCCGGGCGGATGATCCGCCGGGAGCTTTCGACGATCATCTTTCCACCGAAGCAGCCGTCGTCCGACAGGGATTCGGCGACACCACCAAGGCCTTTCAGGAAGCTCACGCCATCGTGGAAATCGACGTTTCGATCGGCCGTCATTCCGGCGTGCCGCTCGAGACGCGAGGCGCCATCGGCCGCTACGACGCCGCGCGTGACGTGCTCGAATTGCACGGCGCCGGGAAGGTGCCGCACAAGAACCGCGAGTCGCTCGCCAAATTGTTCGGACGAAGCACCGCGGCGCTGCATCTGTTCGAACCTCACGTGGGGGGCGGCTTCGGTGTCCGGGGCGAGATCTATCCCGAGGACATTCTCGTGCTGGCGGCGGCGCTGCGCTTCGAGCGTCCCGTCAAGTGGATCGAGGATCGCCGCGAGAATCTCATCGCCTGCAACCATTCACGTCAGCAACGCCACAAGATCAGGGCCGCGGTCGACGCGGATGGTGCACTTCTGGCGATCGAGAACGAGTTCTGGCACGATCAGGGCGCCTATCCTCGAACCCATGCGCTGCGCGTCGCCGAGACCACCTGCGGCATTCTTCCAGGCCCCTATCACCTGGGAGCCTACAAGGCGCTCGGCCATTACCGCCTCACCAACAAGACGCCGGCCGCCACCTATCGCGCACCGGGACGCTACGAGACGAATTTCGTCCGCGAGCGCCTTCTCGACGTCATTGCCGCACGGCTTGGCAAATCGCGCATCGACGTGCGCCGCCGCAATCTGATCCGGGCCGACGAAATGCCTTACGCGCGGCCACTCAGCGTGCTCGAGGACGAGGTCTCTTACGATTCCGGCGACTATGCAGGATTGCTCGACAAGACTCTGGCGCTGATTGGTTGGGATGAACTCCAGGTCGAACTCGCCGAGCGGCGTGCCAAGGGTGAATGCGTCGGCGCCGGCCTGGCGCTGTTCGTCGAGAAGAGCGGTTTGGGCCCCTCCGATGGCGCGAAGGTCAACGTCGACACCACCGGGGCGATCGAGGTCATCACCGGCGGAGCATCGGTCGGGCAAGGCTTCGAGACCGTGATGGCGCAGGTTTGCGCCGAGACGCTGGGCACGGATTATCGCCGGATCCGTGTCGTTCACGGCCGCACGGACCGGATCGAATACGGCATCGGCGCGCATGCGTCGCGCGCCACCGTCATGACCGCCAATGCGGTTCATGCCGCAGCCCTCAAGGTTCGCGACAAGGCGCTCGCGGTGGCGGGCGAACTCCTGCAGGCCGGTCCGGCTTCCCTCGACATCGTCGACGGACAGGTGGTTCAACGCGAGCGCCCCGGCGGTCCGTCGATCGCGCTCGGCATGATTGCGCATCACCTGCGTCCGTCATCGCCGACGCGCCGCGGTCGCGATCCGGGTCTGGCGGCCGAAGGCTGGTTCGACACCGAGCATCAAACTTACCCCTACGGCAATCAACTCGCAGTCGTGAAAATCGATCGCGACACCGGCGGAGTCACGGTCGAGCGCTACGTCATCGCCTACGACATCGGTCGCGCCATCAATCCGCTGCTGGTTCGCGGACAGATTCTTGGAGGTTTCGTGCAAGGGCTGGGCGGTGCGCTCTACGAGGAGTTCTTGTACGACGATCGCGGAGAGCCACTTTCCGTGACTTTCGCCGATTACCTGATCCCGACGTTGCACGAGACGCCGCAGGTCGACGTGATCATATCGGAAGACGCACCGAGCACGCGCAATCCTCTGGGCATCAAAGGCGCCGGCGAAAGCGGCATCGCGGCTGTGGGCGCGGCGATTGCTTCCGCGGTCGACGATGCGCTCGGCGTCCCGGGCTCGATCACCAGCTTGCCGATCACTCCCCAGCGGCTGAAGCGCATCATCCAGAACCTGGATGCGCGCTCAGTTTCCAGCTGACGCCAGCGCGGCCTTCACCCGCGCCACCACATTCGGCGGCGTCGCGGCGACTTTCGCGATGAGTTCCGCCACCTCCTCGCCGGTCACGAGGCTGATTTCAAGCTGCGCCTTCTCGGCTTCGGCCAGATAGGCCGGGTCGGTGAGTGTTGCCTCAAAGGCCTTTCGCATCAGCTCGACGCGAGCCTTCGGCACGTCAGGAGGAAAAAAGAACGGGCGGCCATATTCCAGCCGCGACACGATGAGGTTGAGCGCCTGCCGGTCTTCATCCGTTTCGGCGAGACTGAAGATCGTCGGCACGTTCGGAAGGTCGGGGTGCTTCCGCTCGCCATATTGCATGATGACCTTGATCTGCCCGGACGCGATCCAGTTGGCGTTCAGCGCCTTCAGGCTGAGCCAGGCATTGGCTCCGACGCCCTGCACTTCGCCACTTTCCATCGCCATGTGAATGTTGGTCGTGCCCTTGTAGCCACTCACCACCTTGTACTTCAGGCCGAGGATCTGCTGGGCAACCAACGGGAAGTCCACCTGCGTGGTACCCGCCGAGGTTGCGCCGACCACGAGCTCGCGTCGCCGCAGATCCGCGACGTCCTGGACCGGCGCGGTTTTCCAGACATAGGACACCTGCGTGTCTCGATTGGTGCTCCCGATCCAGTTGAACTTGAGCGGATCGAACCTCGACGATTCAGGCGAAAACAACGGCAATGTCGGCATGCCGTTGATGGCCGCCCCCATGACGGTGCCATCGCGCGGCGACGCATTGTAGAGCGTGGTCGCCATTGTGGCGCTGCCGGCGCCGGGTTGGTTCTGCACCACGATCGTCGGGTGTCCGGGGATGTGGTTGACGAGGTGACGGGCCAGGACGCGCGCGTTGATGTCGTAGCCTGATCCAGCCGCCGAGCCGACGAGAAGTCGGATCTGCTTGTCCTTGTAGAACGGCTGATCTTCCTGTGCTCCTGCCGGAACGGCAGCCAAAAAGATCAGCGGCAGGACCGTGAGTTTCATGCAGTACATGGCGCGCCCCGCTCACTTCTTCTTCGGCATGATGATGTCCGCCACGCGATCGACGATGCGTCTCGGGGCGGCATCGATGTCCTGGATCAGCTGTGCCATCTGGGCGCCCGTAAACGGGTCGATATCGAGCCCAAGCCGCTTGGCTTCGCCCAGAAACTCAGGGTCCTTCATCGTGGCGTCGAAGGCGTCCCTGAGCGCTGCGACACGATCGGCCGGCGTTTCGGGCGCGACCACGAACGGGTAGGCCATGCTGAATTTCAGCGCATAGAACCGCAGCATCTCACGGTCGTCGGGATCCGATGCCAGTTCGATCGCCGTGGGAATATCCGGCAGGGCGGGTTGGCGGTTCACGCCGAACTGCACGAGCACCCGAACTTTCTTGTCTCGATACCAATCCGGTTTGGCCGACGTCAGGTTTGGCAGGACCGCGCTGTTGCCATGGATCTCGCCGCGCTCTGCGGCAATGAAAATGTCGCTCTGGCCCTCGTAGCCGGACACGATTTTCATCTTCGTTCCGAGAATGCGGTTCATGAGAGTCGGAACCATGAAATTGTCGCCGCCCGCTCCGGTCGTGCCGATCAGAACCTCGTTCTTGCGCAGATCCTCGGCGTTCCGGGCCGGCGCTTCATGCCAAACCCACAGCACATGCGGTTGCTGCAGCGGCGAGCCGATCCACTGCAGCTTGCTGACGTCGAAGCCGACGTGCCCTCCGCCCTTGGACAGCATCTTGAGCGGCCGCTCCAGCGCGATGTTGCTGTTGGTCATGCCCATGACGGTGCCATCGCGTTTGGCCGCGTTGGTCAGGTGATTGACCATCGGCAGGCTCGAGGCGCCGGGCATGTTCGAGACGATGAATCGTGGCTGGCCGGGAATGTGCCGGCCCATATGCGACGCCACAGTTCGCGACACGAGATCGTAAGCGCCCCCCGCCGCTGCTCCGACGAGAATCGTGATGGTCTTGCCTTTGTAGAACTCCGCGACGCTCTGCGCCTGCGCTGCCACGGGAGTGACGCAAGCGGCCATTCCCAGCATGCAGGCAAGTCTTGCCTGCGTAACTCGATCGTGAAACATGCTCCCCTCCCGTTCGCGCACCGGTCTTCGCCGGGTCAAGCGTCGTCAATCATGTTTGCTGCGGTGTCAAAGTCTCGTCGATGTAGCGTCCCATGTCGCTCGGCACGCCAGCCTTGGCCATTTCCGTCAGCCAGATGGCGTGAATGCGCGCGTCCTGGTCCGGATAATCGATCTGCATGCCGCCTTCGCGCACGTTGACCTCGCTGCCCAGAACCGCCTCGCGCCGCATGCGGATGAAGGGATAGCGCCTGCTGCCGATGCCCACCGCAATGTAACGTGCGGGCTGCGGCGCCGTGTTGAAGTGCTGGTGGAACATGAGATGGGGGGGCGCATACATGACGCCGTGCCGCCACGGCACACTGTGAAAGTCCTGCTCGCTCTCGTTCCAGAACAGCGAGTAACCGCTTCCCGTCACGGCGAAGACATGCATGCCGTCACCGTGGCGATGCCCCTTCTTGTACCGACCGGCGGGAATCTCGGACATGTGCGTATGCATCGTGCCGTCGGCCAGCACGAAGGCAATGTTGGAAGAGCCCGCCCCTCGCGCTTCCCAGGCCTTGAGTTCGAAATCCGTGAGGTCCGGAACGAAGTTGGTTTCCCACAGATGACTTCCGGGACGGATGCTCGTGAACTCCCCTCCGCCGGTCGAATGGGTCTCTGGTCCGATGCGTTCATTGAACGCAAAGTCGTTGGCGAAGATGAACTCCGCGTTGTGGAAGAGATTCATCACCACCGGCAAGTCATGCGTGGACGCCAGCAAGGCCCGCGTTCGACCCGACCCGTTGAAATGCTGATACTTCGCGTTGAGCGGCAGAGCGAAGAGACTCTTCGGTCCCCACTCAAAAGAATGCTTTCGCCCATCTCCGGACTCGATACTGGTCGATCCATGCCCTTCCAGCACGTAAACGACCTCCTCGAACAGATGCCGTTGCGGCGAGGTTCGAGCGCCCGGTGGCAATTCCAGCGCAAAGGTGGCGCAAAAGTCGCCGCGACCTTTTGCGTGAATAAACGCGCCGCGCGCATCGAAGCGGTCCCAGCGCTCCGTGTCGGCCGCCAGAATGTCGATGCCGAAGTCTTCGTGGGTCGGGATACCCTCCTGCTTCGTCCACTCCAGATAGGGATCGAGCAGGAAGCGCTTGTCATGGTCGGTGGCGAGCGTCAGGGGCGTCAAGAGATCCTCCGATCGTTGGGATTGCGCAGCACCGGAGCCTCGCGCGCATGCCGCGATGCCTCCTCAACCGGCAGAGAGGCGTCCCAGGCCGTCGCGACGAAGCGTGCGCCAGAAACGCCGGTCGATGCGCGCGACGCCAGCCAGACTGCAGGCGCGTCCATGATGTCGACCGGCAGCAATCGTCCGCGTGGAGAGGCGCGATGGGGATCGTCGTCGGTCTTCACCATCCCGCCCGGCAGCAGCGAGTTGCAGGTGACACCGGTGCCTTCGAGGTCCTGCGCCCAGATCATGCTTGCGGCTTCCAGGGCAGCCTTGGTGACGCCGTAGGGCGAGTTGTGGCGCCTCTGCATCGTGTCGAGACTCGTGCTGATGTTGATGATCCGCCCGAAACCGCGGGCGATCATGTGCGGCGCCAGGATATGTGAGATCAGGAAGGTGCCGTTGACGTTCACGTGGACCGCCTGCTGCCAGATGTCGGGGTCGGTCTCCCAAAGCGGCAGGGAGTTGCCGTGAACAGGCAGTCCGGGTCCCCGCTGAGGCCGCCGTGCGTTGTTCACCAGGACGTCGATCTTGCCGAACCTGTCGACGCCTCCGGACAGCACGCTCTCGCAATCCCGCCGCGAGGTGATGTCGGTCTCGAGCGCGAGAGCGCAGGCGCGACCCGTCGCTTCCTCGATTTCGCACGCGGCGGTCGCAAGGAGCTCCGTTTCGGGAGACGCGAGAATGACGTTTGCGCCCGCGTGGGCGAATGCTCCGGCCATGGAGCGCCCAAGCCCGCGGCTCGCTCCCGTGACCACGACCGTCATACCGTCGAGTTCTGCGCCATGCATGCGCGTTCTCCCCAAAAGGAGACGAGACGGCGGTCAGCCGACGAGGCTCGAGGCCGCATCGGTGATGGCAGCCGCCACTCACTCCCTGCCCGGCTTTTCTTTGCATCGCGTCGTCGCGTGCGAGCCGATGCGAGAGTGTAGTCATCCAGAAGCCAGAGGGTCAATCGCCCTGCAGCACCTGACGTGAGCAGGGAAGCTCAGGCCCGCAGCTGCCTAACTTGCAAGACCGAACGGCTTCGGCCTACCATTTGCCGACAAGAACAAGAGCCGGGGGAGTGTCACATGGTCCATCGCGTCGGACTCATCATTCCCTCTTCCAACCGGATGGTGGAAGAGGAGATGATCCGTTTTTATCCGAAGGACGTTGTCGCGCACGTCACGCGGCTGCGGATGACCGGCCCCCACAAAAAGCCCTTGGCCGACCTGCTCGTCCAGATCGAAACCGCCGCCGCGTCGCTGGTGGACGCCAAGTGCAACGTCGTCACCTTTCACTGCACCGTCACGTCCATGTCGGACGGCCCAAGCGGCGAGGCTAAGATCCTCAACGCTCTCAAGACCGCGCGAGCGCCGTTCTTCGCCACCACTTCCACGGCCGTGCGTGCGGCGCTGGATGCCTGCGGGGCGCGCCGAGTCGCGCTGATCACGCCCTACGACTTGCACAAGACCGAAGAGGAGATCGAGTTTCTGGAGGACGCCGGCTATCAGGTCGTGTTCGCCAAAGGCTACGATCTTCCCAACAGCGATGCCTATTGCTCGACTCCTGCCGGCGCCTGGCGCGAGCACGTGCTGGAGGCAAAGCGAGATGACGTGGACGCCTATTTCCTGAGCTGCGCAAACATTCAGGCCTTGGGCGAGATCGACGGGCTGGAAGCGGCTTTAGGAAAGCCGGTGCTCACCAGCAATCAGGTGGTGATCTGGGACGGATTGCGCCAAATCGGATTGACCGACGGAATCGGCGGCCCGGCACACTGTTTCGCCGCCAGAGAAAACCCACCCGCGACCTCATCTAGCGGCGCGCCCGTACGGGGCGGACCAAGGAACGAGAAAGGAAACCGATGAGCGATCGCATTGCCTCCATGCAGGCGCGCACCGCCATGTACAACGACAACAAGCTGAAGATCGGCTTGTTCGGAGCCAATTGCTCTTCGGGCCGTGCCGTCACGACGGTCCCTGAGCGCTGGTCGGGCTCCTGGAAGGATGGCCTGGCGCTCGCGCGCGCAGCCGATGACGCCGGCATCGATTTCATGCTCCCCATCGGGCGTTGGAAGGGCTATGGCGGCGATACCGATTATCAGGGCGCCACGCTCGAGACCCTGACCTGGGCCAGCGGACTGCTCGCCGCCACTTCGCGGATCAGCGTCTTTGGAACCGTTCACGCACCGCTGTTCCACCCGCTCATCGCATCGAAGGAATTCGTCACCGCCGACCACATCGGAGAAGGCAGGTTTGGATTGAACGTCGTGTGCGGCTGGAACGAAGGCGAGTTCGACATGTTCGGCGTCGAACAACGCAATCACGAACGACGCTACGACTACGCGCAGGAATGGATCGAGATCGTCAAGCGCGCCATGTCTCCCGACAATGATTTCGATCACAAGGGTGAGTTTTTCGATCTGAAGGGCGTCCGCATGAAGCCCAAGCCCTATGGCGGAACGCGTCCGATGATAATGAACGCCGGCTCGTCGCCGGCAGGCCGCGCCTTTGCCCTGCGCAACTGCGACGCATTCTTCACGACGGCGTCCCGGGTCTCCCTCGAGGAGACACGCGAGAAAGTGCAGGGCATCAAAGCGCAGGCCGCGGAGTACGGCCGCGAGATCGACGTTTATACCGTCGGCGTCGTGACGCTGCGGCCCACCATGACGGAGGCACAGGACTATTATAGACATGCCGTCATCGATGGCGCCGACTGGAACGCCGTACGCGACATTCTCGCGTTGAAGAAGATCTCGCCCGAGACGGTAGGCCAGGCAGAGTATGATTTGAAACGGAACCAGTATGCCAACGGCATGGGCGGCCTGCCGATCGTGGGGGACCCCGATCACGTGGCGCGAATGTTCGCCGACTTGAGCAAAGCCGGGCTCAGGGGCATCGGAATTTCGATGGTGAATTACGCCGACGAACTCCCGCTGTTCGTCGGGGAAGTGCTTCCGCGCCTCAAAGCGATCGGCGTCCGCGTCTAGCATCCAAGTTGAGCGCCGCGCCCAACCTACTTGCTCGGATCTCCGAGCGCCGCCTGAGTGCGGGCAATCACGTCCGCGGGTGTCGCCAAAACCTGCCGGACGGCCGCCTCGACTTCAGAGCCGCCCATGGGATCGACGTCGAGCTTGAGCTTTTCGGCTTCAGCCAAAAATGCCGGATCCTTCATGGTCGCGTCGAACGCACGGCGCAGCACTTCGACCCGCTCGGCCGGAACCAGGGGTGGAGCCGCGAGCGGCCGGCTGATCGCTGTCGTGAGCGACAGAAAGCGGGCGACCGCCTCTTTCCGCGGATCGCCGGCGACCAGCTCCATCAACAGCGGCGTATCGGCCAGATCGGGATCGCGCTTGAGCCCGATCTGCACCAGCGGCACGAGCTTCTTTTCGCGCACCGCGTCGGGCATCGTCGCCTTGTAGCTCGGCCAGGTGTTCGTGCCCCTGCCCTCGACCTCGCCCCGCTCCATCGCCAGGTTGATCTGCGCACCGCCCGCATAGCCCGTCACCACCTTGAAACGCGTCCCGAGCAGGGCGTTATAGACGCGAGGCATCTGTGCGTCTGGTGAACTCGCCCCGGTGGATCCGACCAGCACCTCACGCACCTTGGCGTCCTCGATGGTCGCGACTTTCGATGTGTGCCACACGGCCGTGACGTTTGGCGACTGACTGACGTTGCCGATCCACTTCATGGATCCGAGCGAAGCCTGAAGTCCCGGCTGCCCTGTCGGCTCATGCACCACGAGTCCTGGCCCACCAAAGTCAGATAAGTGCCGTCCTGAGGCGCGATGCGCGCGGCATGATTGAAAGCGGTCAATCCGCCGGCTCCCGGCATGTTGACCACGATCATGGCTGGCGAACCGGGGATGTGGCGACCGAGATGCCGGCTGATGAGACGCAGCAGGGTGTCGTATCCGCCGCCGGGTCCCGTATGCGTGGACATTGTGATGGTTTTGCCAGCGTAGAAATCCTGTGCAATCGCCGCACCGGCCGTCAGCACGACTGCGCAAGCTCCCACGGCCGCAGCTATTTGTTGCAGCATCCGACATCCTCCCCTGCTGGCCAGTCGTTGCGACCGCGCGGCCGGTCTGATCGAGACTCTTGCTCGAATCGCGAGAATCGACAACAGGTGAGCGAGTGCCACGCCTCCTGTCGGAGGCGCGCTTTTTCGACGAGTCCGCGTTCGTACCCGGCGTTAACCTTTTGTTAACCAAATCAGAGGACCTCTTAACCTCATGATTTCGCGGAGTTTTCAGTGATTGACGTTCAGACCGCAGGCGAGGCCGATAGCCCCCGCACTCTGTATCTGCCCGAGACCGGCGACGATGGATCATCCTACGTGATCATCACGCGCCCAGGTGAAGAGCCGCACTATCATCACTGTCGCGACAAGGAAGAGGCTTGTTACTGGGCGCGCCGCTGGATGTGGCGCGACCGGATCGTGCGGTGGGAAGGCAACCTGTTCGGCAAAGCGTGGCTCGAAAGCCGCGCCGATCATTGAACCGACGTCCGCCGGCTACTCGGCGGGACGCACCTCGCCTGCTGGCTCGACCTTCTTCCGCTGCTCGCGCGTGACGAGCTTGAAGAACATCGGGACGAAGAAGATGGCCAGGAACGTGGCCGCCAGCATGCCCCCGATGACACCCGTGCCGATCGAGTGGCGACTTGCCGATCCCGCCCCGGTGCTGATGGCCAATGGCACGACGCCGAGGATGAAGGCCAGCGACGTCATGATGATCGGCCGGAAGCGCAAGCGCGCGGCGACCATCGCGGCATCGTAAACCGACATGCCCTCCCGGTGCTTCTCGGATGCAAACTCCACGATCAGAATGGCGTTCTTCGCCGCGAGTCCGATCAGCGTCACCAACCCGATCTGGAAATAGACGTCGTTCTCGATCCCCCGCAGATAGATCGCGAGGATCGCGCCGAACAGTGCGAACGGCACGGCCGTGATCACGGCCAGTGGCAACGACCAGCGTTCGTATTGCGCAGCGAGAATGAGAAAGACCATGACGAGGCCGAACAGGAATCCCTGGTTGCCCGTGCCGGCCGTCGCGAGTTCCTGATAGGCGGAACCGGTCCAGCCGGGCGTGTAATCCGCCCCGAGGGTCTGGCTCACCACTTCCTGCATCGCGGCGATCGCCTGCCCGGACGAATAGCCGGGAGCCGGATTGCCCTGGATGCGCGCGGCCGGGAAGATGTTGAAGCGATCCACGACATCCGCGCCAGTGATCCGCGTCACGCGCACGAGCGCATCGAGCGGCACCATGTTGCCGGTTTCGGAACGTACGAACACGTGCCGCAAATCTTCCGGCGACTGACGAAACTCGCCTTCGGACGACAGGCTGACGCGGTAGGTGCGCCCGAAAAGCGTGAAGTCGTTGACGTACAGGCTGCCGAACGTGCTCTGCATCGTGTCGAACATTGTAGCGATCGGCACAGACAGTGATTTGGCATTCTCACGGTCCACGTCGATCCGATACTGAGGCACGCTGGTATTGAACGTCGTGGACACGCCAGTCACTTCCGGGCGCTGACTGGCGGCTGCAATGAGTTTCTGGGCAGCCTGGTTCAGGCTTTCCAGAGAACCGCCGCTGCGGTCCTGAAGGAAGAATTCGAAGCCTCCGGTCGTGCTGATGCCCTGGATCGGCGGCGGGTTGAACCCGAACACGACGCCGTCCTTGAAGCCCGCGTTGAGCGACGCAAAGCCGGGCGCGAGATTGCGCGCATCCTGTCGCGACTCGGTTCGCTCGGCCCAGTCTTTCAGTGTCACGAACGACACGCCCGAACTGGTCTTTTGGGCTCCCGAGAGCAGGTCGAAACCCGAAAAGGTGACGATGTTCTGCACGGCATCGTTCTTGCGCGCACCCTCCGTCACCTTCGTGGTGATGTCGCGGGTACGGCTGAGAGAAGCGGCAGGCGGCAAGGCCGTGACGAGGAAAATGTAACCCTGGTCTTCATTGGGGACGAGGCCCGACGGCACGCGCTGGAACAGCATGTAGGTGACGCCCAGCATGGCAGCCACGAGTGTCAGCCCGACGATGGCGTGGCGAAGCAGATACGACACGCCGCTCGAGAAGCCGGACGTCAGCTTGTCGAATCCCTTGTTGAACCACCTGAACGGCAGTGCCGGCTCACGATGCTCACTCTTCAGGAGAAGAGCGCAAAGCGCCGGCGTGAGCGTCAACGCGACGATACCCGAGATCACGACCGAAACCGCGATCGTCACGGCGAATTGTCGATACAATTCGCCGGCAAGACCGCCCAGGAAAGACACCGGAATGAACACGGCGCAGAGCACCAGCACGATCGCGATGACGGGACCGCTCACCTCGTTCATGGCCTTGATGGCGGCTTCCCGGGCTGGAAGCTTCTCGGTCCGCATGATGCGTTCGACGTTTTCGAGCACCACGATGGCGTCGTCCACCACGATGCCGATGGCCAGCACCATGCCGAACAAGGTGAGCAGGTTGATCGAGAAGCCAAGCAGATACATTCCCGCAAACGTGCCGATCAGCGAGACGGGCACCGCGATGATCGGGATGAAGGTCGCACGAAGGTTCTGCAGGAAGAGAAAGACGACCAGAATGACCAGCACGATGGCTTCGATGAAGGTCTTGATGACCTCTTCGATCGAGACTTCCACGAAGCGCGTCGTGTTGAAGGGAATGTCGTAGGTCAGGCCCTCGGGAAAACGTTGCTGAAGACGGTCCATCGTCGCCTTGACCGAGGCCGCCACGTCCAGCGCGTTGGCGCCGGGCTGCAGATAGACGCCGATCGGAACCGTTGGTGAGCCGTTATACGTGGCGGAGAATGCATAATTCTGCGATCCGAGTTCGACGCGCGCCACATCCTTCAGCCGGAGCGCGCCGCCGTTCGCATCCGAGCGGACGATGATGTTTTCGAACTCGCGCGGATCGACCAGACGCCCGGGCGTCGTCACCGAATAAGTGAACGCCTGGGCGTCCTTCATGGGCTCGTCGCCGAAGCGACCGGCGGCAAACTGTGCATTCTGCTCCCGGATGGCAGCTGCGATATCGCTCGGCGTCAGGCTGTATTGCGCCACCTTGTCGGGCCGGAGCCAGATACGCATCGAGTAATCGGACGCGCCGAAGAGAGAGGCATCGCCGACGCCCGGCGTGCGGCGGAGCTCGTCGATGACGTTGATCAGCGCGTAATTGGAAATGAAGATCGTGTCGTGCCTGCCGCCGGGCGACGACATGGCCAGCACCTGCAGGATCGAGCTGGAGCGCTTGTTCACGGTGACGCCTTGACGACGCACCTCCTCCGGCAGCAGCGCAGTCGCGCGCTGCACGCGATTGTTGACGTTGATGGTCGCCTGGTCGGGGTTGGTTCCGATCTGAAACGACACGCTGAGACTGAGCGTGCCGGATCCGGTCGAGGTCGACCGCATGTAGATCATGTTCTCGACGCCATTGATCTGCTGCTCGAGCGGAGCCGCGACGGTTTCGGCGATGGTCTGCGCGTTGGCGCCCGGATAGTTGGCGGTGATCACCACTTCGGGCGGAACGATCTGGGGGTATTGGGCGATCGGCAGCGCACGCATGGCCAGAAGGCCGGCAAGCACAATCACGATGGACAGAACCGAGGCGAAGACGGGGCGATCGATGAAAAAGCGTGAGATCACTTTTGATCTCCCTTCACGTTCGCATTCGCCTGCACTTCGACAGGCTTGACGACGGCCCCCGGTCGAACCCGAATGATCCCGTCGACGACGATGCGCTCATTTCCTTCGAGCCCGCTTTGCACGACCCAACCCGAGGCAATCTCCTGCCCGAGTTTGACGGGACGCGCCTGTGCGCTGTTGTTGTCGCCGACCACGTAGACGAATGGTCCCTGCGGACCCTGAGAGATCGATTGTTTCGGAATCACGACGGCATCGGGCAGCGAGAGGCCGTGCACGACCAACCTGACGAATTGGCCCGGCAGCAGTTGCCCCTGCGGGTTGGGGAAAATAGCGCGCACCTGGATCGTTCCCGTGCGCGTATCCACAGAACTTGCCGAAACCTGTACCTTTCCGCGCGTCGGATAGACCTCTCCGCTTCCATATTGCAACTCGACCTCCAGATCGCTTTCCACGATCGGCTTCGCTCGCCGGCCGTTCAGCTGGCGAAAGTTCTGGAAGTCGGTATCGGTCACGGAAAAGTAGACATAGGCAGGATCGAGTTGGGTCAGCGTCGTCAACAATGTCTGTTGCGCCTGGATGAGGCTGCCGACCGGCGGAGACTGCAGCGCAGTCGTGCCGGTCACCGGGGCCCGCAGGGTCGAGTAGCCGATGTTGAGTTCGGCATTCTTGACTTCAGATTGCGCAAGTTGCACCCCGGCCTGGGCCTGATCGCGCGTGGCCCGGGCCTGCTCGAAAGCCTGCTCTGACGACACTTGTCGCTTGGCGAGTTCCTCGACGCGCTTGAAGTTTTCTTCGGCCTGCCGCAGCGTCGCTTCAGCTTGTGCGAGTTGCGCCCGCGCCCTGTCGCGCGCGACCTCATACGGCCGACTGTCGAGGCGGAAGAGGATTTGCCCTTCTTCGACCTTCGACCCGTCCTCGTAATTGCGCTCGACCAGAATGCCGCCGACCTGCGCACGAACTTCGACGTCACGATAGCCCGCCACGCGACCAGCGTATGTCACCGGCAACGGAACCTCGCGCTTCTGTGTCGTCGTCACGCCCACTTCCGCCGGCGGTTGGGCCGCCGGCGCGGCCGTCGGCTTTGCGGGCCCTGCGGCTTGATGTTGCCGCTGCCAGAAAGCGAAGCCGACCGCGAGCAGGATGACGCCGATGATGATGAAGCTATATCGCCTGGCCATGTTGCCTGCTCGCGTGATGAAGACTAAGTTTTGGACAGCCTGTCCAAATTCTCATGCTGGGATTAGACAATGAACGTCCGCCTGACAAGGCCAGAAAATTACGTGAAAGGGCGTTTGTCCAAGCGCAATTCGATAACGAGCGCAGCAGCAGACATGTTCCTTAGCTCGGGCTTTGCCGCTACGAGCATTGAGGCGGTTGCGGAACGCGCCGGAGTTAGCCGCCAGACCGTGTACAACTGCTTTGATTCCAAAGATGGTCTCTTCATCGCCATCTGTGGCGAACTCGTCGACGAAATCATCGCGCCGATCGAGCGCGCCGCGCAGCAGCAACCAGACCTGCGTCACAGTCTCGTGACCATCGGCGAAACGCTTTTGTCGGCAGCGCTGCGTCCCAGATCGCTCGCCCTCTATCGGTTGATCGTCACCGAATCCGCTCGCCTTCCCGAGTTGGGCCGGGCGCTGTACATGCGCGGGCCCCGCCGCGCCGTGCTGGAACTTGCGGCCTACTTCGCCGCGGAAGTGTCACGCGGTCGACTGCAGATGCCGGACGCCGAGGCCGCGGCAGAGCAATTTCTGGGCATGCTGAACGGCCACAATCAATTGCGCGCCTTGATGGGCGTGGCCACTCGACCGACGGCGGCAGAACGGCGCGAGATCGCCGAAGGCGTCGCCGATACATTTCTCCGGGCTTTCGCTCCCGCGGTCTCGATCCCTCCGCCATAATGCGGACTGGCGGCGCGACGAGCCCACATGCATGATGACGCGGGAGCACGACCGCGAGGGTGCCATGACCGGAAACTTCATTTCCGAACTCCTGCAGACCATCACGGATCGGGGCAGAGATCTGTTGGCGCGCGCATGGGGTCAGGAGGACGAAACCCCGGCCGGGCTCCTGCGCCTCACCGACGATCTGCTGAAACGTCGCGGCGAAGCGACGGGTGTCGCGATGGCGGAGGCCATCCTCGCACGATACGCCAATCTCTCCGACAGCGGACGGCGCGAGTTTCTCGAATGCGTCGCGCACCAATACGGACCCGATCGCGCGAGACTGGACACCGCCATCGAGGCCTATCGCAACGCGCCCGGCGAAGCCTCCGCACACGAGTTGCACGCGGCCGCCGAGCCGCGGCGGCAGGAACTCATTCGTCGCCTCAACCACGCACCCGGCGGAACCGCCGCCCTGGTCCGGATGCGTCAGGACCTCTTCACGCACGAGAAGAACAACGACGACCTGTCAGTTCTCGACGCGGATTTCCGCCATCTCTTTTCTTCCTGGTTCAATCGCGGCTTTCTCGTTCTGCGCCGGATCGATTGGACGACGCCGGCCAATATCCTCGAAAAGATCATCCGGTATGAAGCCGTGCACGAAATCCGCGACTGGGACGCGCTGCGGGCGCGGCTGGAACCCTCGGATCGCCGCTGCTTCGCCTTTTTCCATCCCCGCCTGATCGACGAGCCGCTGATCTTCGTCGAAGTCGCGCTCACAGCCGACATGCCCAAAGCCATCGGCCTGTTACTGTCTTCGGAGCGCAGCATTCTCCCGGCGCAGCAAGCGAACACCGCCGTCTTCTACTCGATCTCTAACTGCCAGGAGGGATTGAGAGGCATTTCCTTCGGCAGTTTTCTGATCAAGCAGGTCGTCGAGGACCTGCGCCGCGAGCTGCCCAAGCTCGACACTTTCGTCACGCTGTCACCCGTGCCCGATTTTGCCAGGTGGTTGGCGGAAGACCTCGCAAGTCCGGAAGGTCTGGTGCCCGAAGATCTTCGGCCGGCGCTCGCCTGGACCCGCGATCCCGCCGTCGCGGCGGAGCCACCCGCCTCTGCCAAAGCAGCCCTGCTGTCAGCCGCCACGATCTATTTTCTCCACGCCAAGACCCGCGGGGCGATGCCCCGCGACTCCGTCGCACGCTTCCATCTCGGCAACGGCGCGAAACTCGAGCGAATCAACTGGCAGGGCGACGTGTCCCCCAAGGGGATGCGCCAGGCTCATGGGCTGATGGTGAACTACCTGTATTCTCTGGATGACATCGAGACGAACCATGAGGCCTTCGCGGATCGCGGCGAGATCGTCGCCTCCGGCGAAGTGCGCCAATTGTTCAAGCGCAAGGTCGCGCCCAAGTCATCACCCTCCCCGCCACAGGTCACTTCAGTTCAGCCGACGTGAGGCTCTGCGCGCATCTTGCCGCGCCTGCGAGATCTTCCTGAGTTCAGTCGACTCGGTCTAAGGTGCCGCCGTTCCAATTTTGAGACGGAGGCGGAGAATGGCATTGGAGAAGCCGGAGCAACCGGCGGATGGCCTCAAGAGCCTCGAGCCGCCTGCCACACGAGTCCCTCTGTCGCACGTCTTCTGGTCGTTTCTGAAAATCGGAGGATCGGCCTTTGGCGGCAGCACTCAGGCGCTCATTCACCGTGAGACGGTCGAGCGTCGGCGATGGCTGGATGAGCAGGCGTTCCTGGCCGGCTTCGCTCTGTCCCAGGTTCTTCCCGGCGCAAATCCGGTCAATCTGGCGCTCTACATCGGCCTGAAAGTGCGGGGAGGCCTCGGCGCCACGGTGGCCGTGGTGGCCATGATCATTCCGGCCTTCGCAATCATCATGCTCATGGGGTTTGCGTACCGCCAGTTGTCCGGAATGCCCGTGACGCATTTCGTGCTCGGAGGCGTGGCGGCGGCGGGAGTCGGCGCAACGCTGTCAGTCGGCATGAAGGTCGTGGCCAAGCTGCCGCGCCGGTGGACACCGTTTCTCGTTGGCATCGTGGTCTTCGTCACGGTCGGGCTGCTGCGCTGGCCGATGGTCCCGGTCGTTCTGGTGGCAGTCCCACTCAGCATCTTCGCCGCATATTGGAACGGCCGGGAGGCGCGGAACTGATGGACCAGCGCCTTCTTGGACTCTTCATCGTCTTCGCCCCGCTGTCGCTCCTGTCGTTCGGCGGCGGACAGGCGATCGTGGCCGACATTCAGAACCAGACCGTGAATGTGCACGGTTACCTGACCAACCAGGAATTCGCCGACCTGTTCGCGGTGTCGCGAGCCGCGCCCGGGCCCAGCACACTCATCGCCGCCCTGATCGGCTATCAGGTTGCGGGCTTCTTCGGTGCGCTGGTGAGTTGCCTGGCGATCTATGTCCCGTCGTCGCTCCTCGTCTACGGTATTTCGAGTTGGTGGCAGCGCCACAAGATTTCGCCATTGAAGCGGGCGATCGAACGCGGGCTTGCCCCCGTGGCCGTCGGTCTCATCTTCGCCGGCGCGCTTGCCGTCTTGCGCGCCGCGAACGTGGGGCCGCTTGAGATCGCCACGCTCATGATATGTGCGGCGCTTTTCTATCTCACGAAGGTGGGCCCCTACCTCGTGGTCCTCTCGGTGGCAGCGATCTACTTCGTCATCCACTTCATCTTCATGTAGAACGTCAAGGGTTTGCCGGCACATTTGCGCGGCGCAACCAACCGACCCGGCCGGCGTTTTGCATGTTGAGCGTCAGCCATGGAAGAGACGAGGGAGACGAGCATGCAGTCAGGGGAAAACGAGCGCGTCCGGCAGAAGGCGTATGAGCTCTGGGAAAAGGAAGGTCGCCCCGAAGGCAAGCATGAGGACCATTGGCATCGCGCGGCGCGCGAGCATGACGTTGCCGACACGACCGCTCCGAACGGTAGCCTCACACCCGATCCTGACACGAGTGACATCGCAGACGCCGACACTCCCGTGCCGACGCCAGCCGCGGCGGGCGACAAGCCAGCAAAAAAGCCTAAAGCGAGCGGCAAGTCCGAGACCGCCAAGAAGCCCGGTAAGAAGAAGAGCTGATATCGGCGCCGGGTACGCGTCACGCGGACCCGTCAGTCACTCCGCGGCCATGAGTGCCTGATTCTGGAGCCTTGAACAGATTGCGTCAGTGGACAAAATGTCCCCGAAGGTCAGATAAAAGGCGATGAGCGCGGCATTGTGCTCTTCGTCCGTCGATGCGGCATTCGCGTCGGTCACCATGATGGTCTTGAAATTTCGCATCATGGCGTCCCGTGCTGTGGACTCGCAACAGACGCTGGTGACCGTTCCAGTGATCATCACCGTGTCGATGCCGCGCTCCCGCAAAATGCGTTCAAGATCGGACGAGCCCTGGATGAATGCACTGAAGCGCAGCTTCTCCACATAGAGGTCCTCAGGCAGGGCCTCGAGATCGGCCCAGAGCCCATAACCGATGGAGCCCGGCGTCAGCGCCTCGCTGCGCTTTTTGGTGCGCGCCGGAACCGACATGTCGTGGAAGGCCGACCAACTGACCAGAGACTCTTCCGTAAAGGCGGTCTGGATCCAGACCACGGTTCCACCCGCCGCCCGCAGCCCGCGCGCCAGGCGGTTGACGTTCGGAACGATCTCGATCGCCTCTCGGCAGGGCGAATGCGCCACGCCTTCCATCATGAAGGCGTTCTGCAGATCGATCACCACCAAGGCAGTCCGCGTCGGATCGAAGTCTTCATAGACATGCTCGCGACCCCGACGCGCCACGACCCGATCGACGACCGACGGTGGAATGACGACCTGATGCATGACTGACCTCCCGGCAACGGAGAGGCGATGCTACCTCGACGCGCCCCGCCAGCAAGACCAAAAGATTGGCCCGGCCCGACTTGAATGCTCGGGAAAGCGGCAGGATCGGACGGCGTGACCGGCACGCCATACTTAACAAGAGAACAACGAAACGTTGCCACAACCTTGCGCCCGGGCTCTCAAATTAAGATTTCGTTAACCAATTGACCGTCTGATGGACGCCTCAAAGGCAGCAGGCAAATCAGTGACCATTCAGACGAAACCTACACGCGCGATCCGATTCAGAGGACGGTCTTTCCTGGCCCTCGTCCTCAATCCGGAGCTGCCGGTCGGTGAGTGGCTCGGTGAGGTCGACGCCTGGCTCGGCCGCTCACCCGGCTTCTTCGGCGGCAAACCCGTCGTGCTGGACGTGACCGGCCTGTCGCTCGACCGCAAGTCGCTTCCCGCGCTGATCGCAGATCTGGCCCAGAGGCAGATCAGGATCATGGGAATAGAGGGAGCCGAGGCAAAACTTGCCAGCCCCGATCTCCCGCCCTTTCTCAGCGGCGGACGGCCGGCTTCCTTCATGGGAAGGCCAGAGCCCGAACCGGAGCCGGTGAAGACAGCGGCGAACCCCGCAGCTCACTCGCTGCTCGTCGAGGCGCCGGTACGATCCGGACAGTCGATCGTCTTTCCAGAAGGCGACGTGACCGTCATGGGCTCCATCGGTTCAGGAGCTGAAGTGATTGCCGGTGGCTCCATCCACATCTATGGCGCCTTGCGGGGACGCGCGATGGCGGGAGCTTACGGAAACGCACGCGCCCGCATCTTCTGCCGCAAGCTCGAAGCCGAACTCATCGCCATCGACGGGCTGTACAAGATCGCCGATGAAATCGAGCCGCAGCTTCGCAAGAAGCCGGTGCAAGCCTGGCTTGAAGACGAAACCATGAAGATCACATTGCTCGATTGAGAGGAGCATCAAATCAATGGCCGAGGTTATGGTCGTCACATCCGGTAAGGGCGGCGTCGGCAAGACGACGTCAACGGCCGCTCTTGGCGCAGCTCTGGCGCAGACGGGCCAGACCGTCGCGGTCGTCGATTTCGACGTCGGTCTCCGCAATCTCGATCTGATCATGGGCGCCGAACGGCGCGTCGTTTACGACCTGATCAATGTCGCCAATGGTGAGGCTCGCCTGCACCAGGCCCTCATCCGCGACAAACGCATCGAAACCCTCTACCTGCTGCCTGCGTCGCAGACGCGAGACAAGGATGCGTTGACGGAAGAAGGCGTCAAACGCGTCATCGGCGAATTGCGCGAACGGTTCGACTGGATCATCTGCGACAGCCCTGCGGGCATCGAACGCGGCGCGACCTTGGCGATGAAATATGCGGACCTCGCAGTCGTCATCGCCAACCCGGAAGTTTCGTCCGTGCGCGACTCGGATCGCATCATCGGTCTCCTCGACGCCAAGACCGAAAAGGCCGAGAGCGGCCAGCGCATGGAAAAACATCTGCTCCTGACCCGCTACGACGCGGCGCGCGCGGGACGCGGCGAAATGCTGAGCGTCGAGGACGTCCTCGAAATTCTCTCCATCCCGCTGCTCGGAATCATACCGGAAAGCGAAGAGGTTCTCCGCGCTTCCAACGTCGGATCTCCAGTGACGTTGAACAATGCCGCAAGCGCCCCTGCCCGCGCCTACATGGATGCCGCGCGGCGGCTCTGCGGCGAAGATGTCGCGATGAGCATTCCCATGCACCGGAAAGGCTTTCTGGACAGACTTTTCGGCCGGAGGGCGGCATGAACATCTTCTCCATGTTCAGCCGACGCACTTCGGCTCCGGTGGCGCGGGAACGCCTGCAGATCCTGCTCGCCCATGAACGCGGCGGCACGACCTGCAACGCCGATCTGATCGCCTTGCTGCAAAAGGAAGTCCTGGCCGCCATCGCCAAGCACATCGACGTCGACCCCGACAAGGTCCAGATCAAGATGGAACGTCGCGACGAGGTATCGCTGCTCGAGATCGACGTGGAAATCCCCACGCCCTCTCCCAAGGGTGGCAAGCCTCAAGATAAAACGGCTCCCGAGATCCGCACGACCTCACGTGTCGCATCCCAGCGCGCCGGGCGTGCGGCGTGAGTCAGGCAGACTGATCCGGGAGGCGAGTTCCCACTTGCTTCCCGGTTACCAGATGCGCGGAACGAGCGAAGTGACGCGACCGCCCAATCCGGAGAGTGCGCCCTGAACCTTCTCGCGCGCGAAGGTAAAGTCAGGCGCCGGCAGTCTGGCTGCCCAGCGTTCCACAAAGCCCGAAGATCCCTGGCTCGCCGCCACTTGCGCGATCGGCGCATCCTCCGCAGGCGTGACGGCGACCGGCAAGGGAACGACCCGGCGCAACGGCGCGGTTCTTTCGGCTGACGCAAGGACCGGACGCGCGGTCGCCGCCGAATGGTCGTGCGGCAAAACCCAATCCGAGATGCGCATGGGTGCTCCCGCACCCGGCCTGGCGACGTGCAGGACGTATTCCGAGAACAGATGATGGTCGCTCTGCCCACGCCCGAACCCGTCCAGCGTGAAGGCCGAAGACAAGGGGACCACCACGGTGCCGACATCCCCATTTTCGGCGCGCGCGGATACCAGTGACGTGACGAGAACCAGAATGGCGACGGACGAGCGCTTCATGAGAATCACGCGAGTGAGCTTCGGTGGACTCAGAAAGCGTGGTGAATGAGCCGGAAACGTGGCAATGGCGCCAGGTCAACGCAGTTTGGAACCCATCGGGGAAACGTCTGTCTCTCCTGGCTTTTCGATCGGCCCCTCCCGCTGCATCCACAAAGCGGTCATCCAGCAGCCAAGCGCCCAGCAGGCGCCCACCGCCCAGCCAGCGATCACGTCGGTTGGCCAATGTACGCCGAGATAGACGCGGCTGATGCCCACCACCATCGTCAGCACCACCGCGCAAGAGAGGAGGAAGATGCGCATGCGAGGGGAACTCTGGGTTCGCGACAGCAGCGCGCCCAGAGTCAGATAGACAACGGCAGCCATCATCGCGTGGCTGCTCGGGAAGCTCAGCGTGTAGACTTCCATGCCGTGCGGGACGAGATCGGGCCTCGGACGGTCGAAACCCCATTTCAGGGCGTTGCTGATGATCACACCGCCGATGATGGACACGGCCACGAGGAGCGCTGTGCGCTTCTTTCCGCTGATCATCAGGAAGGTCACCACGAACAAGGTGATGGTCCCCAGCACCGCCGTGCCGCCCAGCGCCGTGAAATCGCGCATGGCCTCCTCGAACCAACGCGGCCCAAGCGGATCGCTGAGGTCCAAAGGATTGCGAAAAAGCATCAACACCTTGGTGTCGAACTCGTGGGCCTCGCCCTCGAAGACTTCTGACGCGGTCTTGATGAAAACGTAAAGCGCGCTTGCCGCCAGCGCGAGCGCGACGACAAGTCCGCGTTCGAACTTGCTGGCGCGATCGAGCAGGCCGCGAACGAAGGTCCAGTTCAGAAAGTCGAAACGCATTGCCTGCCGGGTGAGAGCGTGAGTGTCGCAGACATGTCGGTCTGGCGATCGTCAACGTCAAGCCCGGCAGGCGTCAGCAGTTGGTTTACTCCAGCGCGGACTTGGCCTTGGCGACCAGTTCCGGCGACGCGCTGTAAATGGCCTTGATGATCTTTTCGGCTTCTTCTCCCCCGATCGGAACCACGGGGACGCCCTGCTTCTTGGCGTCTTCCAGGAAGGCCGGATCCTTCATGGTTTCATCGAAGGCCTTGCGGATCGCGGCGAGCCGATCGGCCGGAACATCCTTGCTCATGATGAAGGGTCGTCCGAGCTCGCCGGCGGCTCCAAGAATGTCCAGAATGTCCTTCTGCTCCTGGTTCTTGGCGAACGTCGCGATATACGGAATGTCCTTCGGCATGTCGTCGCTCACGACAGCCGCGTAGCTCACGAAGGGAATGATCTTCTTGTCGGCGATCCAGTTGTCCGGGATGCTGCTCCACGAGCCGCAATCGCCGTCGAGTTCGCCGCGTTCGATCGCCAGTCGCTGTTCGGCGCTGCCCGGGAATCCCAGGACGTGCCGCAGCTTGATGTCGAATACGTTTCTCAGGATGGCGCCGTTCACGTAAGACCCCGCGCCCTTGGCGGTCCCGCCGAAAATGATTTCCTTGCGTGCTTTCACGTCGTCCCAGGTCTTCAGGCCGGTGGCATGCCAGACGTAGCAGACGCGGAAATCGCGCGTGACGCTGCCCACCCAGGCCACGTCCGTGAACTTCATCTTGATCTTTTCAGGGTCGGTCAAAGAGTCGGTGATCACCCCCGGGTTGAAGTGCGTGATGATCGTCCCGTCCTTGGCCTGCGTCGCCATCATCTGGCGCACGGCGTTCAGGCTGCCGGCGCCTGGCAGATTCTGCACGATCACGTTGGGCTTACCCGGAATGTGATTACCGATGTGCCGAGCAAGCAATCGCCCATACGTGTCGTACCCGCCTCCGGGAGAAAACCCGATGACGACCGAAACAGTCTTGCCTTTGTAGAATTCCGCGGGCGACTGGGCGGTGGCCGGCAAGCTCATGCCGATGACGGAGCCAAGCGCGACCGTCGCATACAGGAAGTGCTTCATCATTTCTCTCCCGAACTGGCGCGTTCGCGCTCAGGGCCGCGTCGTGGTCGACCGCGGCCCGACGGCCGCGGCCGCGCTCGGCCTCCCTGCGAACTTATGAAGTTCGGGCCAAGGCTGCAACTGCCCTCCCTTGCTCGGAGCGGCGCTCGTGCCTACGTTCACAAGCCTTACGAGGGAGCTTCCGTTGCCGACCGACAATCCTCTTCTGCAAGTCTGGGACACGCCTTTCGGCATTCCTCCCTTCGACCGGATCGAGACCCGGCATTACCTTCCGGCTTTTCAGGAGGCCTTGAGCGCGCATCGTCGCGAAATCGATCTGATCCGGGCCGACGAAGCGCCTCCGACGTTCGACAACAGCATCGTGGCCTTTGAGCGAAGCGGAGCCGATCTCGTCAGGATCAACCTTGTTTTCAGAAATCTCGCGGGGACGCAGTCCGATGAGGCATTGCGCGCGGTGGAGCGCGACCTCGCCCCCGTGTTGGCCCGGCATCGCAGCGCGATATACCTCGACACTGCGCTCTTCGCTCGCATCGATGCAGTTCTGAGCGGCCAGGAGTTCGAGCGGCTCACGCCGGAGCAGCAGCGGCTCACGGAGCGCATTCACAAGACGTTCGTGCGCGCTGGCGCCCGCTTGTCCGAAGAGGAGCGCGCCCGCCTGTCCGACATCACCGCGAGGCTTGCCGAACTCGGCACGCAGTTCGCCCAAAACGTGCTGAAAGACGAAGCCGACTTCGTCATGCTTCTGGACAGCCCCGAGGACCTCGGAGGTTTGCCGGAGGATTTCCGCGCATCCGCTGCGGCGCTGGCGGAAACCCGCGGGCATGCCGGCAAACACGCGGTCTCACTCTCGCGCGGCAACGTCGAGGCTTTTCTGGTCCACTCGAGCCGCGCCGACTTGCGCAAGCTCCTCCTTGAAGCCTTCCTCCGACGCGGCGAGACAGGCGGTCCGACCGACAACAGAACGGTCATCGCCGAGACCATCCGGCTTCGCGACGAGCGCGCACGCCTTCTCGGCTACGAATCTTACGCGCATTACAAGCTCGACGACACGATGGCGCGGACGCCGCAGGCGGTTCGCACTCTTCTGGATACCGTCTGGGCGCCGGCGCGTGCCGGCGCGGCCCGCGAACGCGACCGGCTCTCGCAGCTCGCCTCGCTGGCCGGACACAATGAGCCGATCCGCAAGGAGGACTGGCGTCACTTTGCGGAAAGCCTGCGGCGCGCGGATTACGCCCTGGATGACGCCGAGCTACGCCCATATTTCCCGTTGAACCGGATGATCGACGCCGCCTTCTACGTCTCGCAGCGTCTCTTTGGCTTGCACTTCGAAGAGCGCAGGGATTGCCCTTCCTACGAGCCGAACACCCGTACCTTCGAGGTGAAGGACGAGAACGGAAAACACGTCGCGATCTTCATTGGCGATTACTTCGCGCGCCCTTCGAAGCGCAGCGGCGCGTGGATGTCGGCTTTTCGGGTGCAGCAGAAGCTCTCGGGAGACGTTCGGCCTATCATCGTCAACGTTCTCAACATCGCCGAACCTCCTGCGGGCGAGGAAGCGCTGCTGACGATCGACGAGGCCCGCACGCTGTTTCACGAGTTCGGTCACGCGCTCCATGGCATGCTCTCGAACGTGACCTACCCCTCCCTTGCCGGCACCTCCGTCTCGTCCGATTTCGTCGAACTTCCCTCGCAACTCTACGAGCACTGGCTGCTGCAGCCTGAGGTGCTGAGCCGCTTCGCTCGACATGTCGAGACGGACCAACCGATTCCCCCGGCCCTGATCGCGAAACTCCAGGCTGCCCGGGGCTTCAATCAAGGCTTCGCGACGGTGGAATACTGCGCTTCCGCCTTCGTCGACCTGGAAATGCATCTCGGCGCGGCTCAAGCAGAGCGGGATCCCCTGGGCTTCGAGCGTGATGTGCTGGACCGGATTGAAATGCCGGACGAGATCTCGATGCGCCATCGAAGCCCCCAATTCACCCATGTGTTTTCGGGGGAGGGCTATGCCGCAGGTTATTACAGCTATCTCTGGTCCGAGGTGCTGGATGCCGATGCTTTTTCGGCCTTCGAGGAAACCGGGGACGTGTTCGACCCGGAACTGGCGCGCCGGTTGCGGGACAACATCTATGCGGCGGGCAATCTCCGCGATCCGAAGGACGCTTATCTCGCCTTCCGGGGCAAGCTCCCGGACGTAGGACCGCTGCTGGTAAAACGCGGCCTGAGCTGAGTCGGCCGAAAATCCCGGGCGCTCACTCGCGGAGGCTGCGGATCCAGATGCCGCCGACGTAGCCGATCTGCAGCGCGATCGCCACCAGGACGGCATGGCCCAGGGCTGCCCCGATGCTGCCTTCGGCCGCGCCAGTCGCGAATCCGGCGAAGGTCAGCCCCGAGATCATCATCAAAATGAACGGCAGCACGCTGACCAGCAGTCCGCAGGTCAGTCCCAGAAGGACCGAGAGGACGAAAATCATCATAGTGCCTGGCCGTGTCGAATCACACGTTAACTATGGCAGCGACAATTTAACTGTTTGCATCGCTTCCGTGATCCCCGCCGATACGGTAAATATGATGCACTGCAACCAACGCGTCGCGTAAACATTTCGGAAGGGACCAACGGGCCGTCAGTCCAGGAGACCCACCATGTACGAACCCGTCGCAGAACACCCTTCGGCACTCACACTGCGCGCCCGGCAGGCCCGCATCAAGCGAGCCTTCGATGTCTGCCTGTCAGTCTCCGCTCTTGCCGTGCTCGCCCCGTTGATCCTGACACTCAGCGGATTGCTGCTCGCTGTCCAAGGACGTCGCCTGCTCGACCCGGATCGTCGCATCGGCCAGAACGGAGTTCCCTTCTCAAGGCTGAGATTCCGCACCTCCGATACAGACGGCGTGACCCCGCTGGGCTTCATTCTGCTGCGAACCAACATCGACGAGATTCCACAATTGTGGAATGTGCTCCGGGGCGACATGAGCTTCGTGGGGCCACCTCCCGCTCTTGCGCCAGCTGAGGCAGTGACGATCAAGCCCGGCCTGACCTGCCCGTGGCAGGCGAGCGATTTCACCGGACGGGAGCAATTGGGAACGTACGTCCGTGGCTGGACCCTGCGGGCGGACGTGGCCGTGCTGCTGCGCGCCCTCATGCCGCACGGCAATCCCCGGGCACTGACCTGAACGCTATTTTTGCTGCCCCTGCATGTAGATCGCACTGATTTTCTGCACCGCCGACTTCGGCGAATCGTAGATCCTTCTGACGAAGGCCAGCATGTCCTCGCCACCCGAGGGGGTGCTGCAGTTCAACGAAGCCTTCCGGCATTCCTCCAGATAGGCGGGATCCTTGAAGAGCTGCATGAGAGCTGCGCGTAGCAGGGTCACCTTCTCCGGATCTACGCCGGGAGGCGCAGTGAGAGGGCGGCCCATGGCCAGCCCGGCCTGCGCGATCTCCATGATGGCGCGCTTTTCGGGGTCTTCGAGAAGGTCGAGCGCATGCGGAGCCGGAATTTCGGGATTGCGGCCGGCGCCGTAGTAAACCAGCGGTCGTATTTTCTTCTCCTTGAGCCAGTGCGGAAACTCTGAGGACAGGCTCGACCAGAAGGGCGACGCATTACCGTCGTTCTCGCCTTGCTCCATCGCGAGAAAGCCGGCCGTCTGGGACTTGTAGCCCGGAATGATCTTCACCTTGAGATCGAACAGCGCCGAGAGGACGCGGGCAAAGAACGCCGGCGTGGAGCCCGCGCCCGTGGCCGACAGGATCAACTCGCGCGATTTCGCATCCGCCAGCGTGTTCACCGGCACGGTGTGCCACACGATCAGCAATGCGGTCTCCTGGCTGGGCGTCCCGAGCCAATTGAATTTGGCCGCGTCGAATTGGGCCTGCTGGTTGCCATAGAGCGGATCGAAAGCCAGCGTGTTGTTGATCATGCCAATCGTGAGGCCATCCTTGGGGGCGACGTTGTAAAGCCAGTTCGCGGCACGCAGCCCGCCCGCTCCCGGCATGTTCTGCACGATCACGCTCGGTTCGCCCGGAATGAAGCGCGGCAGATGTCGCCCGATCATGCGGGCGAACATGTCATAGCTGTTACCGACATCAGCCGAGACCACCAGCGTCACCTGCTTGCCACGGTAAAAGTCCTGCGCCAGGGCAGCGCCGGCTCCCGCCGTCACGACCAAAAGCCCGGCTGCGGCCAGCAAAAACCTGCGTCGTGCTTGCCGAATGATGCGTCCAGCAGAAACCATCGCCATGCCCTCCCGGTGATCTTGGACGAGAGCCTAAGCAATTCTCGGACCAGCACGCAACCGGCGGGATTGCCGTTTGACATCCAGCCGGGAGCGGCGATCATGACCGCGTACCGCGCAAAGCAGACGCGGACGCAGGGGGAACGTATGGGATCCGCACGACGGGGACTGGCCGGCATCGCCACGGGCTGCATGTTGTTTGCAACCGGGCCCACCATGGCATTGGCACAAGACGCCGTAGCCGATTTCTATCGGGGCAAGACCATCCAGATGCTCGTGGGCTCGTCGGCAGGCGGCGGCTACGACCTCTATGGCCGCCTCGCCGCGCGCTACATGGGCCGCTACATTCCCGGCACGCCAAACATCATCGTCTCGAACATGTCCGGCGCCGGGTCGATCGTCGCCACCCAGCACATCGCCGTCGCGGGTGCAAAGGACGGCACCGTCATGGGCGCCATCTTCCCCGGCGCGATCATGGAGCCGCTGCTTGGCGACCGCAGCAAGGTCAAATACGACGCCCAGAAGCTTTCCTACATCGGCAGCGCCAACAACGAGCTTTATGTTTGCATCGTGCGCGGTGACGCCGGCGTGAATTCGTTCGAAGACTTTCTTCAGCGCGGCATACTCATTGGCGCCAGTGCCGGCGGAGGATCTACCCGCGACTTTCCGATGTTGCTCGTCACGGCCTTCGGCGCCAACTTCAAGATCGTGACCGGATATCCGGGCTCCACCGAAATCCTGTTGGCGATCGAGAAAGGCGAGGTTCAGGGCACGTGTGGCGTCGGTTGGTCGACGATTTCCGTTCAACGCGCGCAATGGCTTCAGAGCGGCTTCATCAAGGTCGTCGCCCAGGAGGGCACCAAGAGCAGCCCGGAACTCGACAAGGCGAGCGTGCCGATGGCGATTTCCTTCGCCAAAACGACGCGGCAGAAGCAGATCCTGGAACTTCATTATGCACCTCTGGCATTCGGCCGTCCTTTCGTGGCTGCGCCCGAGATCCCGGCGGATCGACTTGCTGCACTCCGGGGCGCCTTCATGAAGGCGATGAATGATCCAGACCTGCGCGCCGAAGCCAGCAAGCTGAAGCTCGAAATCGATCCGCTCGACGGACAGGATGTTGCTGAACGGATCGCCGCGATCTTCGCGTCCCCTCCCGAGGCCATCGAGGAAGCGCGCGCCGCCATTGCGCGGAAGTAAGAGACGTCAACCAGAACAAGAGAGGTCATACCTGTGCCGCTTCAGAAGAACCCGCCGTTTCGCGCCGAGATCGTCGGCAGCTACCTGCGGCCCGCAGCCATCAAGGACGCGCGTGCGAGTTTCCGCGATGGCGCCATCGATGCGGGCGAGTTGCGCCGGATCGAGGATGAAGAGATCCGCAAGATCGTGGCCTTTCAGGAAGAGGTCGGCCTGCAAGTGGCGACCGATGGCGAGTTTCGTCGCTCGACCTATTCCGAGAATTTCACCACCAACGGGCTGACAGGCGTCAAAAGCGAACACGTCGGTGCCGGCGACTGGACCTATTCGGACGGCAAGGGCGGCACCCGCGCCGCGCGCGTTCCGGTCGTCATGTCGCCCATCCGTTGGGCAGGTTCGACCAACGCCAAGGATTTCGCCTTCCTGAAGTCGGTCGCGACAAAAGCCACGCCGAAGATCACCCTGCCGGGCCCGTGTTACATTCACTATCGCTCGGGACGCGCCAACATCAGTCGGGACGTCTACCCGTCGCTCGAGGATTTCTGGTCAGACCTCGCGGCCGCCTATCATGCGGAAATGCAGGACCTCTACGATGCCGGATGCCGCTATCTGCAACTCGACGAGACGTCTCTGGCGAAGCTCGGCGATCCCAAGATCCAGCACGCGCTCGAGACGCGTGGCGACAACTGGCGCGACTTGGTTGAGACATACACAGATGCGCTCAACGCTGTGGTCGCGGGCGCGCCCTCGGGCATGACCGTCGCGATGCATCTGTGTCGCGGCAATCAGGCAGGTCACTGGCAGGCGTCCGGCGGTTACGATCTGGTCGCCGAACGCCTGTTCAAGAAAGTTCGGATCGGCACCTATCTGATGGAGTTCGACACGCCGCGGGCCGGCAACTTCGAGCCTCTGCGGCACCTGCCTTCGGACAAGACGGTCGTCCTCGGGCTTGTTTCCACAAAGACGCCGAGCCTGGAAGACAAGGACGTCGTCCGTTCGCGACTGAAAGAGGCAGGCGACATCGTTCCTCTCGACCAGCTCTGCCTCAGCCCGCAATGCGGGTTCGCCAGCTCGGTGCCGGGCAATCCCCTGACCTTCGATGACCAGCGGGCGAAGCTGAAACTGGTCGTGGATCTGGCGAAAGAGACATGGGGGTGAGCGCTGTGCGCTCGCCTGCTCGGTCAGCGGCTACGAACTGCGGGATCTACGCTGAAGGCGTCGCCCGCGACACCACCAGCCTCGAAGGCATCCGCCGACACGGTGCGACTGGCTCGCCTGACCGTCCTGAGCTGCAGATTAAGCTTCGTGAGTTCCGCGTCGACGACTGAGGACTTCATCTCCACGAGATCTCGGCCGCTCGAGGCGCGGACGACGTCGCGCGCAGCCTTCATGGCCGCGAGCCTGTCGGCGATAGAAGCGACCATCCCCAAGCTGAAGGACGCGTTCGCCAGGTGACGATCCTGGTGGCGAAACCGACCATATTCGGTCGATGTCTTGTAACGTCCCAGTTCGCTGCGCACCGTCAGATCGACAAGCCCGCATAAGGAATGAGCCGCCTCAACGTCGGCCCGCAACCCGAAGAACACGTAAGCGGCCTCGCCCGCCGGGGTCTTCTCCCGCCATACTTTGCAGTCGCAGAACCGCGCGATGGCGCCGACGCAATCGTCGAGCGGAATGCGCTTGCGCCGTTCGGTGGCGTAGCTGCGCCGCTCGCAGGGCGTGTGACGTATCTCGACATCCGACAGCGACATGTCGAACCGGTCCAGCAACTCCGCCACCTTGGCGGCGGCCGAGAGCGCTTCCGATTCCGTACAGCCATTCTCCAGCGTCTTGGCGCGCAGCGCCTGGATGCGAAGGCGCAGCTTGTCGAAATTGGCGTCGGCCTCCGCCCCGTCAGTCAAAACCATCTCCGTGCCCGCACGAGCCAAGCGCTCGTCATCCGTTGTGATCTATCACGGGTTCGCTTGCTGGTCAGCCGCAGCGCTGCCAGGATAGGCTGCATGTCTCCGCCATCTGAAAAAATCGTCGGCCTTTACGAGCGCCACGCGGACGCCTTCGACAGGGAACGCGGCAAAAGCCTGTTTGAGCGGGCTTGGCTGAACCGGTTCACCCATCCCTTGCAACCAGGCTCCGCCATCCTCGATCTCGGCTGCGGGTCGGGCGAACCGATCGCTCGCCACCTGGTTGGTAGATCCTACGCCATCACCGGCATCGACTCTTCGCCCGCGATGATCGGCATTTGCAAGAGTCGTTTCCCAGAGCAAGTCTGGGTGGAGGCCGACATGCGCCGACTGCTGCTCGGCCGCCGTTTTGCCGGCATCATCGCATGGGACAGCTACTTTCACCTCACACCATCGGATCAACGAGCCATGTTCCCGATCTTCGCGGCGCATTCGGCGCCCGGCGCCATGCTGATGTTCACCAGCGGACCTGAAGCAGGCGTGTCGATCGGAACGTTTCAGGGAGAAGCGCTGTACCACGCGAGTCTGGACCCTCAAGAATATGCCGCGCTGCTGCTCGAACATTCGTTCGTGCTGCTTTCGCATGTGGTCGAGGATCCGGATTGCGGCGGCAGAACCATCTGGTTGGCGCGCTATGCAGGCATGGACCCGCGATAGGCCTCGATGATCTCACTGCCGGTCGCAAACCACACGCCATCGTGGCCGGCGATATGGGCCAGCGCGGAGTCCAGATACCTGATGCGATGCGCCGCCCCGATTAAAAATGGATGCAGGGCAATGCACATCACCCGCCCACTCTTTTCGCCCTCCTCGTAGAGAACGTCGAAAGTGTCGCGAATGCGCCGCTCGAAATCGACGATGCTGATCGACGGATTGTTGAACAGCGGCATGTCGTTGAGCTCGAGCGTGTATGGAATGGAATAAAGCCCGTTGTTCATCGCGTAGGGCAAGTCGTCATTGCACCAGTCGGCGACGTACGTGACGCCGGCCTCACGCAAAAGATCAAGTGTATTGAACGTCTCCGTCAGGCCCGGCCCGAGCCAGCCCCGCATCGTTTGTCCGCAGGACTCGATCGCTGACTTCGTTTCCGCGATCACCTGCGCTTCTGCGTCCCTGGACAGGCCGGACAACGTCGCCGAATTCGTCATGCCGTGCCCCATCAGCTCCCAGTTGAGCCGTGCGCATTCCTGCATGATGCGGGGATAGTGCCGCACGACCTCACCGTTCAACGCGACGGTCCCCCGAACGCAATGCTTGGTCAGGACATCCATCACGCGCCAAACACCCACGCGGTTCCCGTAATCCCTGCGGCTGTGATTGCGGACGTCGGGGGCTTTCGGCCCTGCTTCGAGGTGGAAATGCTCGATGTTCGGCACGATCCAGACCGCGACACGCTTGCCGCCGGGCCATGCCAGCTTGGGCCGGTCGACGATCGCCGTGTAGGGGAAAAGGCTGGATTGTTCGAAATCAGTCATGACGAAGCCCTTCAAACGCACAGTCCGGCAGGATGCCTGAGCTTGTCGCTCCAGACCAGACCGGCTGCTCAAACGATACACATGGCAGCCACCTCACACGACGTCGTCGCCGGCCAGAGCTGAAGGTTTTGCTTCTCGCGCGCGTCCGCGAAGCGCTCGACAGCCCGTGACGGTTGGGCACTCAGGAGTCCCTTGTTGATCGTCCACGCGAGACGATCGCTCCCGACGCCATGAGGCATAGGCCGATGAGGCCCAGCACGCCCGCCCCGCCCGTGACCGCGGCAATGAAGCCGCCGCCGATCGGCACCAGCACCTGGCCGAGCCGGTTGCCGGTGATTCTCAGCGTCATGGCAGTGCCTCTCGCCTGCACGGGCACGAGATCGACGACTGCCGTAATGCTCAGCGTCGAGGCGACGCCGAGCCCGAGGCCCACGACTGCCGAGGCGATGTAAAGTCCCCAGACCGGCAGAGGCGCTGCGAGACACAAGAAGCCCACGCCGCCCAGCACCATGCTGAGCACCGTCAGCCGGTTTCGTCCGACGATACGGATCAGGGAGGCATAACCGAGCCGGGATAGAATTGCGGCGGCGGATCGTATCGTGAGCATCATGCCGATCTGGCTGACGTCGATCTGGCGTTCCGCACCGAGAAGCGGCAGATAAACCGGCATGAGGTCCGACGCGGTAATGGTGACGACGCTCGCCGCCAGAACGGCGAGAAGACCGCGGATCTTCAGGAGGTCTCGGACGCCGACGCGCTGGACGTCGCGAGGGGGGCGCCGCGACACATCGATCGGCCTCAGCGCGAAGCCCACCATGGTGGCCACGACTGCGCCCGCCGCCGCCAGCCCGAAGAGAAAGTGCGTGGGCGGAATGCTCGCGGCTCCGCCGATCCAGCCGATCAGAAGTGGGCCAAGCCCCTGTCCCAATGCCTGAGCGACCGTAAAATTGCCGAAGGCCACGTCGCGTCCACGCTCGCCGCCCGCGCGCACACAGAGCATCTGATGGCTGGCCATGATGTAGAGGTGACCCACGCCCAGCAGCAGCGTGAACGTCAGCAGCAGAAACGGATCGGCGGGCCAGACGTAAAAGCCGAATGCCGACATGGTAATGAGCCCGGATCCGATCCACGCGGCGCGCGCATCATGTCCGCCATCGATGTAGCGCCCGACCGAAACGGCGAGGAAGACCGGCAGAAGCGCGAATGTTCCCGAAATGACGCCCAGCCAGACGATTGGAAGCTCGAGTTCCAGAACCCGGTAGGACGTCGTGACCCGCAGCATCGCCACGATGAACTGAATCATGAAAGAATGGCAGATCAGCGGGATCAGGACCGAAGCATCGATATCGCTGGCTTGAGGTCCCGCCGGTTGACGTGTCCAGAACAATCACCGCTCCTTCTTTTTTGTTGCACGCAGAAGACCGGCCTTTTCTCCCGGATGCAAGCCCCCGCACGGCTCGTAACGGGGCGGATTGACGAATGCCTGCTTCCTCACGATGCTCGGTTCGATCATCTGGGAGGTCTCATGCCGAGTGCCACACGCCCGAAGCTACGCATCGCCCTGGCGGGGCTTGGAGCTGTCGGCATGAAGCTTGCGCGATCGCTCGACGACGGCATCGAGGGCCTGGAACTCACGGCCGTGTCCGCACGTGACGTCTATGCCGCAAGGGAGCGCCTCGCCGACCTGCGCATCACGCCCGCGGTCTTGCCCATCGACATGCTCGAACCGCATGCCGACGTCGTCGTCGAATGCGCACCCGCGGCTCTGCTTCGCGACATCGCGCGCCCGTTCCTCGAGAATGGCAAGACCGTCGTGATCCTCAGCGCCGGCGCACTGCTGACGAACATGGATCTGGTCGATCTCGCACAAGAGCATGGCGGGCGAATCGTCGTGCCGACCGGTGCGCTGCTCGGCCTCGATGCCGTGGCGGCAGCGGCTCAGGGCGAAATCCACTCCGTCACCATGGTGACGCGCAAGCCTGTGCGGGGCTTGCTCGGCGCACCCTTTCTTGAACAAAACGGCATTTCGATCGAAGATATCCGAGAGCCTTTGCGCATCTTCAGGGGCTCGCCCCGCGAGGCCGCCGTAGGCTTTCCCGCCAACCTCAATGTCGCCGTGGCCCTGGGGCTCGCAGGTATCGGGGTCGATCGCACGATCCTGGAAATCTGGGCCGATCCCGCGCTCGACCGCAACACGCATACGATCGAAGTCGACGCCGATTCGGCAAGCTTCAAGATGTCGATTGCCAACATCCCGAGTGAAAACCCGAAGACCGGCCGCATCACGGCGCTTTCGGTCGTTGCATGTTTGCGCAAGATGGTCGCACCGCTGAGCGTCGGGACCTGAGACTTCGGAGCCATCATGACAGAGATCGACAAAGCCGACATCCGCAAGCGTTTCCTCCAGGTCGACACATCCAATGTGGCCGATGTCCTCGACGAGATGGGTTTGCCGAATCAAGGACTGGCCGCAGACTTTTCCCCGTTTCCATTCGATGCAGGCCGGATTGCAGGATTCGCCTACACGATCCGCGGTCAGATGACACCTTTTCCGCTTGGAGGGGATGCCGAGAAAATGCAGGCTTGCCAGGGGATCGGCAGCCACGACCTTTCCGTATGGAGCGGCGATGGAGACGGGATTTGCTATTTTGGCGAGCTCATCGCGCTCGGCATGAAGGAGCGAGGCTGCGTCGGTGCGCTCGTCGATGGAGGCATCCGCGACGTGCGATGGCTGGGCCACCACAAGTTTCCCGTATACGCCCGCTATCGCACGCCCGTGCAGTCGATCGGCAGATGGAAGGTGAATGGCTGGCAGGTTCCGGTAAGCCTCCGCGGCGCGACCGCGAAACTCGTGACCAGCAACCCGGGTGACTTCATCCTCGGTGACGAGGACGGGGTGATCGTCATCCCATCAGCAGTGCTTCGCGACGTGCTCCTGCGTGCCGAAAGCCTGACACGCAAGGAGGTCGACATTCGGACCGCGCTCCGCAATGGCATGTCGCTTGCGGAGGCGCTTGAGAAATTCGGTCACGTCTGACGTCTTGAGCAGCCCTTCCCGGTTACCGGGCGATGCGCAATGCCAGCAATTGGGTGGCGATGGATTTGAACGTGCTCGAGAGCTGAACGGCATCGGACGCATCGAAGAAGCGATCCGAGCCGGAAGCGCAGGTTTGCAGCATGTTCTTGACGCCGATGTCGGTCACTTCAAAGGCAATGGAGAAGATGGTAATTCCCGACTCCTTGATGTTCCGGCAGAGATCGGCTGTCAATTTATCGGCAAGCGTTCTGTTGTTGCCGTTGTGGGTCGGATAATTCGGCGACAGCGTATTCACCCCGTCGGTCATGAGGATCAGATAGCGATTGGTGACCCGCGACGGATCGGCGCCGTCATCGAACGGCTCCCCGGGCGACAACGTGCGCCAGCCCCACACGAGACCGGACGGCATGTAGGTTTCATCGGAGGCGGCCAGCGAGTTAATCGTCTTGATCAACTGCCCCTTGTTCGATGAAAGTGGCTGCACTGCCACGTTACACGACGTGTTCATCAGCCCTGGAATGCGGGTGACATATTGCCCGTCCAGCGTGTCGAGCGGGGAATTGCGTGAACCCACGCAGCCGTTCCACTTGTAATTGGTCGTCTTGTCGCCGCACGTCGTGACGGACTGGCCGTATTCCTTCTCGCAAACCGTCGACTTGGATTCGTAAGGAATGCCATCCGAATATTTGGTGCTCGTCGTGGTCTTGCAATTATATTCGCGGATCACCGGTTTCGAAGTCGTGCAGGTATACTTCGTCACCGAGTAATCGTCGGGGACTGACAACCAGCTCTGCGACCGAACCCCGAGACCAACGTTGACGTAGCGGGCAAACGGCACGATCGAGAACTTCACCTGGTCGTTGCGCTTCAGATTGGTGAACATCGTGTTGATCATCTCGGCCGACGAAGCCTTGAGCGCCGTCAGCCGATTTCCCTTCATCGAACCCGTCACGTCCAGCGCGAGTGCAATGTGCAGGTTGGCGTCATTGCCGCGCACCACTTCCGAAAACGACCGGATAGGAAACTGCGAGAAGCCGAGAACGCGGCTGATCGTCGACGGCACTGTCACGAGCGCTTCCGTGCGAAAGACTTCGTAGGGTTCCGTCTTCGCGACAAATGCCTTGAACTCGTTGACCATCGCCTGACCACGGTAGTTCGCCGCGAAAGCCTTTTGAGCGGCGGCAAAGCGATCGCCGGTTTCCAGTTGGCCCCCGGCCAACGCGGCCGCATCGAGCGCATGGCCCAGATCGCCCTTGACGCTGTTGGCCCTCGACATGTCGACTGCAAGTCCAACCATCCCGAAAGCCACGAGCGACGCAACTGAGAACAGGATCGCGACGCCTCCCGATTCATTCCGCCAGAAAGTCTTCATTGCTTCAGCCCCGTTGTCTTGACTCTAGGCTGGGCTTAAAGAGCTAAACGATAGTAAAATCGAAGAACAACGCCGTGCGTTCGCAAGTAATGTAATTAACCGCGAATTGCGAAGCTCAAGTATAAGGCTATAGCTTGGCCTTATTGCGCAGTACCGCAGGATTCAGCTTTGCTCGCCGCTAAGGAAGTGTTTTTAATTTGAGCGTTATCATGAGCTTGAGAGGCTCGTGATGCAACCTTCATTGGTGTCCCAATATCGTCGATTGGCCACTGCTCGCCAGCAGTGCGGCTATCGCTATTGGGACATGCTTTGGGAAAGCGTCGTCTTCCGGTTCGCTCTCGTGTTCACGGTCAGCCTCACGGTCGGCCTGACGGTGCTGTTGCTGCCGTTCCACAACTTGAAGATCGGAAGTTTCGGCGAGAGGTCAGATCCCAAGGCGGTCGCCGTGCCGGAGTGGAACATTCCAGCCACCATCCACATCGGCGAAATGCGTCGAGGCCTGTCGTCTCCCGTCACCATCGAAGTCAAGCAGCACGAAGCTGCGCCGACGGCGCCGGCCGCTTCGGAGCATGCCGCCACAGGCCGCCCGATCGAAGTCTGGCCCGGCGGATGGCAGAACATGGTGGCAAGAGGCAACGGACGATTCCGATGCTGGGGCTCGAACGTGCAGATCTGGAGCCTGGATCTCCTGCGGCCCTACGCGCATCTGCACTGTCCCACTCTTACGTGACACGCACGAGCGTTGGGTCGAAGGCTCGACGCTCAAGCGACCCTGCCGAACCGCGAAGACGCAGCGAAAAACGACGCAGCATCTTTCGGCGGAATGGCCTTTGAAATGTAATAGCCTTGCGCCGACGTGCATCCCATCTTGCTCAGCCTCTCATACTGCTCCTTCGTCTCGACCCCCTCCGCCACGACGCTTTTCCCGAGTTGCAGACCGAGATGCAGAATGGCCTCGAGAATCGAAGCATCCGCGGGCGCGTGCAAGAACCTTTGCACGAATGTTTTGTCGATCTTGATCGTATCGACCGGGAAGTCTCTCAGGTGAATCAGCGACGCATAGCCCGTTCCGAAATCGTCGATGGCGACCCGCAGTCCCATCTCGCGCAGATGCCGCATCTGCCGGTAGGCTGGCCCCGTCTCATCGGTCAGCAGAACCCCTTCGGTAATTTCGATCTCGAACATGGACGGCTTCAGGCCATGGGCCGAGATCTGTTGAAGCAGATCGTCCGTGAAGCGCGGGTCCTGCAACTGCCTTGGACAGAGATTGATGGCGATATGCCCAAATTCAGCACCTTGGTCGCACCATTGTCGCGCCTGCATGAGCGACCGTTGGATGACAAAGCGCCCGATCCGGCGCGACAGTTCCGGATCGTCGAAGGCCGCGCTGAAGGCGCTTGCCGCGAGATAGCGGTCATCCTGCAGACGCCAGCGCAACAGCGCTTCAAACCCTGAGAGCGAACCGTCCGCCAGGACGATTTTCGGTTGGTAGTGCAAGTCAAGTTGCCCCGCATCGAGCGCCTGACCGATGTTCTTGACCGTTGTGACGCGCAAATCGGATGCGAGTTTCATGACCGGCTCGAACACACGGAACCTGTTCTTGCCGGCTCCTTTGGCTGCATACAAAGCCATGTCGGCACGGCTGAATAATTCGTCTGGATCAAGCTCCGCTTCATCCTCGAAGGAGGCAATGCCTATGGACGCGCCAAGCTGGAAGGATTGATTGCCCCAGCAGACGGGTTGCCGCATGCGATCGACAATCCTTTCGGCCAGGACTTCAATCTCGGCCCGCCCAAGACAGGTGCGCGTCAGCACGGCAAATTCATCGCCTCCGACCCGCGACACGAGGTCTGCATCGAGGCAGACGTCTCGAAGTCGAGCGGCCATGTGCTTCAGGCATTCATCGCCCATGGCATGCCCAAATGTATCGTTGATTTGCTTGAAGCCGTCGAGATCAACCAGAATGAGGGTGGCCTGGCCAGAGGCGGCGATGTCCGACAGGGCGGTCTGAAAGCGACTTCGGTTGGCGAGGCCGGTGAGCACATCACATTCCGCGAGATAAAGCGTCCGGTCGGCAAGCGCCTTCTCTTCGGTAATGTCCTGCTTCATGCCGAAAATGCGCACCGCCCGACCGTTCTCTGACTCAACCGTCGCGGTGAGACGCATCCACCTGCGCTTGCCCGTCGTCGTCACGATGCGGGCTTCCATTTTGAAGCCCGTACGATTGCGAATGGCTTCCGCTCGAAGCCGCATCATTTCGCTGGCGCTCTCCGGCTCATAATACTGGAGCGTCTCCGGGCGCGTGATCGCCGAGCCTCTGGGCAGTTCGAACATGTCGTAGACGCCGTCCGTCCAGGCGAGCGTTTCATTGTCCAGATCGCATTCCCAAACGCCGATCTTCGCGACTTCGGATGATCGCTCGAAAATCTTGCGATGGTGAGCAAGCGCCTTACCCTGCTCGGCGATCATCCTTGCATGAGCCCTCAGCGAGCGGCGCTGGCGCAGCAGCGCACTGATCAGAGCAGCGTAACCAGTGAAAACACCGGCATTGGAAGACTGGCAGAAGTCGCCGCACACGCCAGCGAGAAGAAGCAATCCCTCGCGAGACTCCTCTCCAGGCAAGCGAATGGCCGCATGGCATTCGACGGAGGAGGTCTGACACGCCACCAAGACGGGCGACATCGAAGTCACGCAGTCACGCAGGAGCGCCACCCGGACGTCATTGAACAGGTCCCCGTCTTGTCCGAGGGCGTCGACGATCACATCCTCGTCTGCGCAATCTGAAAGCAGCGCCGCCAGGCGCGCGCCGGATGCAATGCAGAGAGCCTGCAAGCCTGCCCGGATCTCCGCTGCTGCGTACAAGCTCGACGAAGGCTGAAGCTGATCGTCGACACGATGGTTCATTTCAGGAGTCTTTCGGCTCGGCATAGGTACGAAACAAGACGTTAGGACGCAGCCAATTAAGCAAAGGTATCGCTCGGCGCCAGTTCATCGAATCTGGCTTTGGCTTTGCCGCTCGCGATCACCGCGTGTAGATCTCGACGGCTGTTGCAACACAGAGGATGCACATGGGTCAGGCAGCAACCTTAAGCTTGAATTTGGGCATGAGCCTGGCCTGGCTTGGCTTCGCATCATGGGGCGCGCTGGCGCTTTGGTTTCGGCAACCAGCCGGTCCGCAGCTTCTGCTGCCCGCCCTCTGGTCGATCGGCGCGATCCTCATCCTGGTGTATTTCATCTGCGGCCAGCGCAGGAACGCCGTCCTCTGCATGATCCTGCTCGCCGCGACCCTGATGGTGTGGTGGAGCAGCTTGCGGCCTCGCGCCGACGCCAACTGGTCGCCAGACGTTGCACGCATGCCAACGGCGGATATTGGGACCGATCGGCTGACGATCGAAAACGTTCGGAACTTCACGTGGCGATCGGACGCCGACTTCACCGAACGATGGGAACGACGCACATACCAATTTTCGGACGTGACGGGTGCGGATCTCTTCCTGTCATACTGGATGGGAGACGCCATCGCCCACGCCATCTTGAGCTTCAGCTTTGCTGACGGGCGACAACTTGCCTGGTCTATTGAAGTGCGGCGACAGGCTGGCGAGGATTATTCAGCGCTCGCCGGGTTCTTCAGACACAATGAAGTCGTCATGGTTGCGGCGGATGAGCGCGATGTCGTCAAAGTCCGCGCCACGGTACGCCAGGAAGACGTGCGTCTCTACAGGCTCGACATACGCGCCGAAACCGCCCAACGTCTGCTCCGGGCCTACGCGAACGAGGCCAACGAACTCGCCGCGACGCCGCGCTTCTACAATACTCTTCTGACGAATTGCACCACGGTCGTCTATCGCCTGGCAAAGCAGCTGGACCCGGCAATCACTCTCGATCCACGCATGGTCCTGTCCGGATACTTGCCCTCATACCTCTATGATCACGACTTTCTGGATCGCAGGCTGCCCCTCGCGAAACTCGTCGAACGCTCCCGCATCGCCCCAAGAACGCCGGGGGCCGAGGACGACCCGGAGTTTTCGCAGCGTATCCGAGTGGGCGTGCCCGACCCGAGATCGGCAGATCATTGATCCGAAATGGGCGACCAAACCGGGATGTCGAAGTGCATGACCCATCGATGTTCCTGCGCAAACCTCGTCGCCGGCCATGCACATGGGCGTCTCAGTTGGCGCGTCCCAGCGCCTGCTTCAGCCCCTGCACGACGTCGGGCGAGGATGTATAAAGTTCGTCCACCATCTTCTTCATGCTCTCGCCGGTGGTCACATTGACGTCGATGTTCATCTTCGCGGCATCGTCACGCAATTCCTGGCTCTCGAGCGCCGCCACGAAGGCCTTCTGGAGGATCTCGAGCCGATCCTTCGGAAGGCCCGGAGGCGTCGCGTAGGGACGACCCAGATCGTTCTGCGCATAGAGAACACGCAGAACCTGGCGTTCCGTATCGTTTCGAGCCAGAGAATACATTGACGGAACACCTGCGGCATTGAGTTCGGGATCGCCTTTCACATCCTCCTGCGCCAGCATGACCCCGAACATGTCGCCGCTGAGCAGCGTCGGATATTGCACCTTCAGGGTCGACCAGCCGATGCCGCAAATGCCCTGCACCTCGCCGCGCTCAATGGCTGCGCCAACCTCACGCGTCCCCTTATAACCGGGGATCAGATTGAACTTCACGCCCAGCAGGTTCTTTTCGACCGTCGGAAAGTCCACGACCTGGCTGCCGGTCGTGGTGCCGCCAAGTGTGAGAGTTTTCGAGCGCAACTCCTCGAGCGTTTTGATCCCCGTGTCCTTGCGCACCATGCAGACCGACGCTTCGATCTTGGCATTGCCGACATATCCGAAGACGCTGGGATCGACCGGCCGCGGGCCCGAGTTCAGAAGCGGATCGATCAGGACGCTGGGGAAGAAAGTCGCGATGAATGTCCCGTCCTTCGGTGCATTGTTGACCATGTGGCGCGCCACGATCTGGCCGCCCGCGCCCGGCATGTTGGCAACCACCACGCTCGGCTTGCCGGGAATATGCGCGCCGATGTGCCGCGCGATCAGACGGGCATAGGTATCGAGCCCGCCACCCGTCGCCGCCCCGACACCGATCGTCAGGGTCTTGTTCTGGTAGAATGGCGCCGGCTCCTGCGCATGCGTCGAATGCGTGCCCGCAGCGACGAAGAAGCCGGCGAGCAGCATCCCGGAGCGAAGGTTTGTCTTTGATCCTGACAGGTTCATTGCGTTTTCTCCCTATGCCTGATGGCGCCTTGTGGCGCTTCGATTGTCATCCGATGAAGGCGGACACGCGTTCGAGTGATTCCGTACGGCCCCGCTCGGGACGGTCGAGGATGAGATAATGCGTAGTGTTGACCGGCTCCCAGATCTGCACGTCTTCGGCGTTGCAAAGATCCTCCTGCAGGGCAATGACATCCTCAGGCCGGGAGAAGTAATCCAGTTCCGGACGAATGATCATGACCTTGCAGGTGACCAGGCTGGCATGCACCAGCTTTTCGCCGCGACCGATGTGGAAACTGTCCTGAAGCATGCCGTTGGGGCTTCTGAACGTCACGGGGTCGCGCGTCGTCGAAGTCGGGTCCCCGTCGATCAAGGCCTGACGGAACGCGGCCGCAACAGCAGGGTCGCGCCAGGCATCCTTGTCGTCGATTGGAATCGACTGATCCCATTTGTCGAGCAACATATCGAGCTTGTTGTAGGCATACCCGCCATATTGCTGGAAGTTGAAGTGGCCTGGACGAGCCGGATCCTCGAGCGGCGTGTTGCGATACCGCGGAAAGCTCGTACCCCCGCCATAGATGGCGTTGTAGAGCACGATATGGCTCACCTTCTCGGGCCACAGCGCTGCATACATGATCAGGATCGTCGCGCCGACGCCCCACCCCATCAAGGCGACCCGGTCAGCGCCGCTCGTGTTTCTCAAAGCATCCACGGCTGCGTCGATATCGCGTGTGATTTCGAGCCCCCGGGCCAATGGCCGCGATTCCTCAGGCGGACGCGACATCGCTTCCGGTCGGTCGGATTGGCCGTAACCGCGCGCGTCCGGCACGAAGCAGATGTGCCCACGTCGAGCGAGATCGGCTGCAAATGATCCATTCTCGACGGGCAGATCGAATTCGCTGATGCCGGGTATGCGCGTGCCATGCATCAACACGATCGGGGTTCTGTCCGCTCTCTCGCCTGCGGCCGGCCGCACTTCGCGGATCGCGATGTTCAATCCATCGACTGCGCGAACCTTGAAGTCACGCCGTAACACCTGGGTCATCTGGGTCTCCAATCGGACAGCGCGTCAGCTGAAGTAGAATTTCAAGGCTGTGCGATCGATCTCCTGCCGCGCCACCTCATCTGGAACGTTCACTGCGTAATCCTCCAGCGTTCGCCGGTAGTCCATGCGGTCCTCGAAGGCGGCGAAAGGCCAGTCGCTCCCCCATAACAGACGTTCAGGACCCGCGTGGGAGAGAAGTCTTGCGGCCAGCGCCGAGGCTGCACCCTCGGGGGCTATGCGAAACGGGGCTGACAGTTTCACCCAGCATCGCCCGCCGTCTACGGCGCGGAGAACAGCGCGAAACTCCTCGGATTCAGCGGTTTCCATCGGATTGGGCCGACCGAAGTGATCGATCACCAGCCTCGGGCCGGCCGCCAGGATGGGATCGATGAAGCGCGCGAGCCGCGGACCCTCATCATGAAGATGCACATGCCAACCAAGGTCGGCTGCCCTGCGCATGAGGCGGCGATATTCGAAGCTCGTGAGATCAGGCGGCGACGAGACGTTGCGGAACTGGAAGCGCAGGCCGACCACACCCTCGTCACGCATGCGCTGCATCGCATAGAGATCGATCGATGGATCGACGATCACGGTCGTGCGCAGGCGCTTGTTTCCTCGCACCGCCTCGAGGGCATAGTCGTTGTAGTCCCCATAGATGCTGGCGGCGGCCAGCACGGCGAAATGCACGCCATGCGCGTCGAGTGCGGCGAGATAATCCTCCAGCGGAGCATCGCTTGGCGGCAGATGCCACGCCGTGTCGCTCGCCGGCATGCTGCGCGTGTAGATGTGAGCGTGACAATCGACGAGTGGCCGTGCGGCGATGGCCGTGGGTGGAGATGACACGAGGCTCACGGCTCGACCAGCCCTCGACCGACCAGCCATTTCTGAATCTGGTCGGCGACGTCGCGGTTGTTGCGATCCATCATCAGCATGTGCGAGTTGCCCTTGATTCCGAGCTTGGGCAGATCGATGACGTCGCCGCTTCCCCCGGCCGCCTTCAAGGCAGCCAGATAGGCGAGCACATTCTTGCTGTAGGCGACCCAGCGCGGATCCTGCTCGATGTAGTCTCCAAAGACGGTCAGCACCGGCACGTTCTTGAGCGACGCTGCACCTTTTGCCGGCCCGGCGCTTGCTGGCTCCACAGCAACCAGCGCCTTGACCTTGTCCGGCCTCGCTTCCGCAGCCCTGAAGCCAAAGAAACCGCCTTGACTATGGGCGAGGATCACGCATGGGCAGACTTTGTCGATGAGTGCAAGATAAGCCTGCAACACGGCGTCGTCCGTCGAGAGCCAGCGCGGCACGATCTGCTTCGTGAACGCATCGAAGGCTTCGACAGGAAACTGGTTTCCGGGCAGCAGCTTCCGCTTCGCCGGGTCGGCGTCGAAGGATCCCGGGCCGGGCCCGATCCGGAATCTTTCCCACGGATCGGTCTGCGTCAGAAACAGCGGCGGCGCGTTCCAGATGTCAGGCGATGCGAAGCCCGAACGGCCACGTTCCACCGCATCCGTGACATACACGTCCCAACCTTTGCGGATGAACATGTCGCGCCAGCCCTCACGCCCATCCGGCGTAGTCTCGTAGGTCGCACCGGTGAGCCCTCCCCCGTGCCACATCAAGATCGGGTAGCGAGCCTTCTTGTTCTGCACGAGAAAATACTGCGCATACATGTGCTCGACCTGGTACCGGCCGTTGGGATCGAGCTTGGACGTCGGCCCTCCGGGAACACGCACGATGTCGCGCACGGGTTGCCCTGTCAGTTCAACGATGCGCCCGCCAACGTGAAAAGATCCCATGTCTCGCAACTGGATCGGCTCTGCGGCCGACGCGACAGTCATCCAAGCGAGAGTCATCGCTCCCGCCAGAAACCCCGAGCCCGTAGCGCGCATGGCGCCCTCCCTGAATATGGGCGGAACTCGCTTCCTCGGCATAAACCTCGGGGCGGCCCACCGCTTGACGTTCCACATCATGAGCCCGAAAGACCATAGAGGCACTTCAAAAAGCGAACCGGGGCTATAAAATTTGCGCCAGCATCAGGAGGCCTCGATGGATAGGAGCGACTTCCCCGACCTCAAGAAGCTGCGAACGTTCGACGCCGCGGCGCGCCTCGGCTCACTCGTGGCGGCGGCGCAGGAACTGCGCATCAGCCAGCCGGCCGTGACCTATCTGATCGGTCGGCTGGAAACAGAAATCGGCGTGCGACTTCTCGATCGCGATCCACACGGCAGCCACCTCAACGCGAAAGGCCGAGCTTTCGCTGGGCGAGCCCGCAGGTTTCTCGATCTGCTTCGAACAGCCGTGGAAGACTGCGTGGGACGATCAAGCGCGGACCGCAGGCTCACGGCCATCTGCGATCGCATGACGCAGACACAGTGCCGCAGCATGACGGCACTTTGGCGCGCGGATGATCTCCGATCTGCCGCACTGCAACTGCGAGTCAACCGACAAGCGATCGTGAAAGCCGTGCGATCTCTGGAAACCTTGATGGATGTCGTCCTCGTCGAACCGACCCCGGCCGGCCCGTCTCTCAATGCCCAAGGGCGGGAGTTCAGCCGTAAACTTACGTTGGCCGCGCAGGAAATCGCCGCTGGACTTCAAATCATCGGCTCGGATCGGGCGCTCGGGACCCATGGCCTGCGCGTTGGCGCCCTGGTTTTGTCGCCGCGCCTTCCCCTCGCCGAAGCCATCCACGCATGCGCCGGTTCTGATCCACGGCAATCAATCGAAATCGTGGAAGGCGCCTACGAAGAACTCGCCGTGCTTCTTCGGTCCGGGTCGATCGACGTCATCTTCGGGGCGCTGCGCGATCCGCCACCATTCGCCGATCTGACCGAAAGCCGCCTTTACGAGGATCCTTACGTGATCGCATGCCGGCGCGGACATCCGCTGACAGCCCACAAGCGAATCAAGCCGCAAGATCTCGTGGGATCGGAATTCATCATCGCGACCGCGGGTCTGCGACACGACGTCCTGCAGCGACTTCTCAAGGAGTGGAAAATCGCCGCGTCGCCGCAAATCCACACGAACTGGCTCCCAACCATCACCGCCCTGCTGAAGTCGAGCGACCGGCTGGCGATTCTGTCCCAATGGCACATAGATGCCGATGGCGCGCACGAACTGCAGGCGCTTCCAATCACAGAGGTGCCTCACGATACGCGCTGGGTCGGGCTGACGACCCGCGCCTCATGGTGGCCAACGCCGTTCCAGGACCGTTTCATCGAAGCGCTGTCACACGGGCCGAACCCATCGGGCCAACAGCAACCGACGGAGACGACGAGCTTCATTGACTAAGGGGCAAGATGCCGTCGTTCAGCAGCGCCAGCAGGGTCAATGCGGTCGTGAGAACCGCCATGGTCATCTCGCCTGCCGCCGGGCGGAAGAAAACCCGCACTCTCATGCCTCCCCGGCCGGCTGCATGACGCGCAAATCGAAGGGGATCGGCACGACAGCCTGCTGCGCGAGAGCCGCACCGAGCATGTCGAGGTCGCATGTTGCATCCGGCTGCCAGCCACACGGGCAATGAGGATCTTGCACATGTGCCGCAGCCATGTCGCGATACAAGGCGCCAAGCGCTTCGGCAGCGAGACGCATGACCAGCATGGGGTGCAGCTGCGCGCCATGCTGCACGCGCGTAAATGCCGACGTCATCGTCTGGTGCAGATCGCTGCGCGCCACGTCGACGCGAAAATCGAAGTTTGATCGCCGATGATCCATCGGGCCGCTCCTGTTGTGCGATGAAACCGCAATTGGGCCGTTCAGGCGGACGGCTAGCGTCCGTGCGCGCCACGAAAAACCGATTCCACGCGCAGGCCGTGCAAGGTGTCGGACAATCTGTGCACGGCTTCGCGCAGATCGCTCTCGCTGGCCGCATCCGGCATGTCGCTGCCGACATCGAGGACCAGTCGCGAATAGTCGCCGAGCGCAAATTCGAGGGCGCAGCAGAGTTCATCTTCCGACATCGAGCCAACATTTTCCTTCGACATGACCGATCGCTCCGGATTGAGGCAAATGACGAACAGGAAGGGGCCACCTCGAGGAGGGCAGCCCCTTCCACGATGCGCAAGTGACTGGAGACCACTTGCCGCATGTACGGGCCTAAATTGGCCGTTGCCTCGAACGCTGCGCGTCAGGGACAACGGCCTGGACGTCCCCCGGGAGAAGAACGCCGCTGCGGATTTTTCTACCAGCCGCCTCACGGCTGAAGAAGAGCCGCTGCAATGATTATAAAGCCGCTAAACTGCAGCCGCCCGCACGCCGGCAAGTTTTCGCGCCCGTTCGAGCAAGGTCGATGTCGATGTCGAACAATCCGGGCGACGGCTGCGTTTGCTTATGCGGAATTCACAAGTAGTGTAGGCGACGGAACGAAGGCTAGGCCTTCCGGATTTGACCCGGGATCATGGAGGTGCGGTGGGTGTCGAATGAGTTGCTGGCTTGGTTTCCGCTCATTCCTCTTTTAGGTGCGACTCTCCCGCTGCTGTTTGCACGGGCGGGCCGAAATGCATGCGCCGTCGTCACCGGCGCCGTGTCACTGAGCGCTCTGGCGCTGCTGCTCGTCGCCGCGTCTTCGCTGCAGATCGGGCAGTCCCGCTCGGTCAGCTTCGAATGGCTTCCGCAGGTCGGTCTCTCCTATGCCATCCTGCTGGACGGGCTGGGGGTGTTTTTCGCCGGAATCATTTTGGTGATCGGGCTCCTCATCATCGTCTACGCACGCTTCTATCTGTCGACCCGTGAGCCGATTGGTCGCTTCTACGCCTATCTGCTGCTGTTTCAGGGCGCGATGCTGGGCGTGGTACTCAGCGACAACATCCTCTTGCTCGTCGTTTTCTGGGAGCTCACGAGTCTCTCGTCTTTCCTGCTCATAGGATTTTGGCGTCACGTGCCCGAAGGCCGCCAGGGCGCCCGCATGGCTCTCGTCGTCACGGGTGGCGGCGGCCTTCTGCTCATGGCGGGCTTCATTCTCCTGGGACAGATCGCCGGATCCTACGAACTCAGCACCATTCTCACGCGCGGCGAGCAGGTTCGGTCGTCACCGCTCTACCTGCCCATGCTCCTGCTGGTCCTCGCCGGCGCGTTCACGAAGTCCGCGCAATTTCCATTTCACTTCTGGCTGCCACATGCCATGGCGGCGCCGACGCCGGTGTCGGCTTATCTTCACTCCGCCACCATGGTGAAGGCCGGAGTGTTTCTGCTGGCCAGATTATGGCCCATCCTCGCCGGCACAGACGCCTGGTTTCTCATCGTCACAGGCGTCGGACTCGTCACCATGCTGGTCGGCGCCTGGATTGCGCTTTTCAAGGACGATTTGAAAGCAATCCTGGCCTATTCGACGGTCAGTCATCTCGGATTGATGACCATGCTGCTGGGCTTCGGCACGCGCATGGCGGCTGTCGCGGCCGTGTTCCACATTCTCAATCATGCCTTGTTCAAGGCCGCGCTGTTCATGAGCGCCGGCATCGTCGATCACGAGGCTGGCACGCGTGACGTTCGTCGTTTGGGCGGGCTGGCGCGTTTGATGCCAATCAGCGCAGGTCTCGCCATCGTGGCGTCGGCCTCCATGGCGGGGCTGCCATTTCTCAATGGTTTCCTGTCGAAGGAGATGATGCTCGAGGAGGCGGCGCACACGACCTATGCGGGAACAGGCTGGCTGCTGCCCGCGCTGGCGACGCTCGGAGCGGTGCTGTCGGTCGCTTACTCGGCACGCCTCGCCATCGCCACTTACATGGGCCCGAAGCGCTCCGATTATCCGCAGCTCCCGCACGATCCACCGCTGGGTCTTTGGGCGCCGGTTGCGGTCCTGATCGTTCCCGTCGTCGTCATCGGCCTGGCCCCCGCCTGGCTGGCAGGGCCTCTCGTGGCGCTCACCGCCCAGGCGGTCATCGGCTCTGCCGCGCTGCCGGATTATCACCTGTCTTTGTGGCACGGCTTCACGCCCGCGCTTTACATGAGCCTGATCGCCTTCGCGGTCGGCTTCGGTCTCGTGGCAAGACAGGCCATGGTCGACGGCGTCCGCCGGCGTTTCGTCAGGCCCGAAGCGAAACGAATGTTCGACGTCGCCACCGAGACACTGATTGCCGCCGCGCAGAAGATCACCGATGGCCTGCATACCAACTCGTTGCCTCGCTACCTGGCATTCATCTTCGCGACAATTCTGATCGTCGGAGCCGCCGGCTACGGCGCTGGAGCCGCGCTGACGGGGCCGCGCCCCCTGTTGCCGGTCAACCTGCCGTCGCTCGTCGTATGGGCAGCCCTGGCGCTCACCTGCGGCGTTGTGGTTCTCACGCACGCGAACCGCTTGCTGACCCTCATTCTGACGAGCGTCGTCGGCCTGGCGGTTTCGCTGGCCTTTGTCCAATTCTCCGCCCCGGATCTGGCGCTGACGCAAATCTCGGTCGAAGTGGTCACGACCGTGCTGCTCCTGCTGGCTCTCAACCTGCTGCCGCGCGTCACACTGACCGAATTCAGCGCGCTGCGCCGCATGCGGGACGGAGCGATTGCGATATTGGGCGGCCTCGGGGCGGCCGCGCTGGCCTTCGCGGTCATGACACGCGATGTCGCATCCATCTCCGATTACCATCTCGCTCAGTCGAAGCCCGGCGGCGGCGGCACCAACGTCGTCAATGTCATCCTGGTGGATTTCCGCGGCTTCGACACGTTCGGCGAAATCATCGTCCTGTGCATCGCTGCGCTGTCGATCTACGCCCTGCTCAGCGGCGCGCTCCGGGGAACGGCCGCCAAGCGGCTCGCCGGCATGCTGCAAGCCGAAGAGGCTGCGGATGCGCATCCGTTGCTGCTCGTCGTGGTCACGCGCGTGCTGCTGCCGCTCGCCATCACCGTCGGGGCGTTTATTTTCCTGCGCGGCCACAATCAACCAGGAGGCGGTTTCATCGCGGGCCTCGTCGTGGCGATCGCCTTCGTCATGCAGGCGGTGGCGAGCGGCCACGCCTGGGCGGTGGCCAGACAAAGGATCGACGCTCACACCATGCTGGGCCTCGGCGTCCTGATCGCCGGCCTCACCGGCCTGACATCCATCTTGTTGGCCAGCCCCTTTCTCACGAGCGCCTTCGATTATTTCAGCCTGCCGCTGATCGGCAGCTTCGAACTCGCGTCCGCCATGGCGTTCGACCTCGGTGTCTTCCTCGCGGTGGTGGGAACCGTCATCCTGTCGCTATCGCAGATCGCTCGCGTGCAGGCGCGGGCCGAACGCAAACCCGTGCCCCAGGGCCCGTCCGACATTCCCCTGGCCCGTTCACCATCGGCAGCCGCGCAGGTGTCGTCCGCGTCCCAGGCGGCTCCGGTCGCCAATGCCATTCGGGGAGACCTATAAGTGGAATTTCTCGTCGCCACCGCGATCGGCCTTCTGACGGCAACGGGCCTTTATCTCGCGCTGAGAGGCCACTCGTTCCCGGTCATTCTCGGCACGGTGTTCTTGTCCTACGCCGTCAATCTGTTTCTCTTCGCCATGGGCCGCCTCGCCGTGGATAAGGCCCCGATTGTCGCCGAGGCCGCGCCTTATGCTGATCCCCTGCCCCAGGCGCTGGTCCTCACCGCCATCGTCATCTCGTTCGGCATGACGGCGCTCTTCGTAGTGCTGGCCCTGCGCGGGTACCTGGAGACGGGCTCGGACCGCGTCGATACGCTGAACGACGACGGCAACGAACCAGAACAGCGCACGAGCGGAGGCCACACCACGTGATCGACGCGAACAACTGGCTGATCTCTCCGATCTTGATTCCGGCAGTCGCTGCACCGCTCCTGATCCTGGCGCGCGCAAAACCGGACCTGCAGCGCATCCTGTCCAGCGTCGCGACGCTGCTTTTGCTCGCCGTCTGCGCGAGCCTCTATGCATCCGCGACGGACGGCGTCGTCCGGCCGTACTTTCTCGGCGCCTGGCCCGCGCCATTCGGTATCGTGCTGGTGCTGGACAGGTTGTCCGCCACCATGATCCTGCTGTGCGCGGTCCTTGCCGGCGCAGTTCTGGCCTACGCCATGGCGACGCGCTGGGACGAGCGCGGCCGTCACTTCCACATCCTGTTCCAGTTCCAGCTCATGGGTGTGAACGGAGCCTTTCTGACCGGTGACGTCTTCAATCTCTTCGTCTTCTTCGAAGTCATGCTCATCGCGTCCTACGGCCTGATGCTGCACGGGGGCGGTTCCCGTCGGCTTGGAGCCGGCCTGCAATATGTCGCCATCAACCTGGTGGGCTCCACCCTCTTCCTCTTTGCCGTCGGGCTCATCTACGCCGTCACGGGAACGCTCAACATGGCGGATCTCGCCGAGAAGGTGCAGAGCGTCGCGGGCGGAGATGCCGCCCTGTTGCGTACGGGTGCCCTGCTTCTGTTTCTCGTCTTTGCGCTCAAGGCCGCGCTCGTTCCACTGCATTGGTGGCTTCCCGCGACATATGCCGCAGCGCCCGCGCCCGTCGCGGCCCTCTTCGCCATCATGACGAAGGTCGGCGCCTACTCGATCATCCGAGTCTACACATTGATCTTCGGCCCCGAGGCTGGCGCGGCGGCCGACGTCGTTTCGCCCTACATCGTCCCCGCGGCCCTCGTCACGATGGCGCTTGGTGCGCTGGGGGCCTTGGCGGCTCGCCGCCTATCGGATCTCGTCTGCTTCTCGATCGTATGGTCGATGGGATCGCTGCTCGTCGCCGTCGGGCTGTTCGACGCCCTGAGCCTCACGGCGGCACTCTACTACGCGCTGCACTCGACCCTTGCGGGCGCAGCCTTGTTCCTTTTGGCTGACCTGATTGCGACGAGCCGCGGAACGCGGCGCGACCTGCTGGCCGATGCGCCCGTCATGTTGCGCCCGGCCGCCCTCGGCACGATGTTCTTCCTCGCATCCATTGCCATGGCGGGATTGCCGCCCCTCTCGGGCTTCACCGGCAAGCTTCTGATCCTCGAAGCCACCCGCCCGGCAGCTTCCGCCACGTGGATCTGGGGCCTCGTCCTTGCAACGAGCCTCGTGGTGATCTTCGCCTATGCTCGCGCGGGCAGCATGCTGTTCTGGAAATGCGAAGCGGTAGCCGGGGCAGAAA
>JAQGJH010000033.1 GCA_028290705.1 Hyphomicrobiales bacterium
TTGCCGGCGGCATGAAGCGCTGGAACTTCGGGGGTCTGCGGGCTACCCACGGTGTGTCGGTTTCGCACCGTTCGATTGGTTCGACCGGTGGCCGTCAGGACCCGGGCAAGACCTTCAAGAACAAGAAAATGGCCGGACACATGGGTGTCGACCGCGTGACCACGCTGAACCTGCGTGTCGTGCAGCTCGACGTCGAGCGTGGCCTGGTCCTCGTCGAAGGCGCGGTTCCCGGTACGGCCGGCGGCTGGATCTTCGTTCGCGACGCCATCAAGAAGGCGCTGCCGAAGGACGCTCCCATGCCCGGCAAGTTCCGCCTGGCGAATTCAAATGCCGAGGCACCCGCCGAGGCTCCCGCCACCGATGACGCACAGAAGGAGGGCTGAGCCGTGAAGTTCGACATCACTTCTCTCGACGGCAAGTCCGCCGGATCCATCGAGCTCAACGACGAGATTTTTGGTCTCGTGCCGCGCGAAGATCTCATCGCGCGCATGATCCGCTATCAGCTCGCCAAGCGCCGCGCCGGTACGCATGCGGTCAAGAACCGCGCCGACATCTGGCGGACCGGCAAGAAGATGTACAAGCAGAAGGGCACCGGCGGCGCCCGTCACGGCTCGGCTCGCGTGCCGCAGTTCCGCGGCGGTGGACGCGCCTTCGGTCCGGTCGTGCGCTCGCATGCCCATGACCTGCCCAAGAAGGTGCGCGCCCTGGCGCTGCGCCATGCGCTCTCGGCCAAGTTCCGCGACGGTGGCATCATCGTCTGGGAAAATGCGACGCTCGACGCGCCGAAGACCAAGGGCCTCAAGGACCAGTTCGCCAAGGCCGGTCTCGGCTCGGCGCTGATCATCGACGGTGCGGAGACCCAGGACAATTTCACCCTGGCGGCCCGCAACATCCCGCACATCGACGTGCTGCCCGTCCAGGGCATCAACGTCTACGACATTCTGCGCCGCGAAAAGCTCGTGCTGACCAAGGCGGCCATCGACGCGCTGGAGGCACGATTCAAATGAGCCAACCTTCGCGAATTCAAGATGCGCGTCATTACGACGTGATCGTCTCGCCGGTGATCACCGAGAAAGCGACCCTTGCTTCCGAGCAGAACAAGGTCGTGTTCCGTGTCGCCAAGACCGCGACGAAGCCGCAGATCAAGGCGGCTGTGGAGCGCCTCTTCGACGTCAAGGTCGAAAGCGTCAACACGCTCGTTCGCAAGGGAAAGAACAAGGTGTTTCGCGGCGTTCGCGGCACCCAGTCGGATGTCAAGAAAGCGGTCGTGACCCTCGCCGAGGGCCACAAGATCGACGTGACGACCGGGCTGTAAGGCGGGTTCGAGGAAAAGACCATGGCACTGAAGACATTCAAGCCGGTCACGCCGGGCCTTCGCCAGCTCGTGATCGTCGACCGGAGCGAGCTCTACAAGGGCAAGCCCGTCAAGACTCTGACCGAGGGCAAGAGCTCGTCGGGCGGACGCAACAATACGGGACGCATCACGGTGCGTTTCCGCGGCGGCGGTCACAAGCAGACCTACCGCATCATCGACTTCAAGCGTCGCAAGCTCGACATGGCGGCGAAGGTGGAGCGGATCGAATATGATCCGAACCGCACGTCGTTCATCGCGCTGATCCGCTACACGGACGGCACGCTGTCCTACATCATCGCTCCCCAGCGCCTCGGCGTCGGCGACGAGGTGGTGGCGGGCACGCAGGTCGACGTGAAGCCCGGCAACGCCATGCCGCTGTCGAACATCCCGGTGGGCACGATCGTGCACAACGTCGAGATGAAGATCGGCAAGGGCGGCGCGATGGCCCGTTCGGCCGGGACCTACGCGCAGATCGTGGGTCGCGACCAGGGCTATGTGATCGTGCGCCTGAATTCGGGCGAACAGCGTCTCATCCACGGCCAGTGCTTCGGCACGGTCGGGGCGGTGTCGAACCCCGATCACATGAACACGTCGCTCGGCAAGGCCGGCCGGCAGCGCTGGCTCGGACGCAAGCCGCACAACCGCGGCGTCACGATGAACCCGGTCGATCATCCGCACGGCGGCGGCGAAGGCCGCACCTCTGGCGGACGTCACCCGGTCACGCCGTGGGGCAAGCCGACCAAGGGCAAGAAGACGCGCTCCAACAAGTCGACGACGAAATTCATTGTGACCTCGCGTCACAAGAGCAAGAAGAAGGGCTGATCCATGGCACGTTCGATCTGGAAGGGCCCGTTCGTCGACGGTTATCTGCTCAAGAAAGCAGATACATCGCGCGCTTCGGGCCGCTCGGAAGTCATCAAGATCTGGAGCCGCCGCTCCACGATCCTGCCGCAGTTCGTCGGTCTGACGTTCGGCGTCTACAACGGCCACAAGCATGTGCCGGTCACGGTGACCGAGGACATGATCGGCCACAAGTTCGGCGAGTTCTCTCCGACGCGGACCTTCCATGGTCACGCTGCGGACAAGAAGGCGAAGAGGGGCTGACATGTCCAAGACCAAGCAACCCCGCGCCCTGAAGGACAACGAGGCCAAGGCGGTTCTCCGCATGCTTCGCGTCAGCCCGCAGAAGCTGAACCTGCTGGCCCAGCTCATCCGCGGCAAGAAGGTGGATACGGCGCTCGCCGATCTGCAGTTCTCGCGCAAGCGGATCGCCGTCGAGGTGAAGAAGGCTCTGGAAAGCGCCATCGCCAACGCCGAGAACAACCACAGCCTGGACGTCGACGATCTCGTCGTGGCCGAGGCGCACGTCGGCAAGGCGCTCGTCATGAAGCGTTTCAGCCCGCGCGCTCGCGGCCGGGCAGGGC
>JAQGJH010000060.1 GCA_028290705.1 Hyphomicrobiales bacterium
CACGATCGGCTTCTTCGCTCCGCAGAACAGCTACTCCTCGACCGGCGACATCGGTCAGCAGGTGCAGGAGTTTAAGGGCATGGTTCGCGACATGCACGATGCGGGCATCGAGGTCATCCTCGACGTCGTCTACAATCATACGGCGGAAGGCAGTCACCTCGGTCCGACATTGTCGTTTCGCGGGATCGACAACGCCTCTTATTACAAGCTGTCGCGCGACAACAAGCGCTTCTCGTGGGACTCGACCGGGACCGGCAATACGCTCGATCTCAATCATCCGCGCGTCTTGCAGATGGTGCTCGATTCCCTGCGCTATTGGGTCGAGGACTTCCACATCGACGGCTTCCGCTTCGACCTCGCCTCGTCGCTCGCACGCGATCCGTTCGATGTCGACGAGCGGTCCGGCTTTCTGCGTGCGGTCTCGCAGGATCCGGTGCTCAGCCGTGTGAAGCTGATCGCCGAACCCTGGGATTTGGGTGACGGGGGTTATCGCGTCGGAGGATTTCCGGCAGGATGGAGCGAGTGGAACGACCGTTACCGAGATCACGTGCGGGGATTCTGGCGCGGCGATCCAGGCCAATTGCCGAACCTCGCCCAGGCGTTGACGGGTTCGCGCGAGATCTTCGGACCGCGCGGACGCGGACCCGGAGCCTCGATCCAGTACATCTGCTCGCATGACGGTTTTACGCTGCAGGATCTGGTCAGCTACAACGAGCGCCACAACGAGGCCAACGGCGAGGACAACAAGGACGGCCATCCGCACAATCTCTCGTGGAATTGCGGCGTCGAGGGCCCCACCGACGATGCCGAGATCGAAGAGTTGCGACGGCGGCAGAAGCGCAATCTGCTTGCGACGCTGTTTCTGTCGATCGGCGTGCCGATGCTGCTGATGGGCGATGAACGCTCACGCACGCAGGGCGGCAACAACAACGCCTATGCGCAGGACAACGAGACCAACTGGATGGACTGGAGCGAGCCGGAAGGCGACCCGCATCTGCAGGCCTTCATCCGCGCGCTGGTGAGTTTGCGAAAGCGATACGACGTTTTCGCCCGTCGGGATTTTCTCACGGGCGAGATCGTTCCCGGCCGGGATCTCAAGGACATCTATTGGCTGGCGCCCGAGGGGCGTGAAATGAACCCGCAGGACTGGCAGCAGGATCTGCGGCGCGCTCTCGGGCTGCAGCTCGGCAATGATTCACAGGACGGCCGGCGCTTCCTGCTGCTGCTCAATTCGGCGCCCGAAGACGTCGATTTCAAGTTGGCGGCCGACTTTCCCGGCCGCAGCTGGACTCAGGTTCTGGACACGCGTCTGGACGGGGGACTCGTGCGCGGTAAACCGGCAGTGTTGCAGGCGGGCGGAACCTTTCCCCTCACGTCCCGTTCGCTCTCGCTGTTCCAGCTGTCCAGCCGAACGGAGCTCCTCGCATGACCAGCCTTCACCAGATGCCCTTCGGCGCCGTTGCGACGCCGGGCGGGGTCCGGTTCTCCCTGTGGGCGCCTGATGCGCAACGCGTCGAACTCGTCGTCGAGGGTCGCCCTCCGGTCGAGGTGCTGCGCGACGACGAGGGGTTTGCGCGCATCGAGCTGCCGGGCGTGAGCGCGGGCGCGCGGTATTCATGGAGCATCGACGGACAGGCCGGCATCCCCGACCCGGTGTCGCGATTCCAGCCCGACGGCGTCTTCGCGCCGAGTCTCGTGGTCGATCCGCTCGCTTATGCCTGGCGGGACCAAGGCTGGAAGGGGCGGCCGTGGGACGAGACCGTTCTCTACGAACTGCACGTCGGCGCCGCCACCCACGAAGGCACGTTTCTGGGCCTGATCGAGCGTCTCGACGCCATCGCGGACCTGGGCGTGACGATGATCGAACTCATGCCGATCGCGGAATGCCCGGGCGACCGGAACTGGGGCTACGACGGCGTTTTGCCTTTCGCTCCGAACTCCGCCTATGGGACGCCGGACGACTTGAAGCGACTGGTCGACAGCGCGCATGAGCGCGGGATCTCGGTCATGCTCGACGTCGTCTACAATCATTTCGGGCCGTCGGGGAATTTCCTGCCGCTCTATGCGAAGTCTTTCTTCACCGATCGGCATCACACCCCATGGGGAGACGCCATCGACTTCGATGCGCAGGAGCGTCGCGCGGTGCGCGACTTCGTGATTCACAATGCCCTTTATTGGCTTGAGGAGTTTCACTTCGACGGCCTCAGGTTCGACGCCGTCCACGCGATCAAGGACGATAGCGATCGTCACGTGCTGGGCGAAATCGCCGAGGCCATGCGGACGTCGTCCGGCGACCGGCATGTGCATCTCGTCCTCGAAAACGAGCATAATTCCGCTCACTGGCTCGATCGTCGGGACGACAGCAATCCCCGTTTCTACGATGCGCAGTGGAACGACGACGTCCATCATTGCTGGCACGTTCTGCTGACGAGGGAAAACGAAGCCTATTACGAGGATTTCGCCGAGGCTCCGTTGCGGCAGCTCGCGCGCTGTCTCACCGAAGGCTTCGCCTATCAAGGCGAGCCTTCGCCGCATGCGGGCGGCAAACCGCGCGGCGAAAGTTCAGGTCATCTTCCCCCGCA
>JAQGJH010000064.1 GCA_028290705.1 Hyphomicrobiales bacterium
GGTGGCGTTTCGCGATAGCCATGGTGCCCTCGGTCTTATCGACGAGTTTTGCGCCCACCGCGGCGTATCGCTGTGGTTCGGCCGCAATGAGGAGTGCGGGCTGCGCTGCCCTTATCATGGCTGGAAGTTCGACACCTCCGGCCAGTGCGTCGAGGTTCCCTCCGAGCCGGCCGAGTCGGGGTATGCCAAGAAGATCAAGCTAAAATCCTATCCGTTGATCGAGCAAGGGGGCGTGCTGTGGACGTTTATGGGGCCCACAGATCAGGAGCCGCCCCGCCCCTCATGGGAGTTTTCACTGGTGGCGCCGGAGCGTCGTTATGTTTCGAAACGCCATCAGGAGTGCAACTGGCTGCAGGCGATGGAAGGCGGAATCGATTCCAGTCATGTCTCGTGGCTGCATAAGGGAACCATCGATCGCGACCCCCACTTCCGCGGCTCGAAGGGGAACGAATATAATATGCGCGACGCCAAGCCGGTGTTTGAGGTGGTGGAGAGCGAGGGCGGTTTGTCCATCGGCGTGCGCCGGATGGCGGACGAAGGCAGTTACTACTGGCGTATTACGCCTTGGGTGATGCCGTGCTTCACGATGGTGCCGCCGCGCGCTGATCATCCGCTGCACGGCCATTTCTGGGTGCCGATCGACGACGAGAACTGCTGGGCGTGGAGCTATGATTATCACCCGACGCGGGCGCTGACGGCGGAGGAGGTGCGCGCCGGTGAGGAGGGACAGGGCATTCACGTCAAATACGTGCCCGGCACCTTCAGGCCCATGGCCAACAAGGACAATGACTATCTGATGGACCGCGAAGCGCAGCGGTCCGGCATCACCTACAGCGGCATCGAAGGTTTTTCCATGCAAGACGCGTCAGTGCAGGAAAGCATGGGCCCCGTTGTCGATCGGACGAAAGAAAATCTGGTTGGCACCGACAACGGGATCATCATGGCGCGTCATCGCCTCATGCGCGCAGCGAAAGCTCTCGCGGAGAAGGGCGTGATGCCGCCGGGTCGCACTCCCGAGCACCAGAGCGTCAGATCGGCCGCCCTCATTCTGACGCCCGACCAAAGGTTTGACGAGGCGGCCCGAGAAGCACTCAAGGCGCGGCCTGGTTCGATTCAGACGTCGGTGTGAGCCGGCATGTTCGGTAATGAGCATGTGCTCACACATGAGCGAAGCGACCGGCTGCGCTCAAGAGGAGCGTAGGCAGCATTGACAAGGCGGCGGCATCTTGGTCCGTTGGTTCGAAATCAAATTCTGTGGGGGCTTGATGCATTTGTTTATCAAAGCTGGAACAGCGTTGTTCGTGACAGGCCTTCTCCTGCTCCCGGCGACGGCCGCCGAAGTTGCAGTCAGCATCGATTATCAATTTGGGGACCGCCCCAGCGATGTCTCTGCCGACTTCAAGCCGACACCTAACGCCGCCCTGCGGTTCTTGCGTATCAACACGTTGGACCGGTTTGCCGTCGACGCCGCTTTATGGGAGCCCGTGAATGTGGACCCCGCGAAAACGCCTCTCGTGATCAGCGTGCATGGGAGCGGTGACAATTACTCCAAGCCGCCCATCAGCTTCTTGAGCCCCGCCTTGGCGGCCAAGAACTACTCGGTTCTGGCGATCAACACCCGCCAGCACGATACGCTCGTCAACACGGACAATTTTCTCCACGTTCGCCAAGACATCGAAGCTGCCGTCTACACGGCTCGGGCGCTCGGCTACCGGTCCATTGTGATGCATGGGCACAGCCTCGGAAACATCCAAGTCCAGTTCTATGTGGCCACCGCGTGGGCGCCAGACATCAAGGCGGTTGTCCTAACCGGGATGTTCGCGAATTTGCCGTGGAAATCCCGCCACATGCTTGTTCAAAACGAGACCAACTTTTCTGCTCTGATGGGCGCTTCGCATCAAGCGCTGAAAGAGGAGCGCACCAAAGAGGTCATGCCCGTCCTGATGCAGTGGTTCACCGGTCAACAGGTTCCCATGACCGCCCAGCACTTTCTCACGTATCGCTCAGAAGCCTCAAGCACCGCAGACGGAACGTATTGGATCAAACGAGTGCCTGTCCCCGTCATCCTCGTTCGGGACGCGGGGGATGCCGTCGTCGCGCCGTTCGAGCCATACATGCTGATGTCCGCGGCCACAGCGGCGGGCTCGCTGGTTCCTAAAATCGAGTACAAGCTGCTTCCAAACACGACGCCGGCCAGCCTTCCCAATCATTATTTCACAAACAACCAACAACCGCTGATCGACGCCGTCAGCGAGTTCCTCCAGAGACAGACGCTTTCGCCGTGACGGCAGTGCACGAGTGGGCTGACATAAGGCTGCTTCTCTAGATGCGAACGCCACATTCGCGTCGTCGGAACGCAGCTGAACCCCTGTCACCTGAAGTCTGAGGACCCGGAATGAAATCGCGAACGCCGCATGCATCACATCCCCTTCTTTCTTATGCGGACGGCGTCGCCGCTTCCTTGTCAGACATCCTCATCTTAGCCGGACGCGTTTGTCTCGGCTGGATCTATATGCAGAGCGGCTACGCCAAAATATGGAACATGGCTGCAGTTGCGAAGACGTATCCGGCGCGGGGCTTGCCGGAATTCATGGCGTATGTGGCGACGCCCATCGAACTTTTTGTCGGGATCTTCATCATACTCGGCTTCGCCACGCGCTATTCTGCCGTCGTCATCCTGGTTTTCACCATCGTCGCCAGTTTTAGCTCCCACGCTTACTGGAACTTCACAGATGCAGCCCAGCGCATGGCCCAGCTCACTCAGTTTTGGAAAAACGTCAGCATGATGGGCGGCCTGATCCTCCTTTTCGTGGTGGGGGGTGGCCGTCTTTCGATTGATTGGCTCCTGCGCCCCAAGTCGTCGTCGCGGATCTAGAATAGGATGCCTCCGGCGCGATAGCCCCGGGCCGAGGCAGTCCCCAAGAGGGCGAAAAGGGCCGCAGAGCCCGTGTGGAGTGGGCTTGCAACGTTCAGATCCATCTGCGAAAGCTTCACTCCAGCCTGGATCTGCTACACCTCTTGTGTGAACCCCGCCCAGCCGGAGCCGCCTCTTGCCGACCCGCCTCCTGACCTTCGCCGGACTGATTTGCGCCGCCGCGATCATCTACCTGTCTCTGGTGCCGGGCGCCCTGCGGCCGCATACCGCTATGCCCAAGGATCTAGAGCATTTCGTCGCCTATCTGGGCACCGGCTTCCTGCTCTGCTGCGCCGCCCGCTCGGCTCTGTCCCGGATCGCCGCCACAACCTTCCTGATCACCTTCGCGGCCTTCGCCGAGGCGGCCCAAAGGTTCATTCCCGCCCGCACCGGCGACAGCGCCGGCTTTCTGGCGAGCAGCGCCGGCGCCGTGGCGGGCCTGATCTGCGGCTTGATCATGATCGGCATCGTGCGCGACCTCAGAACCTTCGTGCCGCGCCGCTAGCCTTACCCACGCGACGAAAGGTTCGGCCCGCTTTCACGCGGCCCTTTGCGACTTTCCGAAACGTCCGGGTCAACTGTTGCGGATCTCGCGGATTGATTCAAAATGAGAGCCTATCGTTTGATCCTGACGAATGCCTTGGGTGTGGCAACCTATGAGGAACAGATCCTCGCCCCGCATCATGCCGAGGCCATTCTGATGGCCAAGGACGCCTGCGATCTCGTGCCGCTGACGGTCAATTGGTTCGCCGCGCGGCTCCTCGACGAGACCGGTGACGAAGTCTGGTGGCGCAGCGCCCAGTCGACGACCGAGACCGAGCCCGTGGTCAAAGCCATCTGATTTTGGCATCGAGCGGCATTGGCCAGACCGTCGGCCGTTGAGCGCCTCCCGACAAAACTAGGCTCAATGCTTCAGCCCACACGCGAGAACAGCCAGCTCACGGGCGGCGGACAGGCTGATCCGATGTAAACATTGTCCCTGCTCGTCTCGCACCCGGATCGCACCCAAGCCGTTCGGGTCGCCGTGCCGGAGGTCATCCGTCACCAGTTCGATCGCACATTCTGTGGCGAGATGGACGGCGGAGGCGGCATCTGGAAGCGTCATGCCGCCACGATCGGCCTCCACCTGATCCACGCATTCCCAGTCGAAGAAATATCGAGGCATGACTTGCCCATCGTTGCGCTCGTTGCGCCTGTCGTTCCGTGGCTCCCGCTCCAGAATCCAAGCAGCAAGCGCGAGGATTCACAATATGCTGTTGGACATAGCTCGCGCTCGAGGTGATCTCGATCCGTTCGGTGCGTCTAGTGTGCTCACAGACATGTTGCAGAGATGAATGCCGTCGTGGATGACCCGGTCAGGCGGACGATGCCACTGCGCCCCCAGATCGACCAGACATCAGCATCCGATCTCTTGCTTGATGGCCTCCACCTGACGAAGAGAACTGCAAACATTCTCGCAAGGAATGCCGTCATTGTCGCCATCAGCTCGCCGATAGCCGCCGCACCACATCGTGACGGCCTCCCGGCACGTGCTGACGGCTTTGCAGCTCCGCGCCTGGGCGACCACGACCGGCTGATCATTGGCCCGCGCGGGATTTACCAGCGCCAAGAAGCCGGCAGTCCATAGCCAGGCGAGGGCTATGGCCGAGATCCAAGAAGAAAACTCTCTCCCCGAACGGCGAAGCCCATGGACCGGCCGGTTGATCACAGCTGCAGCGCCCGCGACGCCGGATGTTGCCAGGGCCAACGGCATGGGAGCGACGTGGCGAAATTGTCCAATTCTCGTCATGCCTCGCAAGCTGCACGACGCTGAACGTCGCGCAACCAGATCGCACATTCATAGTAAAGCGGCAGAGGTCAGATTGGGCAGCGGCTCACGCGAATATAGTCGTGAGGGAAGGCAACGGAGCGCACGCGGAAGCCTTTTCCGGGAGAGTACGTCAGCACGTGTCGACCCTGTGGTCGCTGACGGCAAGTCCGTCGCGCAGGACATTCGTAGCTCACTAAAACGGTCGTGCGGCAACGACGTGTCGGCGCCTCTTCCCGCCTCTGCAGCAAAGCTGGGGCAAATCCTCGGGCGGTGCTTGACGGCCGACTGGGGCGACCGTAACGGAACCGTGCTTTGTCTCTTGTCCGTCGCAGAAAAGCCCTGCGATGCTTGTTTGTTGCTGCCACCCGTCACCTTGGTCCGTGCGTTGGAGTGCGTGTTGTCCAAAATGTTGCCGCTCGAAGTTCCGCAAACTCTCTCCCGCCAGTGCTTGGCAACCGCCGTACACCGAAAGACCGGCGTTGAGCTTCGCGCCGCCCGCGCCATCGTCGGGCAATTTGTCCAGATAATTTCGGACGAACTTGTCGCCGGGCACAGTGTCAAACTGACCAATTTCGGCAGCCTCGAGCCCGTCCGGCGGGAGGGCCGCAAGGGTCGCAATGTCGGCGCCGCCCTCCCGGTCGTGATCCCCCCCTACACAAGCATTCGGTTCCGGCCGTCCAAGCGTATCTGGCCATGACCCAGGATCCAGCTTAAGCTGTTCAGGTCCGAGTGTTGCGTCGGGCTGATGTCTGGGCTGCAGGCGCGGGAGGCAAATATGGGGTCTTTCGAGCTGAGGGTGACCGTGACCATCGTGTCCGAGGTTGACGCGCCAGACAGCGACACCGCCATGGTCGAAGCGTTGCGTCACTTTCAACTGGGCGGCGCGAACATTCGCCTTCCGCCGACTGGCCTGCACGTCGCCAACATGGAGATCCAGGTTTGCGATGACGGCGGCAAGGTGCTGCGGGAGGTTCGGCAAATGCGTCAGAGCGGCGCCTGACGCATGACAATGATTGATGCTTTTCCGCTGTGGCGAGCGACGCACGCTTCGCCGCAGGGGTGCGGCCAAGATCCGGGACAATCGATCAATCGCAGGCGAAGCGGCCTTTCGCATGCGCCCGATCGATGTTCGACAGGGTGACGTTCAGGCGCTCGATCACGCAATCGATCTCCGCAGGGGTCGCGGCGCGATGGTCGCCTTCCGCGAGCGCTTTCAGAAGGGCTGGAAGACTATACCGGTCAGGCCCGCGCCTGGAGACCGCGTCGACGAATACGACGGCCCCTGGCAAATGCGCCTGCTCCGCGCCCGCGATCACGAACTCGACGATGTCCAGCTCGAAGTCGGACGCCTGGAACATCAGTCCGCCGAAGCTGCAGCCGCACCCCTGCCCGCCCGTGAGATGCTGGCGTGACAGGCGTCCCCAAAGTTCGGTGAGGTCCGCTGCGCGCCGACGCCGGTCCCCTTCGCCATCAGCGAGCATCGGTTCGTCCTCAGCCGGCAATGATTTCGAAGTTTTCGCCTGCGCCATCGCCGGAGGCCATGCGTCGCCGCAGCTCTTGCGTGGCGGTCACCGACAGCTTGCCGTCATCGGTGACGATGACGCCATAGTCGCGATGCGCCGCATCCCGGCTGACATATCCCTCGCGCACGTCGCGCGCCACCAGTTCGGGGTCGCGTTCGAGCGGATTGCCGAAGCCGCCGCCGCCGCCCGACTGCATCAGATAGGCGTCGCCCGTTCTCAGGCGAACGCCGAATATCTTCGCATTGGGCATGGATGTGTCCCACTCGCCGTTCTTGCGGATGCCGATGCCGTTGCCCATCGCGTCCTTGCCGCCATCCAGGCCCCATGGCTTGCAATGCACGCGATCGATGCGCGTGGTGATGGCGAATGGCGAAAGCGCCTGGACAACCATTTCGGCGCCCAGCCCGCCGCGGTTGCGGCCGGCGCCGGCGCTGTCCTGGCGCAAGGAATATCGCTCGACCAGAACGGGATATTTGGATTCCAGTTGCTCGGTCGGACTGTTGTGCGTATCGCCGTCATTCATGCAGACCGTTGCCGAGATGCCGTCTTCGGACTGCTTGCCGCCCCATCCTCCGCCCAGCGGTCCGATGCCGACGATGAACAGTCGACCGTCCTTCGGCGAGAGCCCGTGAATATTGGGGAAGACGAGATCGGCGTGGTGTCCGGCGACGACACGGTCCGGGATGGCGGTGGCGAGCGCCTTGAAGATCGTGTCGATCACCGTCATGGGGAACGTCATCCAGACGCGCATCGGGAACGGACGTTCGGCGGAGATGACCCGCCCCATCGGCATGACGACTTTCAGAGAGCGGAAAGAGCCGTCGTTGACCGGATAGTCCGTCGGGGTGGTCAGGCATTTGTAAGCCACTTGCGCGCAGGCAATGCCCGTGGTCCAGCCGGAATTGTAGAACCCGCGCACCTGCTTGGACACATCCGAAAGGTCGATCGTCATCTCGTCGCCGCGCACCTCGACACGAACCTTGATGGGGATGCGGGTCCCGACGTCGACGCCGTCATCGTCCATGAAGGATTCGGCTTCGTAGACGCCGTCCGGAATGTTGCGCGTGTTGGTGCGCGCAATGGCCTCCGACTGGTCCATGATGACCGACACGGAGTCCAGCACAGCCTGCTTGCCATAACGCTGCACCAGTTCGCCGAAGCGACGCTCACCCGTCGTGACGGCGGTGATCTGCGCGCGCAAATCTCCGAGCGCACGCTCGGGCAGACGCACGTTCATGGCGATGATGTCGATGAGATCCTGGTTGACCTCGCCCGCACGCTGATATTTGACGATCGGAATCTGGATGCCTTCCGAAAAGATGTCGGTCGTCACCTGGCCGAGCGTGCCTCCGACGTCGAGCCAGTGCGCCATGCAGCAGGAGAAGGCGACGATCTCGCCCTCGTGGTAGATCGGCTGCGTGAAGGTGAAATGGTTGAGATGACTGCCGGTCGTGTAGGCGTCATTGGTGACGAGAATGTCGCCCGGGTGGATGTTCTCGAGTCCGAAATGCTTGATCTTGGCCTTGACGGTCTCGGCCATGCCGCGGATGAACATCGGCAGGCCCAACCCGATCGAAATGGTCTCGGCCTTGACGGTGAAGAGCCCGACGGTGAAATCGAGCGCCTCATAGATGATGAGGTTGTAGGCGGTCCTCATCAGGTTGGTCTTCATCTCCTCGGTGATGGCCAGGAGTCCATTGCGGATCACTTCGACCGTGACCGCGTCGACTGGGGTCTTCTGTGTGTCAGCCATGGTTCAGGCTCCGATCGAAACGAGAAGATTGCCGAAGGCGTCGACGGTGAGCGTGTCGCCGGGCTGGATCACGGTGGTCGAGGCATGCTCCTCGATAAGCGCCGGACCGGAGATCTCGTTGCCGCGACGCAGCTTGCTGCGCTCATAGACGGGTGTTGGAACGAAGGCTCCGGCGTCGCGGAAGTAGACGTTCTTGGTTCGCAACGTCGCGCCGGGGTCCGCCGTCCGCGATCCCTCGGCGACCTCGCGCGGGCTCGGCTTCTGCATCAGCCCCGAGACGGTCAGGCGCAGCGAAACCAGATCCGCCGGCTCGGCCGGCGCGGAGGTGCCGTAGCGCACCGCATGCACCTTGTCGAACTCGCGCTTGATCGCGCCCCGGTCCTTGGCCCGGATCAGATCGAGCGGCAGGTCGACGCTGACGGCGTGCTCCTGGCCCACGTAGCGCATGTCCGCCGCATAGGCGAGGCGGATCTCGCTGGGTTTCACCGCCGACTCGGCGATGGCGGCCCGGCCTTCACCTTCCATGTCGCCATACATGGCTTCCAGTTCCTCGAAGGAGGCTTCATCGAGCCGCCTGAAACAGGAGCGCACGTAATCATATCGCAGATCTGAAAAAAGCATGCCGAAAGCAGAGAAATGTCCGGGCGAGAACGGGATCAGCACGGTCCTGATGCCGATCTCGCGCGCGATGGCGGACGCATGCAACGGCCCGGCGCCGCCGTAAACGACCATGGTGAAAGCGCCCGCGTCGAGGCCTCTTTCGGTCGTCACGGCCTTGACCGCATGAGACATGGAGGTCACGGCAATGCGCAAAATGCCATCCGCCATGGCTATTTCGTCGAGACCGAGCGGTGTGGCCACACTGGCCATGGCGCGCATCGAGGCGGCCTTGTCGAGCGGCATCTGGCCGCCGAGGAAATGACTCTCGTCGAGGCGGCCAAGCAGAAGATTGGCGTCCGTCACGGTCGGCTCCGTGCCGCCGCGTCCATAGCAGGCTGGGCCCGGCATCGAGCCGGCGCTCTGTGGGCCGACGCGCAAGGATTGTCCTTCGCCCATGCGCGCGATCGAACCGCCGCCGGTGCCGACTTCGAAAATGTCGATCATGGGGATCTGGATCGGCAAAGCCTTTTCGTAGCCGCCGATCAACGCGCTGCCGGTGGTCAGCGGCTCGCCTTTCGAGATGACGCCGGCCTTTGCCGTCGTCCCGCCCATGTCGAAGGCGATCGCATCGCCAAGGCCCATCTGTGCGCAAATGGCCTGCGCGCCGATCACGCCCGCTGCCGGACCGGATTCCAGCATGCGAACGCAATCGCGCCGGGCATGTGCGATCGGAAAAAGACCGCCTGTCGATTGCACCGCGTAGAAAGATCCGCGAAAGCCCGCCTCCTTCAAGTGGCCCTCGAGTTCGCCGAGATAGGCTGAAACGCGCGGACCCACATAGGCATTGGCGGCCACGGTCGAGACGCGCTCGAACTCGCGATACTCCTGCGACAATTCATGCGAGGCTGACACGAAGACGCCGGGCATTTCCTCCAGAACGATCTCCTTCACGCGCATCTCGTGGGCGGAGTTGCGATAGGAGTGCAGAAGCAGGATCGCGACGGATTGCACGCCGCGTCCCTTCAGCGACCGGACGAGGCTTCGCACCGCTTCCTGATCGAGCGGCTTGTGCACCTCGCCATCGGCGCGCAGCCGCTCCGGGACTTCGAAGCGCAGCGAGCGACGCACCAGCGGCTCATGCTTGGAGAAAAACAGATTGTACGCGTCGGGACGGTTCACACGGCCGATCTCGTAAATGTCGCGGAAGCCTTCGGTGATCAGAAGGGCTGTCTCGGCTCCATTGCGCTCCAGCAGCGTGTTGATGGCGATGGTCGAACCATGCAGGAAGAGATAGGCGTCCTTTGCCTCGATCCCGGCGCCATTCAACGTGTCCTGAATGCCGTCGACGAGTTGGCCATGCGTCGAAAGCGCCTTGCCGAAATGCAACTCGCCGGTCCGCTCGTCGAAAGCGGCGAGGTCGGTGAACGTGCCGCCGATGTCGACCGCGATCCGCAGACCGCCGGATCCAGCCTGATTGAGGTCGCTCATGTTGATGGTTCCTGTGTGAGGAGGCTCTGTGCGTCTGGTCGGCGTTGCAATCGCCGCGATGGCTTCGGCGCGCCGCGGCGCGGGCGGGCAAGTCGAAATTCGAAGACCGTGACGGGCACGCTGCGACAGGGATCGTCGACTGAATGGGCGTGGAGCCCAACGGGTCCTCGAGCGCTCCGATGCAAGACGCGTCCCCCTGTTTTTCGGAATGCGAATATTTTTTCGCGGTTGAGAAAATGAACGGCGGGGGATAGGATGTCAATCTCCGGGGGCCAACCATTCGTATGAATTCACCTAGCGCCAGCAGCAAAGCCGCGACTCACGGCGCCAAAAGTTCGGTCCAGTCACTCGCCAAGGCGTTTCGAGCGCTGGAGGCGATTGCCGCGTCCGAGTCGGACATGACCTTGAGCGAGATTGCGGTGGCGTCCGATCTCGATCCCGGCACCACGCACCGCATGCTCAACACGCTCGTCAGCCTCGGCTATGTGGCTCGGACCGACGCCAAACGCTTCACCCTGACGCTCAAAGTGCTGGATCTCGGCTTTCGCGCGATCGGGCACCGCGACCTTCGCACCTTGGCGCGACCGCTGCTGCGCTCCCTGGTGGGGGAGGTCAGCGAAGCGGCCAGCCTCGGCGTCCTCAACGGAGGCGATGTGCTCTACGTCGAGCGCATGCGCGCGGGCATCACCCGGCTGGGCGTGGATATCCGCCTGGGCACGGTGATCCCTGTGACGAGCAGCGTCATCGGGTGGTCGATGCTGGCCTATCTGCCGGAGGCCGACCTGGCGCGGGCGCTCCTGGCGCATGGCCTGTCCGCGCCTCCCGCCGATCTGGCGCGTCAGCTCAAGACGATCCGCAAGCAGGGCTACGCCTTGAGCGCGTCGAAAATCTCCAATGGCCTGTGCGTCCTGGCGATGCCGGTGCGCGACAAGGATGGATATCCCGTCGCGGCCGTGAGTGTCGCGGCCCCGACGATGCGCATGACGCTCGCCGAGCTTGAAGAGCGCGCCCTCGACCCGTTGCGTCAGGTCGCCGCGCAAATTGCTGCCGGGCTCGAAGCCAGTGGCGGCACGGTCGTCGGCTGAGAAGCCGCATACGAGGCCGACCTCCCAGACGAAAGGCGCGATGAAGTCGGAATTGACTTGCCCGGCGTTGCGCTTACAATTTCGAAATAAGTTTCGCATTCCGAAAATGTCGGGACACACGAGGCGTACCCCGGGATGCCGGAGGCGCTCGATCCGGGAGAGAAGCGCATGGCTAAGGGACGCGTGGTTGTCGGGCTTTTGAGCATTGGCGTCTTGCTGGCGGGACTGGGCGGCGCGGCTGCGCAAGCGAAGTATCCGACGCAGACCATCAAGCTGATCGTACCGTTTGCGGCGGGCGGCGGCGTCGACGCCTACGCCCGCATCCTCGCGCAAACCCTGAAGGAAAAGCGCAACATAGATATGATCGTCGAGAACCGACCGGGCGCCAATGGCACGATCGGCGGCCTTGGCGTGATGCGCGCGGACCCCAACGGTTACACGCTGCTCTTCTCCGCCTCGACCCATGTCATGGCCAAGCAGGTGATGCAGAATCCGCCCTACGATCCAGTGGCGGATTTTACAGCCGTCGCGCGAGTCGGCGAGGCGCCCATGCTGGTCGTCATGAACCCGCGCCGGCCGCAGAAGAACATTTCGGAAGTCGTCGCCGACATGAAGTCCAATCCGAAGAACTGGGAATTCGGGATTGCTGCCCTCGGCGCCATGGGGCACCTCGCCACGATCGGTTTTGGGCATCTGGGCGGAGTGACCTTGACGACCGTGCCCTATCGCGGCACCGCACCGGCCCTGAACGACGTCGCGGCCGGCCACGCCCAATTGCTCATCGATCCGATCATCGCCTTGCTGCCGATGGCTCAATCAGGCGACGTCAAAGCCCTGGCCATCACGACGCCTAAGCGCAGCAAGCTCGCGCCACAGATCCCGACGGCCGCCGAGGCCGGCATGCCGGGACTCGAGTTCGTATCGTGGTACGGCGTGTGGGGCCCGAAAACCCTGCCGAAAGAGCTCGTCTCGACGATCAACGGGCTGTTCAACGAAGCGGTGAAAGAGGTTGCGGCGTCGGGCCGCCTCGACACGCTCGGGATCGAAGCCGTGACTGAAACCCCGCAGATGTTCGACGCCTATATCGGCAAAGACGTGGCGCGCAACACAGACTTGTTGAAGGCAGCCAAGTTCCAGCCGATGTGAGGAGACTGCACCCCGAATGATGGCAGGGGACGCCGCGTCCCGTCATGCGGATCGATGCCGAGCCAGCCTCGCTCCAGGCATGGCTCGGCAGCGCATCCGGTCAGCGGACCTGAATGACCTCGCCACTCCGTCCGTCCACGCGCACGCGCATGTCACGGCCCCGACGGTCCGTTCCATCGACGACCCAGTCTCCGCCTCGACGGGAGGTTTGCTCGATGTCATCCATCCCGGCGCGTCTCGCAGCCCTTTGCGCGTCTCGCCGATCGACGTCACCGCCCCGATATTCACCCCGGCTTTCCGGGTTGACCCGAACGCCCCCGGGACCGAATTCCAGGCTTTGCGCCATCGCAGGAAGTGCGGCGCCACCCAGCATGAGCAGGGTTGCGAGACAGGTTGTTTTCAGCACGTTCATGTCGTGTCCTTTGCAGCTATGAGAGCTGGCTAATGGACCAACGCGATGGATGTTCCAGCGTGACCGGACGAGTCCGACTGCAATTTTCAGTGGCGGGACGTGCAAAGACTGCCCAGCTGAGCCACTTTTTGGGTGCTGATGAACGCTCCGTCCGGCAAGCTTTCCAGACACTCTTTCGCCGCGATTGCGCCTGCTCAGACTTTTGCGAGCGTCGGCGATCTGCGCGCTTGCGTCAGCGCAGAGCGCAAGGACACGGCCGCCCGGACCAACGTATCAGGCCGACGCCAAACATAGCCCAGAGGCGGCAGACGTTTCGCAGAGCGATAAAGTCGCGCCATGACCTTGAGTTCGGCGGCGCCCTCCTTGCTGCCGCGCAGGTAATGCGCGATGGCGGCCCAATAAGCCCTCTCGCCGATGGCGCGGCGCAGCTGCCGGCGGCGGTCGTGCGTCGTCAGCCCAACCAGTTC
>JAQGJH010000103.1 GCA_028290705.1 Hyphomicrobiales bacterium
GCCTCGTCCGAGCGTCCGAACACCACGGCGACCTGGTATGGATCCACCCTGCGATAGGCGTAGAAGCGCTTCACGCCGTCGATCGGCGACACGCCGCGGAAGACGCCGCCCTGCTCCGACCCGCCGATGGCCCGCATGAACTCGCCCTCGGATGAGAGCGTGCGCGGTTGCTCCACAGCCGGATCGCGCGCCAGCACAGCGCCATCGGTCCGCAGCAGAAGAGCTGCATGTTGGCCGGGGGGAGCCGCCTCCTTAAAAAAGGTGGCGAAATAGTCCGGGCTCACCGCCACGTGGACGAGACCGGCAAAGGAACCTTCGGGAGACGTGCGTGCACGGCTCACTGCGAACGATGCCGTATTGGTCGCCCGGCCCACGAACGAGCGGCTGACGAAGGTGCCGGGCCGCCCGGAGCGGGGCACGGCGAAAAACTCACGATCACGGATGGACACGCTGCGGTCCCAGTCCTGGCTTCCGGCCACCACGGTGCCATCCGGGTTGGTCACCCAGATCGACACCGCCTGCTGCAAGGGCGCCTTCAGCTGCCGCAGAAATCGATTCGTCTCTTCTGAATCCACCACTTCAGCCGGCAGATCACGGATGCGATCGTCCACGCGTCCCAACGCGAGATCGACCGTATCAAAGACCTTGCGGGCATGTTCGTCCATGATCGCGACCGTGCGTCGGACCGTCTCCTCGCCCTCCCGAAGAACCTCGCGCCGGTTCTCCAGTGCTGCAGCCAGAAAGGCCGCAGCCGGAACCAGGATGGCGGCGGCGACGAGCAATTGGTGGAAGATGATCGTAGACCGCGACAAGCAGGCTCCATTCGCCGAATGTTCCAGGCTCCCGGGTTCGGCGCGGGAGGCCTCGGCGCAGCGAATCCCGACATTCGCGCTCGAAGCATAGCATCACGCTGCCGATGCTGTAATCTGCGCCGACAAATGGCAAGAGCGTCTCGCTCACCACGGGGGACCATATGGAGAAGGCATTCCAGGGACGCCGCGAGGACCAGCGTCTCGTAACGGGCAAAGGCGTCTACGCGGCAGACCGCTACCTCGATGGCGAGACCCATGGTTGCTTTCTGCGCTCCGACCGCGCTCATGCCGAAATCCTGTCGATTGACCTGGAAGCCGCCCTCGCGGCTCCGGGCGTTCTCGCGATCCTGACCGGAAAGGACACGAAGGCGGCGGGTTTCGGGTCCCCGTCGCCCCTCGCAGCCTACCCGGGCCGGGGCGGCGTGAAGATCAAGGCGCCCAGGCGTCAGGTGCTCGCGGAAGACCGCGTCCGCTACGTCGGCCAGGAAGTCGCGTTCGTGGTCGCCGAAACCCGGGAACAGGCCCTTGAAGCCGCCGAACTGATCGTCGTCGACTATCGCGACCTGCCGGCCATGGTCGACGCGGAGGCCGCCATGTCGCCGGACGCGGTCCGTCTTTATCCTGACTTCGAGAGCAATCTCTGCTTCGACTATGAATACGGCAACGAGGCTGCGGCCGAAGCCGCCATGGCTGCGGCCGCCCATGTCACCCGCCTGACGCTCGATGTTCCGCGCCTCGTCGCCAACCCCATGGAGCCGAAGTCCGGAACCGTCTGCTACGATCCCGCAAGCGGAACCTACGATCTCTACGTCCCGACGCAGGGCATGACCCTGATGCGCGAAAGCCTTTCTTCGGGCACCGGCGTGCCCGAGACTGCGATCCGCGTCCACGCCCAGGACGTCGGCGGCGGCTTCGGCGTCCGCACCGAAGGCTACTCCGAATATTGCACGCTCATGCTGGCCGCCCGGACTGTCGGCCGGCCGGTCAAGTGGTCGGGCACGCGCAGCGAGACCTTCGTCAGCGACCATCACGGCCGCGCCGCGAAACTGTTCGGCGAACTGGCGCTCGACGAGGCCGGGAATTTCACCGGGCTCCGCGTCCGCTGGATCGTGCACGGCGGCGGCTATCTTTCGCAGGCCGGCCCGCTCATCAACACGCTGCCGCCGGGGTCGCATGCCGTCAATCTCTACCGCATTCCCACCGTCTACGGTCGGCACCAGCTCGTCCTCACCAACACGACGCCGACGACGGCCTATCGCGGCGCAGGGCGGCCGAACGTCAGCTACCTGATCGAGCGGCTGGTGGAAGAAGCCGCCCGCGAAACCGGCCGTGACCGCGTCGAACTGCGGCGCCGGAATCTCATTCCCAAGGAGGCCTTCCCGCACAAGATCGCCACCGGGGCGGAATATGACAGCGGCGATCCCGAAGGGCTCCTCGACATTGCGCTGGCCCAATCGAAGTGGAACGAATTCTCCGACAGGCGTGCACGATCACGCGACGCGGGCATGCTACGCGGCATTGCCTGCTCGCTGTTCGTCGAACCCTCGGGTGGCGGCCGAACGCCTCTGGAGGAAGGAGCAATCAAGTTTGGTGAAAGCGGATCGCCGCGGATCTTTTCGACGTCTGGCCCCTCGGGTCAGGGACACGAGACTGCCTATCCGGAGATCGTCGCGCGCGTTTTCGGCGTTGACCCTCTGACGATCGAGAACCGCTCCAGCGATCCCGACGGCCCCCTGTTGAAAGGCGATGGAACGATCGGCTCGCGCTCGACCATGTCGCAGGGCAATGCGCTCTTCGTCGCCGCGCGGGAATTGGTGAAAAAGGGCAAGGATCTTGCCGCCCGCCATCTCGAAGCCGATGCCCACGACATCGATTTTCTCGACGGCGAATATGCGGTGCGCGGCACCGACGTGTCGGTCGCGCTTTACGAACTCGCCAGGCGCTATCCGGGCGAACTCGACACCGTTGCGGGCATGCCGTCGCATCGCACCTTTCCGAGCGGCGCGCATGTCGCCGAAGTCGAGATCGATCCCGAGACGGGCATCGTGACCGTGGTGGATTACGTCGCCGTGGACGATTGCGGCGTGGCCCTCAACCACACGCTCGTGGACGGCCAGGTGCACGGCGGAATCATGCAGGGGCTCGGCCAGGTCTTGGGCGAGGCCTGCCTCTACGACGCCGAAAGCGGACAGCTGATGACCGGCAGCTTCATGGATTATGTCATGCCGCGCGCCGACGCCCTGTCGTCGCTCCGGCTGTTCGATCACTCGACGCCGTCGCCCAACAATCCGCTCGGTGTGAAAGGCGTCGGCGAAGCCGGAACGACCGGCGCCGTGCCGACCATCGCCAACGCGGTGATCGACGCGTTGCGCCCCCTCGGCATTCATGCGCTCGACCTGCCTTATTCGCCCGTGAGGGTCTGGAACGCGATCGAGGGCCATAAGCGGAAAGGCTGAAAGTTCATGCACCTTCCGGCGTTGCAAGCCGGCGCGTCATGTGTTCACAATCGCTCCTGAGCGGCGCCGACAGATGCGCCTGCCACGGGAGGAAATTGAAATGCGCAAGCAGGCGTTGCTGGCAGCAGCTTTCACATCGGCGCTGGTCGCCACGGTCTCGCTCGCCTCGGCCCAGACACTCGAAACCCTGAAGGTCGCCCTGCCCCAGAAAGGCAACTGGGACACCGGCATCGTCGAATTCGGCATGAAGGCCGGCATCTTCAAGGAAGCCGGGATCGACGTTCAACCCGTCTACACCCAGGGTGGCGCGGCCACCGTCCAGGCGGTCATTTCCGGCAGCGTCGACGTCGCCATGCAGACGGGCCTGCTCGGACTGATCGGTGCCTATGTCAAAGGCGCGCCCGTGCGCGTCATCTCGGCGGCCATGACCGGATCGCCCGACCTCTATTTCTATGCGCGCTCCGACAAGGGCATCAAGTCGCTGAAGGATGCCGAGGGCAAGACGGTCTCCTATTCGGCCGCCGGATCCTCGACTCATCTGGTCGTGCTCTCGATGCTCGACATGGCGAAGGTGAAGGCGCGCCCCACGGCGACGGGCGGCATTCCCGGCACCTACACGCAGGTCATGTCCGGACAGATCGACATCGGCTGGGCCGTGCCCCCGTTCGGCATCGCTGACGTCAACAGCGGCAAGATCACCATCGTGGCGAAGGGCAACGACGTCCCGGCCCTGCGCGAGGAAACCATCCGTGTGAACTTCGCCAACGCCGAGACGCTGAGCAAGCGCCGCGACCTTCTGGTGAAGTTCAGCACCGCCTACGCCAAGGCGCTGGACTGGGCCTACCAGGATCCGAAGGCCATCGCGTATTTCGCCGAGGGCGCCGAGGTGAGCCAGGAAATCGCCGCGGAGTCGCGCGAGAAATTCTACCCGAAGGAAGCCATGCAGCCCTACGAGGTGAAGGGCCTCGACCTGGCCATGCAGCAGGCGCTGGAGTTCAAGTTCATCCCCAAGGCGATGACCGCCAAGGAGGTCGCAGGCTTGTTCGACATGCTCACCCCGAAGCCGAAATAGGCCGCAACGTCCCTGCGTGTGCGCCAACGTTTCGAGGCCCGGACCGCGCGTCCGGGCCGCAGCTTGAAGAGACGCCATGCCGACCTGGCTGATCAGACCCGAACCGATCTACGCCCGCTTCCTGTTCCTTGGCGTCCTGCTCCTCGTGTGGGAGTTCGCCTCGCTGGCCGGCCTGATGAGCCGGTTCATCGTGCCGCCGCCTTCCGAAATCTTTCCGACCATCTCGGTGCTGTTCAGCGACTATGACCTGACCGGCAGCTTCCTGCGCACCTTTGGTGAAACGTTCGCGGCCGCGGGGCTCGGCGCGCTCGGCGGCATATTGGGCGGCTGGTGGCTGCACCATAATCGCGTCGCCGGCGCCGCCTACACGGACTGGATGGCCGCCATTGCGGCAGCGCCTCTCGTGCTCCTCTTTCCGCTGTTCCTCGTGATCTTCGGTCGCAATGCCGCGACGATCATCGCCATGGGCACTGTCGCGAGCCTTCCGCCCGTGGTGCTGAAGACCAAGGAAGGCCTCGACAACGTGCGCGGCGTTCTCGTGGATGTGGGCCGCACGTTCGGACTGACGCGGTGGCAACAGGTCAAGATGATCATGTTCCCGGCGTCGCTGCCCACGATCTTCACGGGGCTCCGGCTGGGTCTGGTCTTCGCGCTCATCAACGTCGTGGGCGTCGAATATCTCATCGGCTTCGGCGGCATGGGCCTGCTCATCGCCGATCTCGGCGACCGTTTCGAGATCGCTGGAATGTACGCCGCGATCTGCTTCGTGATCCTCACCAGCATCTGCTTTTTCTATCTCACCGAGAAGCTCGAAACATGGTTGCTGTCGGCCAGATGAACGATGCGCCGCGGCGGCGCCGCCTGCGCATCTCGAACAGCGTCACCACCTACCGGGTGGTCGCGCTGGTGCTGCTGTTCGCCCTATGGGAAATCGCCGGTGCGTCCGGCCTCTTCTTTCGCGGCGTCATTCCCTCGACCGTGCTGATCGCCCAGGCCTTCGTGCGGCTGTTCGGCGACCCGGCCTTCTACACGCATTTCGGCATCACTCTCTTCGAGATCGTCGTCGGCTTTGTGATCGGATCCAGCCTCGGCGTCGTCGTCGGCCTCGCGCTCGGCATCAACCGCTACACCGGCGAGGTCTTCGAGCCCATGCTCAATTATCTCGCCTCGACTCCCAAGGTCGTGTTCCTCCCGATCCTGCTCATCCTGTTCGGAATCGGCGTCGGCTCGAAGATCAGTCTCGGGGCCATCTCGTGCTTTTTCCCGATGGCGCTCAGCGTCGCGGCGGGCGTTCGCACCATCAACCCGATGTTCCTGCGCGTCGGGCAAAGCCTCAACCTGTCGTTCGGCCATCGCATCCGGAACATCTACATTCCGGCGCTCCTGCCTCCCATCGCCACCGGACTGCGGCTGGGCTTCGGCATTGCGACGGTCGGCTGCCTGATGTCGGAGATCAAGCTCTCCAACCACGGTCTCGGCTATGCGGCCATGCAGGCCTACAACCGCTTCGACATTCCGACCATGCTGGCCTTGCTGCTGATCATCTTCACGCTCGCGGGTTTGGGCAATTACCTCATCGGTCGCTTCGTCCGTCTGCCCGGCCCGACCAATCGCCGCACAACCGTGCTGCCTCCCCGCTGACATCAGGATTCCAGATGCCCGACGACAAGAAGAACGCTCCGCGGGACGCATCCCGCATCGAAATGCCCGTGGTGTCTCAGGACAACGGCCAATGGGGCAGCGACGCCGTGGCCGAACTGCTGCGCGCGCTGGACCTGCCGTACGTGGCGCTCAATCCCGGCGCCAGCTTTCGCGGATTGCACGACAGCCTCGTCAATAGGCTCGGCAATCGCGATCCGCAAATGCTTCTCTGCCTGCACGAGGAAAGCGCGGTCGCGCTTGCGCATGGCTGGGCCAAGGTCACGGGCAGGCCGCTCTGCGCCATCGTGCATTCCAACGTCGGCCTGATGCACGCCACCATGGCGGTGTTCAACGCCTGGTGCGATCGCGCGCCGCTTCTTCTGCTCGGCGCGACCGGCCCCGTCGACGCCGCCAAGCGACGCCCGTGGATCGACTGGATCCACACCGCCAAGGATCAGGGTGCGCTCATCCGCGATTACACCAAATGGGACGACCAGCCCGGCTCCGTGCCTGCCGCGCTCGAATCCATTTTGCGCGCCTGGCAGATCACCGGCACGGCGCCCTATGGGCCGACCTACGTCTGCCTCGATGCCGCCATCCAGGAGATGCGCCTCGAAACGCCGGCGAAAATGCCCGACATTGCACGCTTCGCAGCGCCGCCCCCCGCTGAGCCGCCGCGCCAATTGCTCGGCGACGCAGCCGCGCGACTTGCGGCCGCGAAACGCCCGTTGCTCATGATCGGACGTGTATCGCGCTCCGAGCGGGACTGGGCGGCCCGCATAGCACTCGCCGAAAAGCTCGGTGCGCTGGTGCTCACCGACATGAAGATCGCGGGCGCCTTTCCGACGACCCATCGGCTTCATGCAGCCGCGCCCTCGACCTTCGCGAGCGAGCAGGCCTGCGCACTCATCCGCGAAGCCGATGTCGTGCTTGCGCTCGATTGGGTAGATCTGGCCGGCACGCTGAAGAGCGCCTATGGCGAGAAGGAACCGACGAGCACGATCGTCAACGTGACGCTCGACCAATATCTCCACAATGGCTGGAGCATGGATCACCAGGGCCTTCCCCCGGCCGACCTCTACCTCGTGTCCGACCCCGACGTCACCATCCACGCGCTCAACGAAAAACTCTCATCGCACACCACCGGCGCGACATGGACGGGCTGGGAGAAGCCTGCGCCGCAGCGGCTTCCGGTCGGAGAAGCGGATGCTCCGCTCACCGTCCCGGTTCTGGCCAACGCGGTCAGAAAGGCTCTTGCGAGCCGTGACGTCTCGCTCGTCCGCCATCCTCTGTCATGGGCCGGGCACATGTGGGACGTCGAGCACCCGCTGGATTTCCTCGGCACCGACGGCGGTGGCGGCATCGGGTCCGGTCCCGGCACGAGCGTCGGCGCGGCGCTGGCGTTGAAGGGCTCCGGCCGCATCCCGCTCGCCATCCTCGGCGACGGCGACTTCCTGATGGGCGCGACCGCCATCTGGAGCGCCGTCCATTATGGTGTGCCGCTGATCGCGCTGATCGCCAACAATCGCTCGTTCTATAACGACGAGGTTCATCAGGAGCGCGTCGCCAAGATGCGCGACCGGCCGGTGGAGAACAAATGGATCGGCCAGCACATTGCGGGCCCGGACGTCGACCTCGGCATGATGGCGCGCGCGCAGGGCGCGACCGGCATCGGTCCGGTGACAACGCTGGCGGATCTCGGCGAAGCCCTGGCGGCCGCCATCGAAGCTTACGAACGCGGCGACACCGTCGTGGTCGATGTGCGTGTCGAGCCGGGATACGATTCCGGCATGAGCAGCGCACTCGTCAAACATGTCGAACGGTCGTGAGGCGTCCATGAACGATACAGTCGTGATCGACACGCCATCGACCGCTGTCGGCCTTCCGACGCTGCGCATCGATCGCGTCACGAAGAGCTTCCAGACCGCAAAGGGAAAGATCACCGCGGTCGACGACGTGTCGCTCGACATCCGCCAGGGTGAGTTCATCTCGATCATCGGACCGTCGGGATGCGGGAAGTCGACGTTGATGAACATGGTCGGCGGGTTGATCGCCGACTTCGACGGCCAGATCTTGCTCGACGGCAAGGCCGTGCGCGGCTGCCAGCCGTCGATCGGAATGGTGTTTCAGGAAGAATCCACATTCCCCTGGCGCACCGCGATCGAAAACGTCGCCTTCCCGCTCGAGGCCGCCGGCATGGCCCGCGACAAACGCGTGGCCCGTGCGCGTGATCTGCTCGATCTCGTGGGGCTCACGGGCTTCGAGAACCACTATCCCGCGGAACTCTCGGGCGGCATGCGCCAGCGCATCGCCATCGCCCGCACCCTGGCTTTCGAACCGCGCGTGCTGCTGATGGACGAGCCCTTCGCGGCGCTCGACGAGCAGACGCGTCTTCTGCTCGGCGACAAGGTCGTGCAGATCCAGCAGCAGTTGCGCCAGACCACCATGCTCATCACGCACAATATCTCGGAGGCCGTTCAACTCTCCGACCGCGTGCTGATCATGACCTTCCGCCCGGGCCGCATCAAACGCGTGGTGGACATCGATCTTCCGCGCCCACGGTCTTCCGAGATGATGGGTTCCGAAAAATTCGCCAAATACGTGGCGGAGGTCTGGAATGACCTGCGCGAAGAAGCCTCGAAAGGCCTGCGGGAGAGCGAGGCAGCCGCGGGCGCGCGCTGAGCGTCCGCACCTGAGAAACGACGGCCGCGCATTTCACGGACCGTCGCTGCAACTCACATGCGCAGAAGCCTCTTGGCATTGCCGCTGAGCAGTTTCACTTTGTCATCGCGCGAGATCTGCAGATCGTTGACCCAGTCCATCGCGGGCTTGTTCGAGACGAACGGCCAGTCCACCGCGAACATGATCCGGTCCATGCCCATTTCGGTCATGGAGCACATCAGCGCGTGGGTCGAAAAATTGCCGCTCGTCGTGATGTGAAAGTGTCGGGTGAACTGCTCGCGGAAGCTCATCTCCTCGTGCCCGGGCCGCGACAGCGCCTGATTGATGCGCCAGAGAAGAAACGGCAACGTCTCTCCCATATGGCCCAGGATGATGTTCAATCCCGTGTGAGTCTCGAACACCCGGCTGAGAACCAGCCGGATGGCCTGCGTGGCGGTTTCGACCGTGTAGCCCCAGGCAGCGCGGATCACCATCGGGTAATCCTTCGCATAATCGGCGTAATAAGCCTTCATCACGTCTGCATGCGGGAAGGATGGATGCAGGTAGATTGGCACGCCCAACTTTTCGGCGCGCGCGAAGATCGGCCAGAAGCGCCTGTCGTCCAGCCACATTCCGTTGGTCAGCCCGTGGATCATCGCACCCTTGAAGCCGAGGTCGCTGACACAGCGATCAAGTTCGTCGGCGGCGAGTTCGGGATGGATGGTCGGCAGCGCGGCGAAACCGGCAAAGCGCGTCGGATGAAGCGAAATGGCGCGATGCAGGCGATCGTTGACGCCTCGCACCAGATCCACCGCAATGTTTTCCGGCAGTTTTTGCCCCGATGGCGCGCCGTGCGAAAGAACCTGAACGTCGATCCCTGCCGCATCCATCTCGCGAATGCGGATCTCGCCGAGATCATGCAGGCGCTGCAGGAGATCCGGAGACCGGGTGCCCTCGGCGCCCGTGAGATGGGACACGAGTTCCGCGTCCCAATAATGCTCCTCCAGTGCAATGACCGGGATCCCGCTTGCGCTCGCCATGGCGTTTCCAGTGTTCTTTGAGGTCGGTCTGACCGTGCTTGCGCAACTTATACCATGATGAAAGACGAAATCACGTCATCGGGACGAGCGGCACGAAAACGTCCAGGGCGGCCGGGCGCACGCCGAAGACCGCCGGCGTGTGCGTGATGATTTCGCCATCGGCGTTGATCGGCTTCGGCTTGCGCGTGCGGACCTCGAAGCGGCTTCCGTCCTCGACGCGCACCTCCTGGTAAGTGCCGTGCCGCCCGGCCCGAAAGGCCGGCGCCATCAAGGCGAGCTTCCAGACCTCTTTCACCTCGAGGCTGTAGAGATGCAATTGACCGTCGTCGATCGAGGCATGTTCGGCGACCGCCATGCCGCCTCCGTAGTAAAGCCCGTTGCCGACCGCGATCTGGTAACTCCTCACACGCGCGGTCGTCCCCGGGCCGATGATCAGCGCCTTGAACGGACGTGCGTTCAACAACACGCGCAAACCGGCCAGCGCATAGCCGAACTGGCCGAAGCGCTTCTTTTCCTGCGAGGTGAGCGACATGGCGAGTTGAGCGCTGATCCCCAGACTCGCGACGTTGAAGAACGGCTTGTCGTTGACCATCCCGACGTCGATCCGGCGCGTGTTCCCCGCCACGATGACGTCGAGTGCTCCCTCCAGCGTCACGGGCAGGCCGAGCGTCCGGGCGAGATCGTTGGCCGTCCCGAGCGGCAGGATGCCGAACGGCAATTGAGCGTCGAGAAGCCCTGGAGCCGCCGCGTTGAGGCTTCCGTCGCCGCCTCCCACGATCACCAGTTCGGCCTCTTGGGCGTATCGCCGAATGAGGGCCGAGCAATCCTCCATCTCATCGGCCGATGGAAGGATCAGAGAGAACCCGCGCGCCGAGAGCATCTGCACCACATCGGCGCGCGCTTCAGCGCCGCGCCGGCTCTTCGGGTTGACGAGCAGCAGCACCCGTTTGCTGGTCATGCCTTGGCCTCAAAATTCCTGCGCCGCGGCACGAGGGCGCCGTCGTCCTGCTCAAGGCAACGCCCGACAGGCTTCGCCGTTGCGTCCGGCTAGGCCGGAGCGAAAAAAAAGTGCCGCTAACTCGCCCGCGCGGCCCGGATCGCCGCGAAGACCAGCGACGGCGTTGCAGGCATGTCCATCGCGGGAACGCCGTGACGCGCCAGAGCATCCGCCAACGCATTCATCACCGAGGTCATTGACCCGGCGCACCCGGCCTCGCCGCAGCCCTTGACGCCCAGCGGATTGGTCCGCGCCGGAACGGGGTGGCTGATGAAATGCACCTCGGGCGCGTCCTCGGCACGGGGCATGGCATAATCGACGAACGACCCGGACGCGAGTTGCCCGTCGGGCGTATAGACGGTCCGCTCCATCAGGCACTGGCCGATGCCTTGAACCACCCCGCCTTGGATCTGCCCGGCGACGATCAGCGGGTTCACCAGGGTGCCAAAGTCGTTGACGCTTGTGTATTTCACCACCGCGACGTGGCCGGTTTCGGGGTCGATTTTCACTTCGGCGATGTGACAGCCATTCGGGAAGGTCGAGGGCGAGGATTCGTGCACGTGCGAAACGTCGAGCGTTTCCGGAACGCCCTCTGGCAATGCCTCCGCGTTCGCAAGTCGACGCGCGATGTCGATCACGCCAATAGTGCGATCCGTGCCCGCGATGGCGAAGGCTCCCGCGGTGAATTCGATGTCGCTTTCGGCGGCTTCGAGCAAATGAGCTGCGGCCCGGCGAGCCTTCTCGATCACCAGGTCGCTGGCCTCGTAAAAGGCCGTTCCGCTCGCCATCAGCGACTTCGAGCCGCCCGTGCCGCCGCCGCCCGTCACGGCGTCCGAATCCGTCTGCATCAGCCGCACGGCCTCGAAGGGCACGCCCAGCCGCTCCGACACGATCTGGGCGAAGGACGTCAGGTGCCCCTGCCCGTGATCGTGCGTGCCGGTGGTCAACGTGACGCCGCCGTCCGGATCGAAGCGAATGGCGCCGAGTTCCTTCGAGGGCGGCGCGGTCACTTCGAGGAATTGCCCGATGCCACGTCCGCGCCACAGGCCGCGCGCCGCGCTATCGGCCAAGCGCGCGTCGAAGCCGTCCCAATCGGCCGCGTCGAGCGCTTCCTGCAGCACGGCGGCGAACTCGCCGCTGTCGTAAGTCGCGCCGGAGGCGGCCTTGTAGGGCATCTGCTCCGGCGCGATATGGTTGCGCCGCCGCAACTCGGCAGCATCAATTCCCATTTCCCGCGCAGCCGTGTCGATCAGGCGTTCGAGGTAATAATTACCTTCGGGCCGGCCGGCCCCGCGGTAGGCCGTCGTCGGCACGGTGTTGGTCAGAACCCCGCGCGTATGCACCTCGATCAAGGGCGTTCGATAGCACGACGCCAGATGCTTGCTGACGTTGACGGTCGGAATGAGAGGCCCGAAGCCCGTCAGATAGGCGCCGAGATTGGCCGTCCCGTCGGCGCGAACCGCCAGAAAATGCCCGTCCGCGTCGAGCGCCAGTGCGAGCGAGAATTCATGATCCCGGCCGTGATGATCCGACACGAAGGAATCCGACCGCGTGTCGTTCCATTTGACCGGCAGGCCGAGATCGCGCGCCGCATGCGCCGCGCAGATATACTCAGGGAAGATCGCCGGCTTCATGCCGAATGAGCCGCCGACGTTTTTCGCCAGGATGCGCACCTTTTCGGGCGGAACGTTTAGAACGTCCGCCACGGCCGCGCGCGAGCCGGACACGCCCTGCGTCGGAATATGCATGACGAAGCGCTGGCTTTCGGGCTCGTATTGCGCCACGACCGCCCGCACCTCCATGGGATTGACGACGATGCGGTTGTTGAAGAGATGGAGCCGCGTCACATGCGCGGCGCGCTCGAAGGCCTCGGCGACCTTGGCGGCGTCGCCCGAGCGGAAATCCACCGAAATGTTGTCCGGGACGTCGTCATAGAGAAGCGGCGCACCGGGCGCCGCCGCGTCGCGCGACTCCACCACGCAGTCCAGCACCTCGATGTCGAGCAGCACGGCCTCGGCGGCGTCTAGCGCCTCGTGATCGCTGCGCGCGACCACGCAGGCGACCGGATCGCCGACGAACCGCACCTTGTCGGTCGCCAGCGCGTGCCGGTAAGTCTTGCGCATGGGCGTGCCGTCGGCATTGTTGACGGTGAGCCGGCAGGTCTGCGGCTTGTAGCCGGCAGCCAGCAGGTCGCGTCCGGTATAGATCGCGAGCACGCCCGGCATGGAGCGCGCCACCGACACATCGATTCCGCGGATCACGCCATGCGCATGAGGGCTGCGCACCATGGAAAGGTAAACCTGCCCCGCCACGGAGACATCGTCCGTGTAGCAGCCCTCGCCGCGGATGAGTGCCGGATCTTCTGCCCGGGGAACGGACTGGCCCACGCCGAACTTCATGGTCGCGAGATGGGCTGAATCGATCGGAACGTTCATGTTGAGGCGGCCTCGTGCACAAAAGCAGTCGAGGCCGGAGAATAGCGCAGGCGGCCCGTCCGGACACCCCGGAACCTCGACCGCGCCCAAGAGCCGCGGCAGGCCAGGCGACTCAGGACTCCGCCAGAGCCTCGATCTTGGCCACGTCGAGCAGGCGCACGCCATCCGGCACGATCAGGATGACCTTCTCGCGAGCCAGCCGCGTCAGCATGCGGCTCACCGTCTCGACCGTCAGGCCGAGGAAGTCGCCAATGTCCTGCCGGGTCATCGGCAGCGGAATGGTCACCGACGTGGTCGACAGCCGCGCCCAGCGCTTGCGCAAGCCGATCAGGAAGGCCGCAACCTTCTCCTCGGCGGTGCGGCGGCCGAGGATCACCATTTGATCCTGCGCCATCGTCAGTTCGTGGCTGGCCTGCTCGTGCAGGCGGCGCATGAGATGCGGCGACCGGTCCAGAAAGTCGGAAAACGCCGTCCGGGAGAATTGGCATGCGGTCAGGGGCGTCAGCGCATCGGCGGAGAACTCGTTTTTCTCGGCCATGGAAAGCCCGAGAAAGTCACCCGGAAGCGCGAAGCCGACGATCTGGCGCCGTCCGTCCGGCAGCAGCTTGTAAAGGCGCGCCGATCCTGAGGTGATGTTGTAAACCGCCTCGGCGGGCTCGTCCTGCTCGAACAGCGTCTCGCGGGCCGTGCAGATCAGCGGCCGCGACATTCGGTCGAGTTGAAGCAGTTCGTCATGATCGAGCGCACCACACACGCTGAGCGTGCGAACCCGGCACTGGTCGCAGTGCACTGCGACCTTGGCATTCGGACAGATTGCCAGGGGCTGCATAGAAGGAGATTCTCGAAGGCCGGCCATGAGGATGCCTTTGATGACAAGTGCGTGATCCCGCTCTGTTTATCACCCTCCAACACCAAGCCCTAGCATTTTGATCTGCATCAATGTCACACCCGCTTCCCTGTGCCACGTGAGGGTGTCGCGCCTCGCGGCTGTCTAGCCGCCCAACTGCCACGTCTAAGCTAACGCTTTACCACCCAGAGCTTTGCCGGTTGAAATTGTTAAGCTTCCTGTCTAGCTTAGGTGCCGATAGGGAGACTGGCTTTGGTTGAAAAAAATGAACTCGCGAGCCTCGCGCGCTATGCCGCGAAGATGTTCAAGTTGATGAGCAGCCTCAAGGGGCGGCACGGGATAGATTTCGACGAGATCATCATCTTCTTTGCACTCGGGCGATTGAACTTCGATCAGCAGCCCGGCGGTCTGATGTTCGTCAAGCCCGCCAACATCGTGTCCCTTTCGGATTATCTCGAGATTCCGCGCGAGACCCTGCGCCGCAAGTTGCTGCGCCTCGAGGAAAAAGAGCTCGTGCAACGCACCAGCTACGGGTTCGTGATCAAGGATGTGGCGACGTGGCGGCGCATCGGCGAACTCGCCCAGCCGGCCGAAATTGACGCCTGAGGCTAGTAGCCGAACTGTTCGCGCAGGATCCGCTCGTCCAGCGAGTGTCCCGGATCGTGCAGCAGCACCAAGCCGGTGTCGTGGTCCATTGCGATTTCGACGCGCAGCACGTTCTTGATCTCGAAATGATCCGCCACGGCGGCGATCGGCCTCTTGTCGGCTTCCAGCACCTCGATGGTCACCCGTGCACGGTCCGACAAAAGCGCACCGCGCCAACGGCGCGGGCGAAAAGCCGAGATCGGCGTCAAAGCCATGAGCGGCGCGTCGAGGGGGAGGATCGGCCCATTGGCCGAGAGATTGTAGGCAGTCGATCCCGCCGGCGTCGCCACCAAGAGTCCATCGGCCACCAGTTCCGCCAGTCGCTCGGTCCCGTCGATCGAGATCCGCATCTTGGCCGCCTGGAACGACTGACGCAGAACCGAAACCTCGTTGATCGCCCGGGCCGTCATGATCTCCCCATGGACGTCGGTCGCCCGCATGATCAGCGGATGGACGATTGACGGCTCGGCCGACCCGAGGCGTTCGCGCAGGCCCTCGGTCGAATATTCGTTCATCAGGAAGCCGACCGACCCCCGGTTCATGCCGTAGATGGGCTTCTTCGCACCCATGAAGCGGTGAAGGGTCTGGAGCATCAGGCCATCGCCGCCCAGCGCCACGATCACATCGGCCGTGTCGGACGAGTAATTGCCGTAGGCGGCCGCGAGTTCGTCACGCGCGGCGTCCGCCTCCGGAGTGCCGGACGAGAGAAAGGCGATCCGCTCGAACCGACCCGCCCCGCGAATGTCGCTCATGCTCAACCCCGGCAAAACTCGACGCGGCTCCGCGCCTGTCGCACTCATAGAGCCAAATGGCTTCGCCGGAAAGCGCCCCATCGGTCATGCCCGAAAAGCAAAAAACCCCGCCGCTCACGCGCCGGGGTTTCGGATGGAGGCCGAAGCTTCCATCCTCTGACAGCTCAGAGCCAGGCCCGTCTGGGCCCAACCTGGATTAGAACGTGCGCTCGGCGCGCATGCGGCCGGTCCAGTTGCCCTGCTTTTCACGGGTCACCGCGGTGGCTCCGAGAGCGACTGCGCCCGGGTTGACGACCGTGCGACGAACGTCCTGCTCATGACGCGAATAGAGAGCTTCCACGCCGATTTCGAAGTTCTTGACCGGCAGCCACGCGATCTGCGTGCTGGCCGTCCACATCTTCGCATCGCCAAAGCCGCTGTTCACGGCCAGACCATTGGTGCCGCCGACGTAGACGCGCGCCTTCGAGGAAGCCGTGCCCTCGATGGCGCCGTACGACGCGAAGATCGAGTGACGGATCGACGGGGTCCAGTAATGCTCGAAAGCCGCCGCCAGGTTCCAGGACTTGACCGTTTCGATCGTCGGGTTGACGCCGTTTGTGCTGAACAGGAACGACGGCGCGTTGCTGACGAAGCCACCGATGTTACGCGCCACGTCGGCGCCGCGGTAGCTGCCCCACTGCGTCGTATATTCGGTCATGCCATCCGCATACCCGGCATTGAGCCAGAGCGCGTCGCCGGCGGCCAGCATCGGCAGGTTGATCTTCACGCCGGCGCCCAGGGCGTAGACGGTCTTGTCGATATCGAAGGCGGCGGTCGAGTTGACGCCGACGGCCTTGCCGACGACACCCGCGACGGACGCCAACCCCCAGGACTGCTCGAGGTCGATGCGGCCGTTGAACTGCGGAAGGTTGTTGTAGGCATGCGTCAGGGTCGGGGCGAAATAGCTCACCGCGCCGGCGCCGAAGGTGGTGTCGGTCGAATCCTGGATCGCAACGGTCGCGCTCAGACCGCCGCCGAACGTCGCCGTGTAAGCGAGTTGCTTGGCGCCATTGCCGAAGGACGACCACAGGCCGTTGGCATAGGCGTTACCGGGAGGCGAAACGAAATTGTCTCGCGCCGCGCCGAAGGTGAAGCCCGCGAAGCGGATGTAGGCCGCCTCCAGAACCGCGCCGGTCTTGTTGTTGATACCGGTCGCGTTGCCGTTCTCGAGAACGCCGTTGGTGCGGGCGAGTCGCAGCGCCATCACGGTCTGGACGGTGCCCCAGGCGGTCGGCGTGCGCGCATCGAGCGTGACGCGGCCGCGAGCTTCCCAGCCATAGGTGTTCTGCGCATTGGCGGGCGTCAGGGGGGTATTCGTGCGAGCGCCGGTGGTGCCGTCGATCGTGCCGGACGCGAAGGTCGTCTGCTTGGCCGTGAAGGCATAATCGGCGCGAACGCGCCCGCCGATTTTCACGCAGGTGTCGGTGCCGGGAATATAGAAGAAGCCTGCGCCATAGGCGTCGCAGATCTTGACGTAGGAGGCGGGAGCGGCCTTGCGGGAAGGCAGGTCGGCGGCCTGCGCGCCGGCCGACGCCACGAGGACGGCCGTCGAACCGAGGAAGAGGCTCTTGATGAGCTTCATAGATGATCTCCAGAAATCAATCAAAAATGGACAAGGGAACGGGATTGGATGTGTCCGCATCGGGCTAACGCCCCCGAACAAACCCGCCACCAATTCTGAAAATCCGAGCCTTGCAGCTGGCGCCACCAGCTCGGTTGCTCCCGGGTGATTCCGTTCGCATCCCAAACTGTAGCTTTGCAATGGCGGGTCGTCGCGCCCAAATTGATCAGCTTGCCTACCGGAAGGGCTTTGACCGCGCCTTGTGGCCAAGCTGCCACAGTTGGCTGAATGACCATTCCCCTGGCGCTGTCCTCCCGGCAGCCGACGAAAGAAAAGGCCCCGGCGCTTGCACGCCAGGGCCTCTCGGATGCTGTGGAGATCGGAACGTTGAAGCGTTCGGATCAGAAGGTGCGCTCGACCCGCATGCGGCCGGTCCAGTTGCCTTCCTTTTCGCGGGTCACGCTGGACGCGCCGAGAGCAAAAGCGCCCGGAGCCGCGACCGTGCGGCGAATGTCCTGCTCGACGCGGGCATAGAGAACGTCCACGCCGATCTCGAAGTTGCGGATTGGCAGCCAGGCGAGCTGGGTACCGAGATTCCACACCGTAGCGTCGCCGAAGGCGCCGAGTGACGCGTTATTGGGCCCCAACGCGTAAACCACGCCCTTCGAAGCCCGTCGTGCCTTCGATCTTGCCGTAGCTGGCGAGGAACGAGTGACGGATCGACGGCGTCCAGAAGTGCGAGAACACACCCGCGACGACCCAGGACTTGAGCGTCTCGAGCTTGGCATTGCCGAGACCGTCGGTCGTGTTGATCCACGACGGATGGTTGGTGACGAAGCCGCCCACGTTGCGACGCGTGTCGGAGCTCTTGAAGCTCGTCCAGTTGGTCGTGTACTCGGTCATGCCGTCCGCGTAAGCGGCGTTCAACCAGAGGACGTCGCCGGCGGCGAGCATCGGCAGGTTGACCTTGAGGCCCGCGCCGACGGCCCACACGGTCTTGTCCGTGTCGTAGGTGGCGAGCGGGTTCACGCCGACGGCCTTGCCGACCGCGCCGACGATCGAAGCCGAACCCCAGCTCTGGTCGATGTCGAAACGACCGTTGATCTGCGGCAGGTTGTTGTAGGCGTAGGCGACGCCGGCCGGAGCCGCGAACAGCGCGGAAGCAGCCGAGACGCCGCCAGCCGTCGTGTCCGTCGCGTCCTGCACGGCAACCGTCAGGCTCATGCCGCCGCCGAAGGTCGCGGTATAGGCGAGTTGCTTGGCGCCGTTGGCGAAGGACGACCAGTGACCCGCGCCATAAAACGTGCTGGGCATGAACGAGAAGTTGTCGCGGGCAGCGCCGAAGGTGAAGCCGGCGAAGCGAATGTAGGCAGCCTCGAGCGTCGGCGAAGCGGACGCGGAAGACAGACCCGGGCCTTCGGCGGCGAGAACGCCGGTGGTGCGGGCGAGACGGAGCGACAACACGGTCTGGACCGTACCCCAGGCGGTCGGCGTGCGGGCGTCGAGATCGACGCGGCCGCGAGCTTCCCAGCCGTAGAGGTTGGCGGCATTCTTGTTGACGCCGGTCGTGTTGGTCTTGACGCCCGTGGTGCCGTTGATCGAGCCGGCCGTGAAGCTCGACTGAGCCGCCGAGAACGTGTAGTCGGCGCGGACGCGTCCACCGATCTTCACGCAGGTGTCGGTTCCCGGAATGTAGAAGAAGCCTGCGCCATAGGCGTCGCAGATCTTGACGTAGGACGCCGGGGCAGCCTTGCGCGAGGGCAGATCGGCAGCCTGGGCGCCGGCGGCAGCCACGAACGCCGTGGCGGAGCCGAGAAGAAGGCTCTTGACGAGCTTCATATGAGACCTCCAAAAAAAAATTCATCAAATGACGAGCGGAGCGGTTCCGACCTGGCCGCATCGGGCAAACGCCCCCGGACAAGTCTTCCACCAATCCTGAAAACCCGGACCGCGACCTGCATGGCCTCGGCCGGTTGCTCCCGGCATATCCCCGTTCGCTTCGTCGACCCTACCCATGGCGTCGCGAGTCGTCTCGCAAAAACATCCCGACAGGCCCAATTGTTACGCTTTCGCTTGAGCCTGTGTCGGGCGTGACACAGGACGAAATCAGCGATTCCGCACGCCACGCGCGCTCAGAACGACCAGATCGCCAATAGAATCAGAAGTCGAACCCTCTAAACGAAGAAAACCCCGGCGCTTGCGCACCGGGGCCTTGGATGAGCGTTCCAGGGTCCGAAGACCCGGGAGGCTGGATCAGAACGTGCGCTCGACGCGCATGCGGCCGGTCCAGTTGCCTTCCTTTTCGCGGGTCACGATCGTGCCGGCAGGCGCGAACGGGCCAGGAGCGACGACGGTGCGGCGGATGTCCTGCTCGACGCGGGCGTAGAGCACTTCAACACCGATTTCGAAGTTGCGAACCGGGAGCCAGGCGAGCTGCGTGCCGAGGTTCCAGACGGTGGCGTCACCGAAGGCGCCGGTCGTGCCGGTCGTCAGAGCGCGCGAGTTGCGCGTGCTGTCGATCTGGCCGTAGCTGGCCAGGAACGAGTGGCGGATCGACGGGGTCCAGTAGTGCGAGAAGACCGCGGCGAGGTTCCAGGACTTGAGCGTCTCGATCTTGGCGTTGCCGAGAGCATCGGTCGTGTTGATCCACGACGGATGGTTCACGACGTAGCCGCCGACGTTGCGACGCGTGTCGGAGCTCTTGAAGCTCGTCCAGTTGGTCGTGTACTCGGTCATGCCATCCGCGTAAGCGGCGTTCAACCAGAGGACGTCGCCAGCAGCGAGCATCGGCAGGTTGACCTTGAGGCCCGCGCCGACGGCCCAGACGGTCTTGTCCGTGTCGTAGGTGGCGAGCGGGTTCACGCCGACGGCCTTGCCGACCGCGCCCATGACCGAGGCGGAGCCCCAGCCCTGCTCGAAGTCAACGCGACCGTTGAGCTGCGGCAGGTTGTTGTAGGAGTAGAGCACGCCGCCGGGAGCGCCGAAGCCGTCGATCACGTTGGCCGCGGAAACACCGCCAGCCGTCGTATCCGTCGCGTCTTGGATGGCGACAGTCACGCTCAGGCCGCCGCCGAGAACGGCGGTGTAGGCGAGCTGCTTGGCGCCGTTGGCGAAGGACGACCAGTGACCAGCGCCGTAGAACGTGCTGGGCATGAACGAGAAGTTGTCGCGAGCCGCACCGA